>JBIOHX010000326.1:0-3945 GCA_044449465.1 Gemmatimonadales bacterium | reverse complement strand
GCGAGCAAGCACGTGATCGAGCAGCAGAGCCTGCCGCCCGAACTGTCCGCGCTGCAAAGCCGCGTCGCCGAACTCAACGGAGAGACCGAAGCGGCGGCGCAGCGGCAGGACTACGAGGCGGCGGCGCGCATCAAGAGCGAGTTGTTGCGCTTGCAGACCGAGTACACCGAGCAGAAGGCGGCGCTCGACAGCGGGCGGCCGACCTCGAACGAGGTGACCGAGGCCGACATCGCCGAACTGATCGGCAGCATCACCGGCATCCCGGTGAGCAAGATGCTGGAGGGAGAGTCGGACAAGCTGCTCAATATGGAGGAGCGGCTGCACGAGCGCGTGATCGGGCAGGAGCCGGCGATCGCCGTGCTGTCTGACGCGATCCGTCGCGCCCGCGCGGGCTTGCGCGATCCGCGCCGGCCGATCGGCAGCTTCATCTTCCTCGGGCCAACCGGCGTGGGGAAGACCGAACTGGCCAAGACGCTGGCCGAGTTCCTCTTCGATGACGAGGACGCCCTCATCCAGCTCGACATGTCCGAGTTCGGTGAGAAGCACACGGCCTCGCGCCTGTTCGGTTCGCCTCCGGGCTACGTCGGGTACGAAGAGGGCGGCCAGCTCACCGAGAAGGTGCGCCGCAAGCCGTTCTCCGTCGTCCTGTTCGACGAGGTCGAGAAGGCGCACCCGGACATCTTCAACAGCCTGTTGCAGATCCTCGAGGAAGGTCGTCTGACCGACTCGCAGGGCCGCGTCGTCGACTTCAAGAACACCGTGATCATCATGACCACGAACCTCGGCACCCGCGACATCGCGAAGTCGGTCCACCTCGGCTTCAACCAGTCGGGCGACGCGGCAGGGTCGTACGAGCGGATGAAGGGCAAGGTGACCGAGGAGCTGAAGCAGCACTTCCGTCCGGAGTTCCTCAACCGCGTCGACGACATCGTCGTCTTCCGCCCGCTCGGCACGGAACAGATCGCGCGCATCGTCGACCTCCAGCTCGCCCGGCTCGACAAGCTGCTCGCCGACCGCAAGATCACCCTCGAGGTCACCCCTGAGGCCAAGCACCTCCTCGCCGAAGAAGGCTACGATCCGGCGCTCGGCGCCCGGCCGCTCAAGCGCTCGATCCAGCGGCTGATCCAGAACCCGCTGGCCATGGCCGTGCTCGAGGGCAAGTTCGGCGACGGCGACGCGATCGTCGTGCGGCCGGACGGGAAGGGGGCATTGGAGTTCTCGAACGAGCCGGCGCGCGAGACGGTGGGCGCGTGACGATCGCCGATCGCGCGTGACTTCCCCCGTCTCACTCGGCGCGGCGGACCTGCATTGGATGGACGCCGCGCTCGCCGAAGCGCGCGCGGCCGGCGACGCGGGGGAGGTGCCCGTGGGCGCGGTCATCGTTCGCGAGGGGGAGATACTGTCTCGCGCGAGCAACCGCACCGTCCGCGATCAGGATCCCACAGCCCACGCCGAAACCCTCACCATTCGCGATGCCGCGGCGTCGCTGGGAAGCTGGCGCCTGGCCGGCTGCACGCTCTACGTGACGCTCGAGCCCTGCGCCATGTGCGCGGGCGCGATCGTGCTCGCGCGGTTGCCGCGCGTCGTGTTCGGCGCCTGGGACGACAAGGCGGGGATGGCCGGGTCGGTCGACGACCTGTTGCGTCACCCCCGGCTCAACCATCGGCCGGAAGTCGTCGGCGGTGTGTGCGGCGATCGCTGCGGGGAGCTCCTGACGGATTTCTTTCGACAGCGGCGGGAGCCGTAGGATGCGCGCGCCTCTCACGATCGCCCGCGCGCGCGCGGCGTCAGCAGTCGCTTTGGCCGCCCGGTAGCGCTTGATGTTCTTGACCCCCGCCGCCCCCGGCGAGTGCCGCGCATGGTACAGGTCCCATCGCAGCTGGAGGTTGAGCCAGAACTGCGCCCCCATCCCGAACAGCGCCTCCAGGCGGAGCGCGGTGTCGGGGGTGACACCACGCTTGCCATTGACCAGCTCCGTCACGCGGACGAACGAGACGCCGAGCTGCTTGGCGAGCTCGGTCTGGGTGATCTTGAGCGGCTTGAGGAACTCCTCCGACAGCATCTCTCCGGGATGTGTCGGGGGGCGGTGCGTTGGAATGCGGACCATACAAACTCCGAGAAGGGGTGGAACGAGGACGAGTGTGAGTGTCAGCGATTAGTGATAGTCGATTATTTCAACGTCCTCCGCGCCATTGGTCGTCCAGCGAAAACACACACGATACTGCTCATTGATCCGGATACTGTGTTGTCCGGCGCGGTCGCCCTTGAGGGCTTCCAACCGATTGCCGGGTGGGATGCGAAGCTCGTCCAACGTCTCAACCGAATCCAATTGCTCCAGCTTGCGGGCGGCGACGGCCAACAGGTTCGTCGGGCAAACTTTCCGAGCCGCTGTGGTGTCCTCGCCGTTAAACACGTCTTCGGTTCCACGGGAGGCGAACGACTTAACCATGGCCGATTATAACGCATACCGTTATGCGTGTCAAATGCCAGGAGCGCGCGGGAATCGGCGTCTCGCTCACATCGGCTTTTATCCGATGCTACACCGTTACACGTTCCAGCCCTGCGCGTTGGGTCAAACCCACCGTCCCATCGCGCCAAGTCGTTGACACATAAGCGCCTACGCCCTAAATTCTTAGGCTCTCCCGGACAGGTGGCCGAGTGGTTGAAGGCACCGGTCTCGAAAACCGGCATACCGGTGAACCCGGTATCGTGAGTTCGAATCTCACCCTGTCCGTTCCGACGAGGTTTGCCGTCGCGGCGATCGCGGTCGCGATGTTCGTGACGCCAGCCGTCGCGCAACAGCCCGTCGATTCGTTGCGTCTCGTCGTCGCGACCGGCTCGACCTGCCACAGCCTGCCCGACGAGCAAGCGCCGATCGCCGAACGGTATCACCTCGGTGACGTGGTCGGCGCGTCCAAGTCGACGCGTGGTTCCGGTAACCAGACCTGGTACTTCGACGCCTGGCGGGTGATGGGTATTTCGCCGACGTGCTGGGTGCCGGCGAGCGCGACCACCCCGTTCGACCCGCGACATCACGAGGCAAGCTTTGCCGCGGTTGTCGATCGGGTCCTGGCGCGCGGCGACAGCGCGTCGTTCGAGTCACTCGTCGAGGCCGAGAACTTCCTCGAAGCGCCAAACCCGTACGCCGGCGTAGATCGCTCGCCGCTCGACGGGTCGCCGCTGCTGCATTTTCGCCGCCTGCTGCTCATCGAACGAGCGGCGAGTCGGCTCGATACGCGCCGCGTCGACGATGCCCCGCTCGAGCGGGCCTGGCTTCTCGCCCACAGCGATCTCCTCGTCTTCTATGATTCGCAGGCCATATGGCACATCGACCCCTCGGCGTATTGGAAGCTCTACGACGCGAACGTCGTCGCGCCCTGGGCTGACGAGCTGGCGTGGCACGCCGCGCAGCTCGACCCGCCGGGGGACGAATGCGGCGCCGACTGTTACCTCGCATGGATCGGCTATGGGCCGCAGCAGTACTGGACGCGACGCCCAATGGGCGCGTCGATCGACAAGGCGCTCGTGCTGGGCGCGCGCCTCGCGTCAGATGCCATCGGCGCGGTCGGCGAAGAGCCGCCGACTCGCGCGGCGATCGACGCCGTGCGTGCGTCGCTCGCGCGCGTCGAATCGTCCGCGAAGCGCCCTTTGCTCGATCGCCTGACACAACTCGACCGAGCCGTGAAGCGGTAGGCCGCGAGGAGCGCGACGCGCGATGCGACGCCGCATTAGCTTGTTAGCGCTGGGACAGGTGGCCGAGTGGTTGAAGGCACCGGTCTCGAAAACCGGCATACCGGTGAACCCGGTATCGTGAGTTCGAATCTCACCCTGTCCGCTTCGTTCTGCTGTCCGCGCGCGCGCATCTCGGCCGCCGCGGCGACGTCGAGGGTCGACGCTGATCGACGGGGATCCTGGTCAACACGCCGTCGGCGCACGTCGATCTCG
>JBIOHX010000325.1:0-3975 GCA_044449465.1 Gemmatimonadales bacterium | reverse complement strand
GCTCGTGCACGTCGGCCAGCACGGTCTCACCGACGCCCTGCGTCAGGCGGCAGACGACGCGCTTCGCACGATGGAGCTGGTGAAGATTCAGTTCACCAAGAACGCCGACGTCAGCGTGAAGGACGCGGCCAACGACCTCGCAGGCAGGTTGCGCGCCGACGTGGTGCAGGTGATCGGGAAGACGGCGACGCTCTATCGCGAGAACCCCGAGCTCAAACGGAAGGACTCGCCGCCCTGGCGGCGCTGAGGACCCGCCACGGGGTGAGCGGCAGCTCGCTGACCTCGCCACCGATCGCGTCCGCGACCGCGTTGGCGATGGCCGGCGCCGTGCCGATGATGGGCGGTTCGGCGAGCCCCTTCGCTCCGGTGTGGTTCGCCGTCACGTCCGCGCCCTCGACGAAGAACGCATCGATCTCCGGCACGTCGCCGATCGTCGGGATTTTGTAGTCGTGCATCGTCGGGTTGAGCTGCCGGCCGAGCCGCGCGTCGAGCGCACGCTCCTCAAACAACGCATATCCCAACCCTTGAATGATGCCGCCCTCGAGCTGGCTCTCGGCGAGCGTGGGGTTGATGATGCGTCCCGAGTCGTGCGCCGAGACGATGCGCAGCACACGCACGCGGCCCGTCTCCATGTCCACCTCGACCTCGGCGAACAGCGCGCCGAACGCCGAAATCGCCGTCTTTTGCGGGTTGGGGCCGCGGCTCCCTTGGCCGATGATCATCACGTCGCCGAGCTTTTCGCACACGTCGCGAAACAGCAGGCAGCGATCGTTGGTGTTCGAGTGGATCTCGCTGTCGCGCGACTCGAGGTCGCTCGGCTCGCTGTCGAGCATCGGCGCCGCGGCCTCGAAGAGCGAGTCGCGCGCCTCTTCCGCCGCGACACGAACCGCCGGTCCGACCGACGCGGTAGTGATCGAGCCCCACGAGTTCGACGCGAAGGGCAGGCGCTCGGTGTCGCCGAGGACTGTACGCACGTCGCCGACGCGAGCGCCGAGCGCTTCGGCGGCGATCTGCGCCATCACCGTACGAGCGCCGGTGCCGAGATCCTGCGCGCCGGTGAGCACCTCGATCGTGCCGTCGCGGTTGAGGCGAACGGTGGCGTAGGCGGGAGGGCCCCCGCCGGCGCCCCAGACGATGGACGACATGCCGACGCCGCGGCGCAGCCGACCTGATTGCGCGCCGCGCCGGCGGGCGCGGGTCCAGCCGAAGTGCTCGGCGGCCTGGTCGTAGCAGGCGTCGAGCCGCTTGTCGGAGTAAGGACGGTCCTTGTCCTGATCGCGGCCGGCGTAGTTGCGGCGGCGGAGCTCGAGCGGATCGATCCCGAGCTCGCGTGCGAGCAGGTCCATCGTGCACTCGAGGCCGACCGCGCCCTCGACGCTGCCCGGCGCGCGAAACGACGCCATCGGCGCCGTGTTCACGTAGGCGAAGGTCTCACTCGTGAACACGTTGGCGCAGCGATAGAGCTCGCGGTAGATGTTCCCCGGCCCCTCGAGCCAGCCGCCAACGCCGAGTGTGATCGTGCCGTCGAAGCGAATGGCGGTGAGCGTACCATCGCGCTTGGCGGCGAGCGTGACGCGCTGGTGCGTCGCCGGCCGATTGCCCGCGTCCGACTGCTCGCCCTCGCGGTCGAGGATGCAGCGAACCGGGCGACCGGTCTTCTTCGCCAGCGCGACGGCGACGTAGGTTGCGTGCGACGCTCCGTTCTTCGCACCGAATCCGCCGCCCATGTAGTTCTTGATCACGCGCACGGACGACAGCGGCAGCCCGAACGCCGCGGCGAGATCGGCGCGGGTGTTGAAGATGCCCTGAGTCGATTCCCAGACGGTGACTCGACCGCCCAACCACTCGGCGGCCGCGCCGTGCGGTTCGAGCGCGGTGTGGAGCGCGACGGGCGTGCGATACTCGCGGGTGACGACCACATCGGCTTCGCGCAGACCGGCGTCGACGTCGCCGCGCGAAATCGTGCGCGGCGAGCGGCGCGGCGAGTTGCCGCCGGCGTGGACGAGCGGCGCATTGGGGGCGAGCGCTTCGTCGGCCGTGACGACGTGGGGCGCCGGCTCGACGATCAGGCGGACGGCGTGGGCCGCCCGTTCGGCGGCGTCGAGCGAGTCGGCGCAAATGGCGGCAACGGGCTGCGCCGCGTAGTGCACGGCGAGATCGAACAGGCGGACGCCGTCGAGGTTGACGGCGGGCATGTCGTCCATCGTCACCGCGCCGCGCACGCCGGGCATCGCGAGCGCGGCGGCGAGATCGAGCGTCGTGACGCGGCCGCGCGGCACGCCGGCGCGCACGATGGCGGCGTAAAGCATACCGGGAAGCTGGACGTCGGCGGTGTAGCGCGCGTCGCCGGTCGCCTTTTCCAGCGCGTCCATGCGCGGCACGCGCTGGCCGACCACCGCGAGCTCTACCGATTCGGTCCAGGGGGCCGGCTCGCGCGACGGGAGCTCGACGACCTTGGTCTCCTCGCGTCCTTCGATCTCGACCTTGGTCGTGACGAAGCGCTTAGGCATTCGGCGGCGCCCCAGTTTCAGCATCGGCGGCGGCGAGGACCGCGCGCACGATCTTCGGGTACGCGCCGCAGCGACAGAGGTTGCCGCTCATGCCGCGGCGGATTTCGGTCTCCGTCGGATGGGGTATGTCGCGAAGGAGGGCGGTGGCGGCGAGGATCTGGCCCGGCGTACAGAAGCCGCATTGCAGCGCGTCGTGGGCGATGAACGCCGCCTGCACGCGATCGAGGGTGTCGCCGTGCGCGAGCCCTTCGACCGTGGTGACCGTGGATCCTTCGCAAGCGGCCGTAAGGGTGAGGCAGGCGTAGACGGCCGTTCCGCCGAGGAGAACGGTGCAGGCGCCGCACTCGCCACGGCCGCAAACGAGCTTGGCGCCGGTGAGATGCAGGCGCTCGCGCAGCGTGATGAGGAGCGTCTCATGGTCGGGCGCGGCGACGTCGTGCGTGGCTCCGTTGACGATGAGGCGCATGCAACTATCTTAGCCTCTACGCCGTTGAATCGCAGGATCACCCGAGGGACGAATGCCCTACGTCATCACCGAAGCGTGCATCGGCACCAAGGACCGCGCGTGCGTCGACGTCTGCCCCGTCGACTGCATCTACGAGGGGGATCAGCAGCTGTTCATCCACCCCGACGAGTGCATCGACTGCGGAGCTTGCGAGCCAGAATGTCCGGTGACGGCGATCTTCCCGGAGGAGGACGTGCCGCAGAATCTCAAGCAGTACGTCCAGATCAATCGCGACGTGTTCAAGAGCCCGAACCCACCGGGGCGGCCGCAGCGGTAGGGACGAGGGTTCGCGCCCGCGGCCAGCGTCAGCCGCGCCAGAAGATCTGCTTCGCGGCGAAGACCGCGACGAGCGCGGCGTAGGCGAAGAAGGTGCTGACTTCGCTGCGCCAGGCTTCGCCCCAATCGTGCGGCCCGTTGGGCGCTTTTGCCGGCGGACGTGGAATCCATCGCGACGTGCGTCGTTTGTACGCCAGATACTCGTCGCCGAAGATCGACTCGAGCACGCCCTCCTCGTAGGCGACGATCAACGCGTACTCGACGGCGAAGAGCACGATCGCCACGGGGAGGAACCAGAGGACGCCGGAGATGGTGACGAAGCCCATCCAGGCGAGAAAGTTGCCGACGTAGAGCGGGTTCCGAACCCAGGCAAAGATGCCGTAGTCGACGAGGCGCTGCACGTTGCGCGAGCGGCGGCGCGTGACCGTGCCGGCCGCGGCGACGCCGGCAATGCGCACCCCTTCGCCGGCGACGACGAGCAGCGCGCCGACGATCCACTGGCCCGCGCTCGGGTGCGCCGGTACGAGCACGGCGACGAGCAGAAACGGCACGGGGAGCCAGCTGCGGTTGCGGAACAAGAGCCCGCCGAGGCGCGCGCTCGCGCGCTGCTCGGCGGCGCTCGGCGGCGCAGTCGTCTTGGCGGCGTTCGAGTCGGACATGCGTTCGTTAATTATAGATCAGGGT
>JBIOHX010000324.1:0-3981 GCA_044449465.1 Gemmatimonadales bacterium | reverse complement strand
TCGGCCAGATCAAGACGGGCTCGGCGAGCCGGACCGACCGCATCGCCAAGTACAACCAGCTGTTGCGCATCGAGGAGGACCTGGGCTGCGCCGCCGAGTTCCCCGGCGGAGCGCTCTATGGCATCTGACCGGCGCGGTGGGGTCGCTGGGCTCGTCAAGATCCTCGTCATTGCCGGCGCGCTGCTGTTCGCCGTGCAGGGCGGCGAGTTCGGCACGCTCGACCTGATCCGTCAGCGCCGGACGAAGGCGCGCCTGACGCACGAGATCGATTCCCTGCGGCGCGTCGTCGACACGCTCCAGGCGTATGACGCCAAGGTCGAGCACGACCCGGCGACGCAGGAGCGGATCGCCCGCGAAGTGTTCGGGATGGTGCGGGGAAACAAGGAGCTCCTCTACCGCTTCACGACCCCGCTCGACAGCGGGTTCGCGTCCCGCGACAGCGCGCGGCGAAAGCCCAAATAGCCAAAGCAGCTATCCAAAGTAGTGGCGGTACTCGGAGGGACGAATGCAAGCGGCCCGTGCTGGCCGGCTTCCTGCTCTCGCACGGTCCCCGTGACCGACGGCGCGGACCGCAAGACAAACGGGGCGGACAACTACAAGTGGCGGGTGTTGGGCGTGGTCGTGTTCGGGATCTTCATGGTGATCCTCGATACGACCGTGGTGAACGTCGCCTTCCCGACGATGCGCGACCAGTTCCACGCCTCGCTCGCCGCGTCGCAGTGGATCGTCAGTCTGTACATGCTCGCCCTCGGCATCACGACGCCGATGGCCGGTTTGCTCAGCGATCGCTTCGGCATGAAGCGCATGTACCTGGCTGGCCTCGCGCTCTTCGTCGTCGGATCGCTCGGCTCGGGGCTCGCGCCGTCGCTCTCTGTCCTCGTCGCCACGCGCGCCGTGCAGGGCGTCGGCGGCGGAATAGCGCTGCCGCTCGGCACGGCGATGTTGTTCGCCGCGTTCCCGCCCAGCGAACAAGGGTTCGCGCTCGGACTGTACGGCGTCGCGCTGCTCCTGGCGCCGGCGCTCGGTCCGCTGCTCGGCGGCTACCTCGTCGATCAGAACCTGTGGCGATGGATTTTCTTCATCAACATCCCGATCGGGATCATCGGCGTCGCCCTGGGGTCGTTTCTGCTGCGCGAGTCGACGCGCGAGACTGACACGGGCGTCGACGTCGCCGGCATCGTGACGTCCGTCATCGGGTACGGCGCGATGCTCTACGCCGCGTCGGTCGCCTCGAACATCGGCTGGGCGTCGATCGGCGTCGTCGCTCCGTTCGTCGTCGGCGCCGTCGGTTTGGCCCTGCTGGTGACGATCGAGCTGCGTCGCCGCCGCGACCCACTGCTCGACTTTCACCTTTTTGGTAATTGGACATTTCTCAACGCGAGCCTCGTCGGCTGGGTGACGGTGATGGCGTTGTTTGGCGCCGAGTTCCTCATGCCGATCTACCTGCAGATGTTGCGCGGGCGCACGGCCTTCTCGACCGGCCTGATTCTGTTGCCGCTCGCCATCACCGCCGGAATCACGACGCCGATCGCCGGCCGGCTGTACGACAAGATCGGCCCGCGTCCGCTCGTCGTCTTCGGGTTCGTCGTGTTGTGCGTCAACACCTGGCAGCTCTCCGAGCTCACCGGCACGACGAGCATCGCGTGGGTGCTGTTTCTCATGGCGCTCCGCGGCCTCGCGCTCGGCAGCACGGTGCAGAGCACCTATGCCACGGCGCTGGGCACGGTGGCGCGTCAACGCGTGGCCCGCGGCTCCTCGCTCATCAACTCGACGCGTTTCGTAGTGCAATCGATCGCCATCGCCGTCTTCGCGACGGTGGTGGCGGGCTCGCTGTCTCCGGCGTCGCGCGCAACGGACGCGCGCCTCGAGGCGCAACCGTTAGCGGCGCAAAAGGGGCACGGGCTCTGTGAGTCGACCGAGGGCGGCCGGATCACGGCGACGAGCGGCGCCGCGCTCGAGCGTGCCTGCATCGAGAACATGCGCGGCTTCGAGCAGGCCTATCGTTTGACCTTTTGGTTCGCGCTGCTCGCGCTCTCGCTCGGCGCGCTGTTGCCGGGCTGGCCGTTCGGTTGGGCGGGACGCGCGGCGCTCGCGGGCGACGCGCCGACGCGTCGAGCGGTGGCCACGTAGTGCCCGTTCGGCTTGACAGTGAGGGCGGCGTCGGTAGCTTATTGATACTGCCGCGGGGTGGAGCAGCCTGGTAGCTCGTCGGGCTCATAACCCGAAGGTCGCGGGTTCAAATCCCGCCCCCGCTACTCGATCGGCCGGCCCGTGAGGGTCGGCCGGTTTGTTTCCTGGGGGTGGAGTGGGGCAGGGTAGCTCAGGTGGTTAGAGCACGGCACTCATAATGCCGGGGTCGTGGGTTCAAGTCCCACCCCTGCTATGATTTAGCGGTTGAGGGTTGTTGGCGGAACTATCAGCGGAACTATCGTCGTTCGAATCGCCTGCCGGCGTCGCTTCCCGGCGGGTTTTTTCGTACTCGGTCGCGGCTTCTTCCCATCGGTCGCGATCGGCGCCGGAGGGGCGAAACTGGCCGTAGGTGTTGAGCGTGAGGTTGGGGCTGGCGTGCCCGAGTTGCTCCTGCACCAGCTTGATCGGCGCCCCCGCGCGGAGCTGCCGGACCGCCCAGTGGTGGCGAGCGTTCTTCATGGGCAGCTGCTCGGCCAAGTCGAGCCCCTCGGGACCAACCGCCGCCACGTGCCAATCGCTGGCGGTGTATCGCGACGGCACGCCATCGAAGAGCCGCGCTGCGGGCAGCTTCGCTTTCGCGAGCTCCCACACGATCGGCCAGGCCCAGTCGGCGACGCGTGTGACGCGGTCCCGGGTGTGCGTCTTGGTGCCCGCGCCGCGGACTTCCTTCCGCTGCTCCAACACGTCGGCGCGGGTCAGCTTGAGCGCCACCGAGATCTCGATCGCCGTGCCATAGAGGAGCGCGAAGAGCGCGCGCCGCTCGAGCGTGGGCTGGCTGGCGACGATCCGTTCGACGACGTCGAGCTCGTAGAACCGGACGATCGGCTTCGTGGCCGGCGGTCGCGTGACGCGCTCCATCGGGTTCCGCTCGTACAGCCCGCGCACGTCGGCGAGGTAGGCGAAGAACACCGACCAGTCGCTGTGCACCTTCCGGAGGGTGCCCGGTTTGCCCGTGTAGCCATACAGCTGCGTCGTCAGATACTCGACCGTGGCCTTCGACCGCGGGAGCGGCTGGCCCTCCGGAATGAGCGCGCGGAGATGGAATTCGATGTGCTCGAGCGAGTCCGGCTTCACTTTCGCCTTGTGCACCGCGAGGAAGCCGGCGATCAGCGGCTCCACGTCGACGTCGTTCAGCCGGCGACGCAGCTCCTCGACGTTCCGCCCCGCGTCCCGCCACGCGTCGAACAGCGCGCCGATCGTCATCTGGCGCTGCAGCACTGGCTCGAGGCAGTCCCACGCACGATGCTCGGTGGCGAGCGCCTCCCACATCGCCTCGATCTTCTTGGCGAGCGCGCGATCGGGCGTGCGCGTCGACATGAGCCGCCACCCGTGCTGGGTGCGCGCTTGAAAGTAGAAGGTCGGGCGGCCGGCTCGCGTGTACGCCATCGGGCGCGCTAGCTCGCCTTGGAGGTGAGCTGCGTGATGCGCCGCGCCGCCTTCCACTCGCGCACCTTCGCCGGGAGATACACGACGCGCGGCCGCCCCTTCGGGCCGTTCCCCTCCTCGAATTCCTTGGGGCAATCGGAGGCGCGAAGGTAGGCGACCGAGTAGCCGGCCACCGCGGCCGCGTGCTTCTGTGACCAGGTGCCACCGGCCGCCTCGAGCGCCACGGCTTCGTTGAGCAGCCGCACGGTGTCACTGGCCCTGCTCTTCTTCGTGGCCATCAATCCAAGCCCTCCGGGAATAGCAACTCGCTCGCGCGCACCGCGCCCTTGCTTGGCAGCTCGGCGGCGCCGACGGTGACGAGATCAGCCACGTGCTGCGCCCCGCTGCCGCCGGTCAGGTTGTAAT
>JBIOHX010000323.1:0-3983 GCA_044449465.1 Gemmatimonadales bacterium | reverse complement strand
TTGTGGCGTGCTGGGTCGGCGAGGCCGGCGATGTTGCGTGGGGCTATTGCTGAGGCGACCCACTCGGAGAATGCGCGGCGATCGGCTTGCGACGGTGGTCGGGTTTCGTCGCTGACGATGGTGTCGAGGCGGTTGAGACTTTCTTGGGGTAGCGGCGCGGCGATTGGATCGCGGACGCCGAGGAAGCCAGACCAGGCCCAGTCGTCGTTGGGGGCGAAGCGTTGTTGCACTTCGGAGTACGAGACGAGGGCGAAGTAGATCATCGCTTGCGCGGCGAACAGATCGAAATGCGACATCGCCTTGTACGCGCCCGCCACGAGGCGGTCGATCTGGTCGGCCTCGGCGGCGAGGAGAGCGTCGTAGCGCGCGAGAGTTTCTCGATCGGGTGCTTCGCCACGCTCGCGTGCGTGCTCGAACGCCGAGGCGAGACGCTCGACACCGAGTAGGCTCCAGGAGATGCCCGTCGAGAAGAGTGGATCGACGAACGCGTAGGCATGCGGCAGGAGTGCCCACCGGTCGCCGGCGGCTCGAGCTAGGCGGTGCTGAATGGCCGGGACGTATTTGAGCGGGAAGCGTGGGCGCGCGGAGGCGAATAGATCGCCGAGGGTTGGATAGCGCCCGAGCACCGTGCGCCAAATGGCATCAGCATTCGCCCCGCCATTCAGCGCGGATGCGCCGCGCGGTGAGAGCAGTACTCCCGCGCTCGTGACACCATCGTCGAACCGAAGGCTGTACATCCAGCCTTCATCGAGCAGATGGTGAACGGCGGCCCAGTCGTCGGGGTAGGGGCCGGCCGGCAAGTCGGGCAACGCGTCGGCCATGAGGCGAACGCCGTCGAAGTGGCTGAACACGAGCCCGGCGCGCGTTCGCGTGCGATGGATATCAGACGGAATGTGGAGCTGTGTGGCAAGACAGCCGCCCGGGCCGGAGGCGTCGACGACGAAGCGCGCGTCGATGTCGACTGGCTCGCCGTCTCGCGTGTGACCGTGGAGCTGCGCGCCGTTCGCGTCGAACGTGGCGCGCGTGAGCTCGACGCGTTCACGGTACGTTACGCCGGCCGCGATGGCCTTTCGCACGAAGTGATGATCGACGTCGGCTCGCAGCCAGTGCGTATCGGCAATCACATCGTCCGGGCTCGCGGCCACGAGCAGGCGCTCGGACTCGAGCCCGCGGTTCGTGAACGCGTCGCCCGGGTGATGGCGGTAGAAGGTGAAACCTCGCTTGCGTCCGCGCATCAGCTCCGGCCGTCGCGACAACCAACGGCCGTGCGTCGACAGGTCGACGCAGTCGGCGAAACCATAGCGCGCGCCGATTCGTTCGAGCGTGAGATTGGCCATCGGAGTCGAGGACTCACCGATCGCGAACCGTGGGTGTGTGCCGCGCTCGATCAGCACGACGTCGTAGCCCAGCGTCGCGACGATGCGGGCGAGAAGTGACCCGGCAAAGCCAGAGCCGACCACGGCGACGTCGAAGCGTGCCGGCGTCATCCTCCGCCGCACTCCGCGCACGTCGCCGGCGGCTCGGCTAGGCCGCTGCGATTGATGCGTTCGAGCCGAGCGACGCGTTCGCCGCGGCAGGAGTCGCATGGCGCGAAGCGAGCGACATCCCAGAGGTCGGCCGTGACGACCGTAGGCGTGACCCCAACGCACGCGTCCAGCGCTCGCTCGAGATGGCGCAGGGCGGGCGGTACGAAATCACCCTCGCTGGCCAACCGTTCCATTTCGCCGTTGCCGCCGCGCACTGGAATGAGCGCGACGAGTGCTGCGCCGCGCTCGGCGGCGTGCGTCGCCGTGCGCACCGTCCACTCGAGCGATTCGTTCGCCGGAACGAACGGCGTGCCGACGAGCACGAAGACGCGCAGGTCGATGTCGTTCGCGCGTAGAAAGTCTGCGGCGCGGTCGAACTGGTCGAGCGTCATGCGCTTTCCAATGCGGGCCATCGCGGTCGGATGAATCGACTCGAGGCCGATCGCCACCTCGAGGCGGCCGCGCAGGCGGCGAGCGAAACGAAGCACGGGCGGTCCGATCGTCGACGCGTGCGACTCGACCGTCAGTGCCGCGAAGGGCGCGCAGAGCTCGGCGATTTGCGGGTGATCGGCTGGCGGGACCGCGCGAGCATCGAAGAAGTTGCTGGCGTTGTACAGCTTGAGCCGGGCTATGTGATCCGCACCGCGATGTGCCTCGAGGGAATCGGCGATCTGGCGGGGCAGCGCGCCTTTCGGCGTTGCGCCGTCAATGGTCCACTGCCAGAGATCGCAGAAGACGCAAGTGAACGGGCATTCGGCGCCGGCGAGGAAAACAGTCAGCGCGCGTTCGATGTCGCCGTTCGGACGCCGCTCGTCGTCGATCGCCGTCCCGTGCGCGCGCAACGGGTCGACGGCAGGTTTCGGGCGGCGCAGCGAGCGAACGGCAGCGGCGTTCGCTCGCTGGTCGAGCGTTCCCGTCACGCTGCGAACATCGTCAGGAAGTGCCGGCGATAGCGTGCCTCGTTCGCGGGAAAGAGCCGAGCAATCTCGCTCGCGCGCGCCGAGCCGTGTTGGAAGCGGCGCTTCGGAAACACGGGCATGTCGACGCCGAGTACCGCGCGGATGCCGCGGCTCACGATCTCGCCCTTGAGTGCGTACAGGCGGTCGTGAGAGCCTTGCGTCAACTCGGCGAATGGGATGGCTTCCGCGACTGCGATGACGCTTGGCCGCGTGTACGGGCTGAAGTCGACGAAGCCGAGTGACGAGGCGCAGGCGTAGCCGCGGACGCAGCCGCGACTGAGGCCGCCGCTGTAGGTGAGGGAATGCTTGATCGAATCGACTCCCCAGCCTTCTTGATAGAGCATTCTATTGTTGACGACGCTGCGAATCGTGAGCTCGGCGTTGGCCTCGATCGGGTAGTCCTTGAGGTTCTCATCGCCGCCGTCGCCGTCGACGAGGAGCCGCCAGTCGGGATAGCGGCGACGCAGCTCGCCGAGGAGCGCCAGATTCACCGCGGCACACTCGACGTCGAGGGGTTTGTAGTCCTCGATCACGGCCACGGCGCGCAGCGGATCGATGGCGCTCGCCGGCACGTCGACGGTCTCGCCGAGCATTTCGAGGCCGGTGCGGACGAGGAAGTCGCGGGCCTGGCGCGCGTCGTCGCCGTCGCCATCTATAGAAAGGGTGAAGGCCTTGAGGCGCGCGGCGGACTGTCCCTCGTTCAGAAACAGATGATTGAGACAGAGCAGCACCGCGCCGCTGTCGATGCCGCCGGAAAATGGCACTCCGATTGGGGCGCGGGCGTCCTGCACGGCGAGCCACCCGCGAAGCTCCGCGTAGAGCGCCTCGACGTAGCGGCGCCCGATGAGGTCGAGGTCCGGGGGGAGCACGCCGCGGGGCGGATCGAAGAAGCGTTGGTGAATCGGATTCGGGTCGGGGCAGCCGACAAGCTGCAGGGTGGCGACGTGGTGCGCCGGCACCATGCGGGTGTAGCTCGGATGGAACTGGTCGCTCCAGCCGCGGCGTTCCAGCTCGGCGCGGATCGCGTCGATTCGTTCGGCGACTATGAGGACGGGTCCGGCAGCGGCTTTGGCGAGAAAGTAGCGGAGGGGGCGATCGAGGCTGCGCGCGAGCATCACACGTTTCCCCTCCTGCGCGACGAGCGCGAACGAGCCGGCGAGTGCGAGGACGTCGTCGGGACGGGCGGCGCGCACATGCTCGAGGGCCTCGTGTTCGGTCGCCGACCAAAGGCGCTGCGAGTCGGGGGGGATGAGGTTGACGATTTCGGCGATGGGGTAGGGCATTGGAGTGGGCGTGGATCGTGGATCGTGGATCGTCGGACGTGGGGCCGGCGCGGTGTTCGATTGTTGGCTCGTGATTAGCGCGGGCGCATGGGTGAGGGGCGTGGCGATCGGCGGTTCCTGCTTGCAGGGTCAGAGTGCTTCGATCCGTTTGTGTCCGTTTGTGTCCGCTTTTGTCGGTGTCCAATGGTTAATGGTTTGCCACGCGGCGAAGTGGG
>JBIOHX010000322.1:0-4015 GCA_044449465.1 Gemmatimonadales bacterium | reverse complement strand
GTGGGGCCGAATGAATGGGTGATCGACGAACCCTTCCCCGGCGCAACGTCAAAGTTGTTCAATCCGTTTGTGTCCGCTTGTGTCCGTTTTTGTCTTTCACAAATCGTTACGGCCAGCCCGAGCGGCAGTTTGAAGTTGCCCCGATTGACTCTCCACCTTCGCACGAGGAGGAATGCATGCGACTGATCCCGCAACGACCCCGGCGTGGCCGACCGTTCACGGACAGTCGTCGACTCCGAGCAGCGCCAACGCCTTCCGATAGCCCCCCGTCCGCTCCTCATCGCGCCGCGCTTCGGGCAACGCGAGCATCGACGCGAGGTTGTCGCGAAGATCGCCGATCTTGACGGCGTGCGCGTGCCGGTTGCCCGCCGTACCGACCACGTGCTCGAAGTAATCCTCATCGTTGCCCTCGCGCGTGAGCAGCGCGACGGCGCGCAGCACGTCGTCCGAGAAGCCCGCGCGCGTGAGATCGGCCTGCGTCGTCGGCGTCTTCTCGAGCACGTCGTGGAGCACCGCGACGACGCGGTCGACCGGATCGTCCATCCGCAGCATCACGCGAAGCGGATGAAGAATGTACGGGTCGCCGTCTTCGCCTCGCTGGCCCGCGGGCGCTTCCGCGGCGAGCCCGATCGCCCGTTCGAGAGTGCTCACGACACGGAGCACCGGTGAATCACCGGGAAAGCGTCACAATCCCGACGCGACGTGCGCCAGCAGCTTGTAGGCGATCGCCGACATGATACCAGCCGCCGGGATCGTGAAGACCCAAGCCCACACGATTCGACCGGCGATTCCCCACCGCACCGCCGACAGGCGCTGCGTCGCGCCGACGCCGACGATCGAGCCGGTGATCGTGTGCGTCGTGCTCACCGGGATGCCGAAGTGCGTCGCAATGAGGATCGCCGCCGCCCCGCCCGTCTCGGCGCAGAAGCCCCCCACCGGCCGCAGCCTCGTGATGCGCGAGCCCATCGTGTGCACGATGCGCCAGCCGCCGAAGGCGGTGCCCAGCGAGATCGCGGTGTAGGCGCACAGCTCGACCCAGCGCGGCACGCTGGAGTTGTCGGGCAGGTAGAGATAGTGCAGCCATCCCGTTTGATTCGCGAACACCGCGTGCACCGAGACGAGCAGGCTCACGATCACGCCCATCGTCTTTTGCGCGTCGTTGCCGCCGTGCGAGTAGGAGAGGAGCGCCGAGCTCACGAGCTGCGCCGGCCGGAAAAACTTGTCGACGCGCATCGCCGAGCTGCGGCGGAAGAGCCAAAACACGATCACCATCAGGATGTAGCCGGCGGCGAGCCCCACGAGCGGCGAGATCACGATGAAGGAGAGCGTTTCCACCCACTTCGCTCCCCAGGTGACCGCCGCCCATCCGCCGCGGGCCATCGCCGCGCCGGCGTACCCGCCGATCAGCGCATGCGACGAGCTCGAGGGGATGCCGAAATACCAGGTGATCAGGTTCCAGGCGATCGCGCCGAGCAACGCGCCGAGGATGACGTTCGGGTTGACGAAGCTCTGGGTGATCATGCCGCCGCCGATCGCCTTGGCCACGGCGAGCGAGCCGGTGAACGCGGCCGCGAAGTTGAACGCGGCCGCCCAGAGGACCGCCGCCAACGGGCTCAACACGCGCGTCCCGACGATCGTCGCTATCGAGTTCGCCGAATCGTGAAAGCCGTTGGTGAAATCGAAGATGAACGCAATCGCCACGATCGCGACGACGTAGGCGATCATGCGACGCGGCCGGCGGGGCGGGTCACGCGTTCTTGAGCGAGATGCTCTGCAGCACCTGCGCGACGCCCATGCAACTGTCGATTGCGTGCTCGAGTGTGTCGTACATCTCCTTCCAGCGGATCACGTCGAGCGGGTCGGGAGAGCCGGCGAAGAGCGCGCCGACCGCCTCATGGTAGATCGCGTCGCCCTCTTCTTCGAGGTGCTTGATCAGCGCCACATGTTGATTCACTAGCGGCGGCTTCCGCATCTCGGCGACGGCGGCCTGGATCTCGTTCGCGGCCCGGCAGAGCACCCCGGTCAACTGCTTGGCCGGCGGGAGGACGCGGCTGATGTGCAGCATCGCGAAGCGGCGCGCGGTGCCGTCGAGCAGGTCGATCACGTCGTCGAGGCGCGAGGCAAGGGTGTGGATGTCCTCGCGGTCGATCGGCGTGATGAAGCTCTTATCGATCCGCTGATTCACCGTCGCCGTCAGCAGATCGGCCTTGTGCTCCACGTCCTTGATGGCCTTGACGTGGTCGTTCACATGCTCGACGTCGCCGAACAGCACGTCGAGCATCTTGGCGGTATTCGCGAGGTGCGCGGCGAGCTGGTCGAACAGCTCGAAGAACTCGTTGTCGCGCGGAATGAGTCGACCGAGCATGCGAGTGTTGGCTGGTGGGCGAGCGTGACGCGGAATGTAACGCTCGAAGGTACGCTCAGCCGATCGGAGCGGCAAAGTGCCGCTGTTCGCGAATCGCGTCGCGGGCCGCGACCAGCCGCGGGTTCTCGAACAGCTTGATGAGCACCATTCCGGTAATGAATCCGCCGATGTGGGCCCACACCGCCACGCCGCTCGACACGCCCGGCTGGAGCGGCGTGGCGTAGGCGGCAAACACCTGCAGCCCAAACCAATAGATCAACACGATCCACGCCGGAATGCCGGCGATGAACAAGAGGAAGAACATGTTCACCTTCACCCGCGGGTAGAGCACGAGGTACGCGCCGAGCACTCCCGAGATCGCCCCCGATGCGCCAACCGTCGGGACGGGCGAGCTGGGATCGGAGAGAATCTGCGCCGCCGCCGCAGCCAAGCCGCAAATGATATAGAAGGACAGAAAGCGCCCCGGCCCCATGCTGTCCTCGATGTTGTTGCCGAACACCCAAAAGAAGAGCGCGTTGCCCAGGATGTGTTCCCAGCCGCCGTGGAGGAACATCGAAATGAGCGGTGTGAGGAAGTTGATGGGCTCGCGATCCACCACGCAGGCGAGGCCACCGCCCAACGGCACGCTCAGCCCGACTGGGGCCATCCGCGTGATCTCGCCCGGGACCATCCCCAGATTGCAGATGCTGGCCAGGAGCTTGTAGTCGTTCCCCGGAAAGCCGCCGCCCTGCACGACGATCCAGACCGCGAACATGGCCCCGAGGATGAGCCAGGTCATGATCGGGGTACGGAGCGTCGGGTTGTCGTCAGAGAGTGGGATCATCGGCTGGCGATTGGAGCGCGGCGCTGGAAGTTCCGCGCCTGACGGGTTGACAGCAAGCCGCGAATCGCCCTCGTGGACGGACCGGCAGTGCTGCCAACTTGGCGCAGAAACCCGGTCCCGCTCTTGCCTTTTCGCTCCACGTTCCTGGCAGCCCTGTGCCGCGGTAGCGGCGGGCGCTGCCCCACTTCACGAAAGTACTTCGCTAGAGGACGCAATGGCGGACAAGGTCATTGGCATCGATCTCGGGACGACGAATTCCGTCGTCGCGGTCATGGAAGGCGGCGATCCCATCGTCATCCCGAACGCCGAAGGCGGCCGCACGACCCCGTCGGTCGTCGGCTTCACCAAGGACGGTGAGCGGCTCGTTGGTCAGGTCGCCAAACGCCAGGCCGTCACCAATCCACAGAATACGGTCTTTTCGATCAAGCGGTTCATGGGTCGGCGGATGAGCGAGGTACAGGACGAGATCAAGCGTGTCCCGTACAAGGTCGTCGCCGGTCCGAACGACGTGGCCGCCGTCGAGGTCCAGGGCAAACGCTACACGCCGCCCGAGGTCTCGGCGATGATCCTTCAGAAGATGAAGCAGACGGCGGAAGACTACCTCGGCAATACCGTGTCGAAGGCGGTCGTGACGGTGCCGGCCTACTTCAACGACGCGCAACGTCAGGCCACCAAGGACGCCGGCAAGATCGCCGGCCTCGACGTGCTCCGCATCATCAACGAGCCGACCGCGGCCGCGCTGGCGTACGGGCTCGACAAGAAGAAAGATGAAAAGGTCGCGGTGTTCGACCTGGGCGGCGGCACCTACGACATCAGCGTGCTCGAGC
>JBIOHX010000321.1:0-4036 GCA_044449465.1 Gemmatimonadales bacterium | reverse complement strand
TCAAAGATCTGGCGAACGCATCCAACTGATCGCAGCCCATACATGCCGAACGACGCGGGCCGGTGCTCTCGAGCGCGCCGGCCGGCTTCGGCATTCAGGTACCACCGCCGCGCGCGTTATCTCGAGCCGGCGCTCAGCGTCCGGCCACCATCGTCCAAAACACCGAAATTACGGGGTCGCGCGGGCCGGCCGGGCGCCGACCGGGACCGAGCTTCCGGTGGGGACGGGAGCGGCCGGTTCCTCGTGCGCGTGCCAGAGCCACGACCGTCGCCCAAACACGATCAGCCCGGTAATCACGCCGAGGATGGCCGGAAGCAGCGCCATGCCCAGCCGGCCCATGGCCAGCGTGGCGCCAACGGCACCGCTCGCAACCGTGAAGAGCCCCGCCGCTGCAAGCGGCGTGAGCGGTCGGCGGACCCGGAAGATGCCGGGTAGCAGCAACCCGAGCGCACCCAGCACTTCGAGCACCCCGAGAATGCGGAGAATCGCGGTTGGCACCGGCGACTGCAGGGCGAGCGCGGCCGGTGAGAGCACGAGCTTCATTACACCGGTGGCCAGAAAAACCAGTGCGACCAAAACCTGGGCAACCCAGAGTAGCGTGTTGGCGGACTTGCTGATCGGCGCGATCGGCATCGTCGGTTGCATGGACATCTCCTCGCGTGGGACGGCTGAAGCTGAACCCCCCGAGGATGCACAGGGTTCCGCCCCAACTCGTGGCGTACACGCGAGCGCGCAAGATCGACACCGGCTCGGACCCGGAGCGGCGTTTTCCTCGGCGCGCTAATCCGCTCTCAGCGCTCCCACCGGATCGGCCCCAGCCGCGCGCCAAGCCGGCGCCAGCGCTGCCAACGCGGAGATCACGAGCAGCAGAAGCGCTACTGTCGCCATCGCCGCGGGGTCGCTCGCCGCGACGCCGTACAAGAGCGACGCCACGAGCCGGCCGGCCGCAAGCGCCATGAGGATTCCTAGAACGATCCCCAGCGCGACCGTCCGCAATCCCTCACCCAGCACCTGACGCAGGATGTCGCTCGTTCGCGCACCGAGCGCGACCCGAACGCCGAACTCATGGGTCCGCTGGCTTACTGCGTAGGAAACACTGCTGTAGATCCCAACGCTCGCCACGACGAGCGCGAGCATGCCGAACAGTGTGAATAGGGTGGCGCCAAGTTTCCACGGCCGATAATCCGGCTCAATCACCTGTGCCATCGACGTCATCCGGACCGCCGCGCCCGTGAATGCGCCACGCAAGAGATCGTGCACCGCGCGCTGTAGTCCCGCCTCCGAACGCGGGTCCGCCCGGACGACGATGTCGGTCGCGCGATTCCACGCCGGCGGCGGGTGGTCGAGGGACAGAAAGAACTGCGGCACCTGTTGGTCGAACGAGAGCATCAGCGCCGTTTGCACGACTCCGACCACCGTAGCACACGGCGCCGTCCGGTCGCCGAGGTGGACGCAGCGGCCGATCGGATCCTGCTGTGGCCAGAGCGAGTCCGCCATCGCCTGATTCGCGATGATCTCGAGCGGCGCCGCTGACGGTGGCGTGGTTGCGAACGTCCGCCCGCGCACCAATCGCATTCCGACTGTCTCGAAGTAGTTCGGCGACACGGTCGTGTTGAGCCCCGTCGGCGTTCGTTGGCCCACTGAAACACCGTCCGCCGTGTACCGCGTCAGACCAAACGAGTATTGCGGCCGCGTTGATGCAAACGCGACTCGCTCGACGCCCGGCAGCGCCGACACGCGCGGGGCGAGCGCGCGCAACCGATCTCCCAACGCCGCGTCGCGCGCTGAATCCCGCAGGTCGTAACTCGGGCGTCCGAAGAAAAGCCCGTCGATGACGTAGCCCATGTCGTACCCTTCCACGTTGCGCAGGCTGCGCACGAACAGCACCGCACCGACGAGCAGGAGCACCGACAACGCCGCCTGCATCATTACGAGCCCGTCGCGAACCCGCGAGCGGTGACCATCGCCCGTCCGCGCGCCCGCCTTGAGCGCATTGGCGACGTCCGGCGATGCTGCCTGCAGCGCGGGCACGAGCCCTGACGCGACACCCACGAACGCCGCGGCCGCCAACGCGAAGCCGAGCACGCGCCAGTTGAGCGGCGAACCGGCGAAGTGCACATCGGGCATCAGCAGCACGCGCAATAGCGATCCCCCCCACGCCGCCGCGGCCACTGCGGCGATCGCCGCAAGCAGCGCGAGTAGCACGCTCTCGGTGACGAGCAATCGCACCAGCCGCGAGCGCGACACGCCAAGCGCGATTCGCACCGCAATCTCGCGTCGGCGCTTCACTGCGCGCGCGAGCAGCAAATTGACGACGTTGGCGCACGCAATGAGCAGCACGATCGCCGCGACGCCACCGAGCCGGATGGCGACGCGCAGCTCGGCCGTCCGCTCGCCCGGTCCGCGCGCGAAGTTGATGGGACCGAACGCCACTGCGGCGGTCGAGTCGTGAATGAACGTGTTCGCCGGATTGCGGAGCGCGGTCGTCGCGCGCGCCAACAGCTGCGCTTGTGGCGTGTCATCATGCAGACGGACGAGCATCTGAAAGCCGTTTACGTGCGACGACTGCCACCAGGGGACGGGACCTCGCGCCCGTTCGCCGAGAAAGGTCATGATCGGCAACCATACGTCGGTGGCGTCGACGTCCGTTCCGGCGAAGCTGGGCCCCGCGACACCGATGACCGTGTAAGGCTGTTGAGCGAGCGTGATGCGTCCGCCAATCACGCTTGGCGATCCGCCGAGCTCGCGCTTCCAGAACGCGTCCGATATGACGGCGAGCGGTGCCGAGACGTTCAGGCCATCCTCGTCTGGGGCGAAGAAGCGCCCGTACCGTGGCTTGACGCCGAGCACCGTGAAGTAGTTCGCCGGAACGCCCTCGACCGTTGCCGTCGATGCACCTTCGCCGGCGCCGAGCGACCGGCGCTGCGGCAGCTCCATGGCATAGAATGAGACATCGGCCTTGCCGTCGAGCACCCTCGCGACTGCGTCGAAGCTCGCGTAGTCGACACCTGGCCACATCTGGGTTCCAGAACTGAAATGCCGCTCGATCCAGATGCGCCGCACCGTGGCCGGATTCGCCACACCCGACGGCGGCCGCAGAAAGATCACGTCGAGGAGCGAGAACATCGCGGCATTGGCACCAATTCCGAGCGCAAGCGTCGCGACGATCGTGAGCGCCACGATGGGGGTTCGGCGCAGCACGCGCGCCGCGTACACCGTATCCTGCACCACCCCCTCGAGCCACTCGATGCGACTACGCCGACGTGCGACACGTGCGTCGATCTCGGCGAGGCGCGCGCGCGTGTCCTCTACGTCGCCGAACTCCGCGAGCGCCTTGGCCCGCGCCTCGTCTCGCGCCATCCCCTGCTCCACCAACTCCTCGACTCTCGCCTCGAGATGGAACCGCAGCTCGGCGTCTACGTCGCGCTGGACACTCATGCGAGACTCGCCTCCGGCCTCGCGATCATGACGTTCGCCACCGCGGCCACGTAGTCGTTCCACGACCGCGTCTCCTCGCGAAGCGCTCGCCGCCCCGCCGCGGTGAGCCGGTAGAACTTCGCGCGCTTTTTCTTCTCCGACGTCCCCCACTCCGACTCGACCCACCCGCGCTCTTCCATGCGGTGGAGCGACGTGTACAACGCGCCGTCGAGAACTTTGAATGTCCCGTTCGATCCCTGCCGAATGAACCGCGCGACGGCGTAGCCGTGCATCCGCCCCCACGACAACGCGCGCAGCACGAGCACGTCGAGGGTACCCTGGAGAAGATCGAGCTCGGAGGCCATAGATGAATCAACGCTACACTCAACACTTGAGGGAATCAACCATTTGGTCTGACACCTGGCACCTTGAAAGCGTTGCCGCGGATAGCCGACCTCGCCGTGTGATCCCTCGAGTCGTACGACCCTTCTCCTCACGCCGGAGGTCCCGAAGCTGACCGCTCGCCCCTATTCTCGCACGACCGGCCGAGATCCTCGCCCGCCGCACGGAGTAGGATCGATCTCACACCTCGGCCCTCAGTCCCAACTCGACCCTCGCC
>JBIOHX010000320.1:0-4060 GCA_044449465.1 Gemmatimonadales bacterium | reverse complement strand
TTGGTCTCGAGCGCGCGTGAGATCGCCGATATGCTCCAGTTGGCGTTGCATCGGAGCGAACGCACGCTGGAGCCGGTCGCCGATTCGCCGGCGGCGATCGCGCGGCTCTCCGCCGTTGCGGCAGACAGCGGCGCGCGCATCGCCGCCGCTCAACACCTGCTCGATTCGGTGCGCAAGGGTTCGCCTCAAGTCTTGCAGATCAGTCTCTGGGATCGCGCTGGTCGCCTCCGCGCGGTCAGCGGGCCCCGTGACCTCGCAATCGCCACGCGGCCGCTCATCGGCGCGGGCGCTGGCGATTCCGCATCGGTCATTGGCCGGCTCGTCGCGCGCGGCGACACCGCGATGTACGGCATTGCCGCGGTGAGCCGCGTCGGCGCCGACACCGTCGGCTATCTCGTCGTCACCACGCGTCTCGCCAACGCCTCTCGCGGTCCGACCTTCGCGAAGCTCGTCGGGCAAGGCGCTCGCGTGTTCTTGACGAATGTGAACGGCGGCGTCTGGACCAATCTCGCATCCGTCGTTCCACCCGCGGTGAGGGGGAGCCTGCCGGCGGCGGGCTCGGTTTACAACGGCACCGACGCGCGCCAGCGCATCGCCGGCGCAGCGCGCATCGGCGCCACGCCCTGGCTCGTCTGGGTCGAGGCCCCGCTCGACCTGGCCCGCGCGAGCGCTCACCAGTTCTTGCTCGGCATCGTCGGTATCGCGCTCATCTTCGTCGTCATCGGCGCGCTCTCGGCTTGGCTCATCATCCGGCGCTCGACTCGGCCGGTGCTCGAGCTCACCGAGGCCGCGGGCCGCCTGTCGCGCGGTGAGTACACGCTCCGCGTGAACGTGCGCTCGGAGAACGAGCTCGGCGTGCTCGCCGGCGCCTTCAATACGATGGCCGAACGGGTGCAGCTCGCCACCGACGAGCTCACGGCGCGCGCCCAGGTGCTCGAGCGACGCAACCGCGAGCTGCACGAGAGCGAGCTGCTCTATCGCCAGCTCGTCGATCAGTCGCCGGACGCGATCATCGTCCACCGCGAGGGCAGCATCGTCTTCGCCAGCACCGTCGCCGCGCGGCTCGTCGGCGCCGCTGAACCGGCGCTGCTCGTCGGGCGGCCGTTGCTCGACTTCGTGTACCTCGCCGATCGCGCCGAGGCGGAGCGCCGTTTGCTCACCGTGCGCGAACAGAGCGGCCCCAATGCGCTCACCCAACTCCGCTTCCAGCGCGTCGACGGCAAGGACGTCGTCGTCGAAGTGTCGGCCGTGCCGGTGGTGTTCGACGGACAGCCGGCGGTCCAGACGTTGGCGCGCGACGTGTCGGAGCGCCGCATGCTCGAGGAGCAGTTCCGCCAGTCACAGAAGATGGAGGCGGTCGGCCGGCTCGCCGGCGGGATCGCCCACGACTTCAATAATCTGTTGACCGTCATTCACACGTACGCCGAGCTCGCACTCTCCGTCACGCCCGAGGCCGACGAGCGCCGCGAGGATCTCGAAGAGATCCGCCGCGCCTCGGTGAGCGCGGCACGGTTGACGCGCCAGATGCTCGCGTTCAGCCGCAAGCAGGTGCTCGCGCCGCGCAAGATCGACGTCAACGACGCGATCACGGGGCTCACCGCCATGCTCCAGCGCGTGATCGGCGATCACGTGCGTGTGAGCACCGATCTGCGCCCGAGCCTCGGCCACATCTGGGCCGATGCGGGGCAGCTCGAGCAGGTGCTGGTGAATCTCGCGGTCAATGCGCGCGACGCGATGTCCGACGGCGGTCTGCTCAGGATCGAGACGGCGAACGCGACGCTCCACGACGGCTACTCGAGCCACGATGGCTTCCCGATCCCGGCGGGCGACTACATCCTGCTCGCTGTGTCGGATTCCGGGAGCGGCATGTCGCAAGAAGTGCAGGCGCGAATCTTCGAGCCGTTCTTCACCACGAAGCAGCCGGGGCAGGGCACGGGCCTCGGATTATCGACAGTGTACGGAATCGTCCGGCAGTCGGGCGGATATATCTGGGTGTACAGCGAGCCCGATCGCGGCACCTGCTTCAAGATCTACTTCCCGCGGCACACCGGCGACGACGCGCCGCTGCCTGAGCCCGTGCACGATCCGATGATCGTTCCGTCCCGGTCAGCCGAGCTGTTGCTCGTCGAGGACGAGCCGCTCGTGCGCGGCGCCATCCGCCGCATCCTCGAGAAGGCCGGTTACGTCATCTCCGCCGTCGATTCGGCGCCGGCCGCGATCGCCGAATTCACCGCGCGCCACGGATTGATCGATCTCGTGATCACCGACATGGTCATGCCGGGGATGTCTGGCGCCGAGCTGATTCGCGAGTTGCGCGAGCGAAATCCCGATCTCCGTGCGATCATCATGTCCGGCTACTCCGAGGAACTGACGCGCAGCGAGACGCTGCTCCCGGCGAACGCCGTGTATCTCGAGAAACCGATCGCGCCGAACGACCTGATTGGCCGGGTGAACGACCTCTTGGGACGCGGCGAGCTCGCCTTCCCGCGCCGCCCAATGTACGACCCATCGGGCGGCGTCGGACGACTGCGGGTCTCATAGGACACTGCCCCTCGCGCCGGACGCCCCGGGCCCGGTGACGTCTCCTGCGACGACCCAGTTAGGCCTCACATGAATACTTACACTCTGATAGCGTCCTTGGCGGGTGCGGGCGTACTGGCCGCCGCCTGCGGCGGGCACGGGGAGCAGCTTCAATCCTCCTGCTTCGACCTGGGCGCTCCGGGCGTGGTCACGGTCGCGCCGAGCATCGACCTGGTGATCACCGACCAGCGCGGACACGGCGAGGCCTTGGGTTCCACCGTGTCGGTCACGGCGGGCGCTCCGTTGGTCCGATTCGACGACGCCGACACGCTGCACGTTTTTCTCGGCAACGGGACTGGCACCTTCGCGGTGCGCATTGGGGAGCAGTTCTACCGCGATACGACCGTCTCGGGCATTTCGGTAGTGACAGGCGAATGCGGCGCGGTCGTGACCACGAAGGTCCCGGTCACGCTCCAGCTCCTGGCCGGCGCGCCGGCGTTCCGCTCCGTGAATATCTTGGGAGCGCGCTTTCTCGGCACGCCCGGCGACAAGGACACGCTCCGCGCATACTTCGACGCCGAGCCCGGGGTATCGCGCGTCGTGACCTGGCGCATCAGCGATACGACCATCGCCAGCTTGACGCCCGATGGCATTCTCACCGATAAGTGCACGCTCGACGGCGGCACGGAGACCGTCACGCTCGTGCCCGCGGCCGACACGACGCTCCAAGCCACGGCGCGCCTCAGCGTCGCGCCTCGCACCGTCTGCCCGTAGGGAGCGAGCAGAGACGCCGGACACGCTCTGGACCATCGGGCATTCGACGCGGTCGATCGGTGAGTTCGTCGACCTGCTCCACGCGCACGGCATCACGCGCATCGTCGACGTGCGCCGCTTTGCCGGCTCGCGCGCGCACCCGCAGTTCAACCCGCCCGCCCTCGAGCGTTCCCTCGTGCGGGCGGGCATCACGTACACGCCGATGCCAGGCCTCGGCGGACGCCGCGCGCCACGTCCGGATTCACCGCACAGCGCATGGCGCAACGCCGCCTTCCGCGGCTACGCGGACTACATGGACACGCCGGAGTTCGCGGCGGCCGCGGCCTCGCTTGCGCGACTCGCGCGGCGCGATCGCGCGGCGATCATGTGCGCTGAAGCAGTGTGGTGGCGATGCCACCGCTCCATGATCGCGGACTTCTTCAAAGCGAACGGTTGGGAGGTGCTCCACATCATGAGTATGGCCGACGCCAAGGAGCACCCATACACTCCCGTCGCCCGTAACGTCGGCGGCTCCCTCACCTACTGACGCTCCGCCCCCAATACCGGCGCACCGTCAACGGTTGTTAATCCGTTTGTGTCCGCTTGTGTCCGTTGTTGTCTTTCACCAATCGTCACGGCCAGCCCGAGCGGCATTGCTAAATCGGGTCTTCAGCGTTCGTACATCCAGATATCCTCGTTCACCACCACGGGCTTGCTGTAGTCGTGCCCGTTGACCGTGAGCTTCGCGGTATACGTTCCGGCGGCGATCGTCGGCGCCGGAACGTAT
>JBIOHX010000319.1:0-4066 GCA_044449465.1 Gemmatimonadales bacterium | reverse complement strand
TGCCGTGGCCGGAGGAATTGGGCGGGGCGGGCCTCGATCTGATCAGCTACATGATCGTGATTCACGAGCTGGCCAAGGTCGACGCATCGCACGGCCTGACGATCTCGGCGCACACCACGCTCGGCACGTCGCCGATCGTCAACTTCGGCAACGACGCGCAGAGGAAGCGTTATGTACCGCTCCTCGCGAGCGGGCGGGTCATGGGCGGGTTCGGCCTCACGGAGCCCGAGGCCGGAAGCGACGCGGGCGGTACGCGCACGACCGCCGTTCGCAAAGGGAATTGTTACCTCCTCAACGGCACGAAGCGGTTCATCACGCACGGCAGCGTCGGCGAGATCTTCGTCGTCACGGCCGTCACCGAGCCGGGCAAGGGCACCAAGGGCATCAGCTCCTTCATCGTCACCAAGCCCACGGCCGACCTCGACGGGGCGCGCGCCTCTGGCGTCGGCCACGAGCCGTCGCTCCCGGCGATGCACGGCTTCCGCGCCGGCAAAAAGGAGGACAAGCTCGGCTGGCGCGCGTCGGACACGTCGGAGCTGATCCTCGAAGACGTCGAGGTGCCCGCCGGCAATCTGCTCGGCGCCGAGGGCGAGGGCTTCGTGAATTTCATGAAGACGCTCGACAACGGACGCATCGGCATCGCCGCGCTGTCGCTGGGCATCGCCGAGGGCGCGTTCGAGCAAACGCTCCGGTACACGAGCACCCGCAAGCAATTCGGGCAGGCGATCGCCCACTTTCAGGGAGTTCAATTCCAGCTCTCCGATCTGGCCACCGAGATCGAGGCGGGCAAGCACCTCATGTTCCACGCGGCCTGGCTCGCGCAGAACAAGCGGCCGTTCGGCAAGGAAGCCGCGATGGCCAAGCTCTTCTGCTCCGAACTGGCAATGCGTGCCACGATCACCGCGGTGCAACTGCACGGCGGCTATGGCTACACCAAGGACTATCCCGTGGAGCGCTTCATGCGCGACGCGAAAATCTGCGAGATTGGCGAAGGGACGTCCGAGATTCAACGCATCGTCATCGCCCGACACCTACTCAAAGAACTGGCCGATTGACGCCGCGGTCGCTGCCGCCTGTGCGCCGTGGATCAACGCGACTCCATCGTGGCGGCGCCATCCGTCCTGCGGCGTCGGCCGTGATCACCGTGCTTCACCCCGCCGCCAGCCTCGTTGCTGACGGCGACACCCTGCGCTCCGGCGACAGGGCTCTCCAGTGTCACCCGGCCACTCGGCGATCGGCCCCCGCCACTCTGCCCGACCGCGACGCCACTCTGCGCTCCGGCGCGGCCACCTTGCAATGTCGCGGTGTCACCCTCGCCTATGCCGCGGCAACCCAGCAGAACCGCGTCGGCACCTTGTGGCAGGGCGCGCTCACTCTGCGCCAGGGCGCGCTCACTCTGCGCCAGGGCGCGCTCACTCTGCGCCAGGGCGCGCTCACTCTGCGCCAGGGCGCGCTCACTCTGCGCCAGGCCGTGCTCACTGTGCTTCAAGGCCCGGTCCCGTTGCGTTTTGACGTGGTGACCGAGCGACCGGGCGCGAGGCGCGAACCGCAGGGCGTGCTCCATGGTCGTCCCGGCGCAGTCCCCGCACACTCGGACGCCGCGCGCCGACCACCGGGCGCGGTGGATCGACCGCGGACCGTGCTCACTCGCCGTCCCGGCGTGGTCCCCGCCGCTTCGGCCGAGGTCCGTGTGGCTTATGCCGTGATCACCGTCGCCTCGGACGCGCTCCCTGACACCTCGGACGCGCTCACTGACACCTCGGACGCGCTCGCCGAGCCTTCGGCCGCAGTCCCCAGAGCGTCGACCGACCTGACCCCACAATGCCCCGAAGCCACCGCGTGCTCGGCCACCCCGAGCCCTCCGTTCGTGTCCGCTTGTGTCCGTTTGTGTCGTTCACCAATCGTTCCGGCCAGCCCGAGCGGCAGTTCGCCCGCGTCCCGCGACGCCCACCCCGAACGGCAGTTCGGCTGCCCCGAGAACCAAGCCCCTAATCATGCCCGCTCCCACGCCGTCGCCCAACGACCGCACCAAATCCCCGACCCGATCTAAGTCATTGCCAAAACACCAGTTCGCCAGTTAAGTATCACCTAGTGACTAGCCTCGCTCTTTCTTCCGCCCTCCGTCCGCACGGCGACTCGTCGTGGACCATGGGGGCGCTGCGCGCTGCGGCGATCGACGCTGTACTCGCCGTCGTTGGCGCGCTCGTCCTGTTTCCCGTGCTCGACCCGTTCCGACGGGCCGATCGCACGTCGCTCCGCACCATGCCGACTTCGGCCCCGATCGTGAGATCGGTGCCGGCGCTTTCACGCGCCAATCGGCCGGAGTCGACGTGGTCGATCACACGGGCGGCGTGGACATTCCTCTCGCGTGTCGCCGCGATCGCGAACGACGGTATTCGACCGTCGCGCCCGCGGCCCGCCAATCACCCCGCATTCCTCCGCCGCCCTCATCCCGCCGAGTCGCCGGGACGATCCGTGCCGACGGACACCAATGAAACGAGAGATTTTGATCAATGCGAACCCGCGCGAGACGCGGGTCGCCATCATCGAGGACGACCAGCTCGTTGAACTTCTGGTCGACCGCCCCGAGGCGCGCCGCATGGTCGGCGACATCTACCTCGGACGCGTCGAAGCAGTGCTGCCCGGCATTCAAGCCGCATTCGTCGACATCGGCACTGAAAAAAGTGCCTTTCTCCACGCGTCGGATCTGGTCTACCCCGAAGACGAGGAGTCCGAGGGTGAGGACGACCATGACGACGACGACGAGGAGAGCGAGCACGGCAAACGCCGCCGCGCCAAAGCGCCGGCAATTCAGGATGTCCTGAAGCGCGGACAGGACCTGATCGTTCAGGTCTCCAAAGAGCCCATCTCCACCAAGGGGCCGCGCGTCACCGCGCAGGTATCACTGGCCGGCCGGTTCCTGGTCTACATGCCATTCGCCGAGCGCGTCGGCGTCAGCCGCAAGATCGGCGATCGCGAGGCGCGGAAACGGCTTCGCGCACAGGTTGAAGACGTTCTGCCCAAGGAGTCGGGCGGCGTCATCGTTCGCACCGTCGGCGAAGACGTGACCAAGGAGACACTCGAGCGCGAGCTCACCACCCTCATCGGGCAGTGGAAGAAGATCAAGCGCAAGACGCACTTCGTGCGCGCTCCGGCGCTCGTCCACCGCGAGACCAGCCTCACGCGCGGCCTCATGCGCGACGTGTTCAGCACCAAGGTCGAGCAGGTGACCGTCGACTCCAAGCAGGTGCATAACGAGATCCTCGAGTACCTCAAGGGCATCGCGCCCGATCTCATCGATCGCGTCAAGCTCTACGAGGACCAAGTCCCGCTCTTCGACAAGGCCAACATCGAGCAGGAGCTCCGCGATCTCTTCAAGCGGCGCTGCGACCTGCCGTCGGGCGGCTACCTGATCATCGAACCCACCGAAGCCCTGGTATCGGTCGACGTGAACTCCGGCCGCTACACCGGTAAGAAGGATCCTGAAAAGACGATTCTCAAAACCAACACCGAGGCGGCGCGCGAGGTGGCGCGCCAGGCGCGACTGCGCGATCTCGGCGGCATCATCGTCTGCGATTTCATCGACATGGAAACCAAGTCGAGCCGCGACAAAGTGCTCCAGGAGCTGCGCATGCACCTCGGCCGCGACCGAGCCCGCACCAAGGCGTTCTCCGTGAGCGAGCTCGGCCTGATCGAGATGACGCGCCAACGCGTGCGGCAGAGTCATCTCCAGAACATGACCGAGGCCTGCCCGACCTGTCATGGTACCGGCCGCGTCTTCACCGCGGAGACGATCGCCCGCCGCGTCGAACGCGCCGTGCGCCGCGTCGGGCTCGAGGGACGAAAGGATCCCCTCGTCGTGCGTGTGCATCCCGATGTCGCCATGTACGTGCTCGAGAACGAGAAGGACCTGATCCGAAAGCTCGAGAAGGCCCTCGGCCTCAGCCTCGAGCTGCGCGATGACCCGCTGCTCAAGCCCGACGAGTTCAAGCTGGTCGTGAAGTCGGCCGGGAGAGATGTGACACAGCAGTACGCCGTGGCGTAGGCCGAGGTCGTGCGCCTCACG
>JBIOHX010000318.1:0-4134 GCA_044449465.1 Gemmatimonadales bacterium | reverse complement strand
CGTAAAGTCGAATGGGCATCGATCGCGGCGGTCTGTCGTGTCGGCCTGCCAACGGCCGTCACCGGGATCGTGTTCAGCATTATTTATATAGTCGTCACACGGACGGCGACGCGCTTCGGCACGCCCGCTCTCGCCGCGCTCGGCATCGGCCAGCGCGTCGAAAGTTGGCTGTTCATGGTCGGCGTCGGGTTCGGCGCGGCGACGGCGGCGATCGTCGGGCAAAATCTCGGCGCCGGACATACGGAGCGCGCGGCGCGCGCCGGCTGGATGGCGACCGGCTATTGCACGATTCTCGGCGTCGTCGCCTGCATTCTCGAGCTGACGGTTCCGCGCCAGTTCGCATCGCTGTTCACGCACGACCCCGCCGTGATCGCGGAAGCGGTCAAGTATCTTCGCATCGCCTCCGTGTCGCAGCTCGCGGTCTGCGCCGAGATCGTGCTCGAGGGCGCGCTCGGCGGTGCGGGAGAGACAGTGCCGCCCATGCTCTCATCCACTGCGCTCACTGCCTCGCGTATCCCGCTCGCCGGATGGGCGGCCGCGCGATGGGGAAGCTCGGGCATCTGGGGCGTGATCTCGGTGACGGCAATCGGGCGCGGCATCGCGATGGCTGCCCTCTGGCGCGCCGGACGCTGGAAGCGCAGATCAGTCTGAGCGATATGGCCGCCATTATTACCCTCATCACCGATTTTGGTACCGCCGACGGCTACCTCGGCGAGATGAAAGGCGTGCTACTCTCGCGCGCGCCCGACGCGCAGCTCGTCGACATCACGCACGACATTCCGCCACAGGACATCGAGCGCGCCCGGCTCACGCTGGCTCGCGTCTGGCGCCGCTTTCCTCCCGGCACGGTGCACCTCGTCGTCGTCGATCCCGGCGTCGGTTCGTCGCGCGCGGCCCTCGCCGTTTCGAGCGATGACCGGTTCGTGGTCGGCCCCGACAACGGCGTGCTGTCGCCGGCATTGTTCGTCGCCGGCGCGCGCGCCGTCGAGCTCCAAGCCCCGACCACATCGTCAGCGACCTTTCACGGCCGCGACGTGTTCGCCCCGGCGGCCGCCGCGCTGGCCACGGGCACGCCGCTCGACTCGCTCGGCCACGATGCGCCGTCGCCGATCATCCACCGCACGCCGGAACCGGTGCGCGGCGCCGACGGATCGCTCCACGGTCAGGTGATCGTCGTCGATCGGTTCGGCAATGGGATCACCAATCTCGTTGGTCTTCGCGGTGGCACGATCGAGCTCGGCGAGCTGCGAATCCCGATCCGGCACACCTACAGCGAGGTGCTCCGCGGCGAGGCCGTGGCCGTGATCGGCTCGACTGGTTTCATCGAAGTCGCGATTCGCGAAGGTGACGCGGCACGAGTGCTGGGCTTGCGACGCGGCACCGAAGTCACGCTGGCGCGCGAGTAGCCGGCGGATTGCGCGGCGACGAGCTACGCCGCCCGCAGCATGACGGTGAAACGGCTCCCGACGCCGACTTCGCTTTCCGCCGTGAGGTCGCCACCCATGCCGCGCGCCAGGTCGCGGCTGATCGCGAGCCCGAGTCCCACGCCGTCGCGCGAGCGCGTCAACCGGCTGTCCAGTTGCACGAACGGCTCGAACACCGAGGAGAGCTTGTTCGACGGAATCCCCTGCCCGGTGTCTTCGACGATGATCGCCGTCCACTCGCCGCGCTGCTCGCAGCGTAGGCTCACCCGACCGCCCGAGTCCGTGAACTTGATCGCGTTGCCGAGGAGATTGAGCAGCACCTGCTCGAGCTTCTCGCGGTCGGCGCACACGCGCACCGCCTCCGTACACCCGGTGAAGTCGAGCGTGAGCCCGCGCGTTCGCGCCTGTGGCGAGACGAGCGATTCGGCGGTCGTCATCAGATCGATCATCGCAACGCTGGTGATCTGATAGTCGACGGTGCCGCGCTCGATGCGGGCAAAGTTCAACACGCCGTTGATCAAGCTGAGCAGATGGCGCTGGCTGCGCTGAATGCGGGCAAGGTCCTGTCGTTGCGCCTCGTTGATCGTGCCGTGCACGCCGAGCTCGAGGAGATCGACGTAGCCGCCGATGGCGTTGAGCGGTGTGCGCAGCTCGTGGCTCATCATCGCGAGAAACTCCAGCTTTGCGCGATTCGCCTCTTCGGCTTCGGCGCGCGCCCGCCCCAGTGCCACCATGTGATCGCGCACGTCGTATTGCCGCGCACGCGCACGCAGGGCCGAGCGTACGGTCGTGACCAGCGTCGCAATGCGGACCGGACGCTCGAGCAGCGTCGCGTTGGATCGCGCTGCGATGCCCTCGAAGTCGTCCGCGGTTGCAGGCGACAGATCGCGCTGCGCCGTGAGAATGATCAGTGGAACGTCCGACCAGCTCGGCTGCTGCTCCAGCGCCGAGAGAAGCGCGTGCCGCGCGCGCTCGACCAGCGCTTCCTCGGCGACGATCGCCGCGCCGATACCGAGTCGAATCGATTCGACGAGCGCCGAGTAGTGGGGACAGGGCTGCGCGCTAATTCCCCAGCGAGCGAGCACTCCGCTGGCGAGTGAACCATCTCGCCCGGTCGGCGCGAGCACCGCGACGTCGTTGCTCCTTGTGCCGTTGTTGGTTGCGTCGCTGCCAGCGTCACCCACGGTCAGACTCGCCAGTCGTTGCCTTCGCGCTGTCCATGAGGGGCTCAGAGACTCCGGTGTATTCCGGCACGCCCGTGAGCACGCCGCGGAACGCCTTCAGCGGCTCGCCCACGCGAATACCGCCGCGGTCGATCGCCATCTCTCGGATTGTCGGCTCGTGGAAGCCGTCGCGCTTCTTCACGACGGAGATCGCGCGACGCACCATTCCGGCGTACTCGAAATACCGGAGCAGCAACACCGTGTCCGCCAGGTAGCTCACCTCGGCCGCGCCCTCGATCTGCGCGCCGAACACGCCGTGCTGCACGAGCGTCATGATGATCGCCACTCCGCGGTCCGCCAGATAGCTCAACAGCTCGTGCACTTGAATGACGAGCAGGCGCTCGGCCGGCATTGCCTGCAGATAGCCGTTGATCGAGTCGATGCTGATCAGCCTCACATCCTCTTTCTCGACCGCTCGCACGATGTCCTGCGCGAATTCACCCGGTGACATCTCTGTCGGTTCGACCTGCCGGAGCGTGAGTCGGCCATCGGCGAGAGCGTCGGCCGCGTCGATTCCCAGTCCCTTGGCTCTGAGCAGCGCCGTCGTGATGCGCTCGTCGAACATGTAGACGCGAGCTTTCAGGCCCTCTGTCGCTGCCTGCCGCGCGTATTGCATCGAGATGATCGACTTCCCCGTGCCCGCCGACCCCATGAGCAGTGTGCTCGTGCCGCCGAGAATCCGCCCGCCGATCAGGGCGTCCAGACCCTTCGAGCCGCTCGAAAACGTCGGCACCTGTTCGTCAGCCTGCCGGGTGTGCCGAAGAATCCGGGGGTAGACCTCGACGCCGCCGGTACGAATGCGAAAATCGTGATAGCCGCCCCGGTACGGCGCGCCGCGCAGCTTCATGATCTGCAGTTTGCGCCGCTCGGCGCCATACTCCAGGGCCACGTGCTCGAGCAGTATCACGCCATGGGCCAGGCTCTGGAGTTGGAGATCGCCGCTCGGGTGGCTTCGATCGTCGAGCAGGAGGACGGTGCACTCCCGACCGACGAAGAATTGCTTGAGCATCAGGATCTGCCGCCGAAAGCGCAGCGGATCGCGGGCCAGCATTCGCATCTCGCTCAACGAGTCGAACACCACGCGATCCGGCTGATGGCGGTCGACTTCCGCCAAGACGGTCTCCACGGTGTGCTGCAGCTCGATCTCGGCCGGCTGAAAGAGCGTGTAGACCTCGTCCGGCTTCTCGCCCTGAACGGCCGCGAGCTCGAGGATGACGATGCCGTCGACCGACCAGCCGTGAGACGTCGCCGCCGATGTGAGCTCCTCCGCGGTCTCAGAGAGCGTCACATACAGGGCGCGTTCCCCACGAGCCCGGCCCTCGAGCAGAAACTGCATGGCGAGGGTTGTCTTGCCGGTACCCGGCTCGCCGTCGAGCAAATAGAGGTGATTTCGTGGCAGACCGCCGCCGAGAACGTCGTCGAGGCCTTGCACGCCGAAGCATGCGCGTCCACGATCGATCGGCGCGGGTCGATCGGACTTCCGTGCT
>JBIOHX010000317.1:0-4146 GCA_044449465.1 Gemmatimonadales bacterium | reverse complement strand
GCTCTAGACACTCGATATCCATGGGTATAGAGTGTCTAGAGCCTCGGCAGGTTCGACCTTCTCGCGATGAGCGACGTATGACGCGACCGCAGCCCGCGCTGTCCCGCATCGAGGTGCTCCAGGGCACGCTCGACATGATCGTACTCCAATCGCTCGCCTGGGGTCCGCGCCACGGATACGGCCTCGTGCAGCTCATTCGCTCCAGCTCGCGCGGAGTGCTCCAAGTCGACGCCGGTTCCCTCTACCCGGCGCTGCATCGCCTCGAGCGCCAGGGCCTGATCGACGCCGAGTGGAGCCTGTCCGAAAACCGACAGCGCGTCCGCCTCTATCGACTCACACGGGCGGGCCGCAAACGCCTCGCCGCCGAACGGTCGCGCTGGGAGCAGATCTCCCGCGCCATCTCCGATCTCTTCGTCCCCCCGACCGCGGAGGAAACATGAGCCGCTTCTGGCGTAGTCGCCGTACTCGCGAGTCGGATCTCGAGAGCGAGATCCGCTCCCACCTCGAGATGGACGCCGCCGCTCGCATTGCTCGCGGCGAATCGCCCGTGGACGCCACGCGCAACGCCGCGCGCGACTTCGGCGACCGAGTGGCCGTGCGCGAGACGACGAGCGACATGTGGAGCGGCGAAGCGTTGCATCGCGTCGCGCAGGATCTGCGCTACGCCGTCCGCAGCCTCGCCCGTGTGCCCGGGTTCACCGCCGTCGCCATCCTCACCCTCGCGCTCGGGATCGGCGCCAACACGGCGATCTTCAGCGTGTTGAACGGCGTCCTGCTTCGGCCGCTGCCGTATCCGAAGCCCGATCAGCTGATCTACATCACAAGTCAGTTTCCGAAGCTCGGCTTCGATCAATTTCCGATGGACGCCGCGGAGTTTCTCGAGTTTCGCGAACGGAACCGGTCGTTCCAGGCCGTCGGCGCCTACTCCGCCGGCGCGGTGAACGTCAGCGCGGACGCGGCGCCGCAGCGCGTGACGTCCGCCGTGGTGGCGTCGACCTTCTTTACTGCGCTCGGGGTGCCCGCGATCCGCGGCACCACGTTCACCAACGATCAGACGCTGCCGAACGCCGAGCCGGTGGTGGTCCTGTCGCGAGAGCTATGGGAGAGCGCATTTGGCGGGCGCTCGATCATCGGCCAGCAGATCGACGTCGACGGCCTGAAGCGCACCGTCGTCGGCATCATGCCGGCAGGGTTCGACGTGCACGACCAGGGCATACGCATCTGGCTGCCGCTCGTGCTCGATCCGGCGCAGCGCCAGCGGTATCGCGGTGGGCACTTTCTATATCTCGTCGGCCGGCTGAAAGACGGCGTCACGATCGCCATCGCGCGCCGTGAGCTCGAGACCATGCTCGCTCAATGGGCGGTGGCGGATGGCGGGACGGCCGGCGCGGCCTTTGGCCAACCCGGCTTCGTGCACGTTCCAGACACGGCGAACCATCGCCTGCGATACGACGGTTTGCAGGCCGACATGGTGGGAAGCGTCGGCCGCGCGCTGTGGATCCTGCAGGTCGCCGTGGCCTTCGTGCTGCTGATCGCCTGCGCGAACCTGGCGAACCTGCTGCTGATGCGCGCCGAATCGCGCCACAAGGAGCTCGCCGTACGCGCCGCACTTGGCGCCGGCCGCTGGCGGTTGATGCGCCAGTTCGTCGCCGAGAGCCTCGTGCTGTCGCTCGCCGGCGCGGCCGTCGGCGTCGCGCTGGCGCACTTCGGGCTCCGCGCGCTACTCAGCAGCGGCGCGGCAAGCATTCCGCGCGCCGGCGCGGTCGGCATCGACACGCGCGTGCTCGTGTTCACACTCGTGCTGGCCGTCGGCACCGGCGTGTTGTTCGGACTCGCGCCGTCGCTGCACCTCAGCGCGAATAGCGTCGGTCTGGCGCTGCGCAACGGGGGCAGCCGCACGACGGCGGGCGCCGCGCGCAACCGCGTGCGGCGCGCACTCGTCGTCGCCGAGCTGTCGCTCGCCGTGATGTTGGTGATCGGCGCCGGCCTATTGCTCGAAAGCGTCTGGAACCTTACGCGCGTGGATGCCGGATTCGGACGCGAAAACCTGACGACTTTCAGCCTCTCGCTTCCGGGAAAGGTCTATAAGGACAGCGTTCGGCGCGTTGCATTCTTCGATCGTGTCACTCAGCAGTTGGCCGCCGTACCGGGCGTAATGGGGGCTGCGGCGATGACGGGCCTGCCGCCGCAGCGCCCAGTCAACGCGAACGACACCCAATTCGAAGGCTACACGCCTGTGCAGCCCGATGATCCGCCGAACAACGTCGACTACTATCAATTCGCCACGCCGACTTACTTCACGACGATGGGCATCCCGATCGTGAGCGGACGTGGGTTCGGTCCGTCTGACGGGCCGATGTCGACCCCCGTCATGCTCATCAACGAGACGACCGCGCGACTGTACTATCCCCATCAAAATCCGATCGGCCGTCGAATCCAGCCGGGCGGGTCCAAGACATGGTTCACCGTCATCGGCGTCGCCAAGGACGTGAAGCAGGGCGGGGTGGCTTCGAAGACGGGCACGGAGCTCTACATAGACTACGAGCAGGTACCGGCGGCGCTCGGCTTCGCGCCGGCGAGCCTCAACATCGTCGTTCGGTCGACGCTCGACAAAAGCGCGCTCGCGCCGGTGATCCGACGCATCGCGCACGACGCCGACCCGTCGGTGCCGGTCGTTGGCCTCGAGAGCATGGACGAGGTGTTCCAGAATTCCGTCGCCCGGCAGCGGTTCCTCACCACGCTGCTCGGCGTGTTCGCCACAGTCGCGCTCGTGCTCTCGGCCGTCGGCACGTACGGGGTGCTCGCCTACGCGGTCACCGAGCGCAGGCGAGAAGTCGGCATCCGCATGGCGCTCGGCGCGTCCCAGCGCGGTGTGCTGCTCATGGTGCTCCGCCAGGGCATGTCGCTCGCAGTCGTTGGCGTCGTCGTCGGATTGGTCGGAGCGGCGTTGCTCACGCGCCTCGCCGTGAGCCTGCTGTTCGGCGTCAAGCCTGCCGACCCAACGGTCTTCGCGATCGTGTCCGGGTTCATGCTCGCGGTCGCCGCGGCGGCCTCGCTCATCCCGGCCCGGCGGGCGACACATGTCGACCCGCTGGTCGCGTTGCGCGCCGACTGAGCGCGGTCGGGGCGCGAACCGCTAGCGTGGCGCGACGTCGCCGAGCGCGTAGATTCGGCGACGATCGCCCTCACTCTCGGAGCGTCTCCATGTGGCAGGACTTCAAGTCGTTCATGTTGCGCGGGAACGTGCTCGACCTCGCGGTGGCCGTCGTGATCGGTGCTGCGTTTGGCGGAGTCGTGAAGTCGCTGGTCGACGACGTGATCATGCCGCCGCTCGGGCTGATTCTCGGCCGCGTTAATTTCTCGGACTTCTACGTTCTGCTGAAGCAAGGGGCGACGCCCGGTCCGTACCCGAGCTTCGCCGCCGCGAAGGCCGCCGGCGCGGTAACGATCAACTACGGCCTGTTCCTCAATACCATCCTTGCATTCCTCATCGTCGCCGCGGCGATCTTCGTGCTCGTCCGAATCGCGAACCGAGCGTACCGCAGGCCCGCTCCCCCGGCACCCAACACCAAGGCCTGCCCGCTCTGCGCGACCCAGATCCCCCTCGCCGCCCGCCGCTGCCCCAACTGCACGTCGGAGCTCGGCACGCCGGTCATGGCCTGACGCGCGGATCTGATTCGCGAACGGCCTACGACACGTAGACGATCTCGCCCTCGACGTCGATGCCCATCTCGTGCTCCATGCCGCACACGCCGCAGACCTTGGTGGCGACCCACGCGATCGAGAGCTGCTCTCGCTCGGACGGCGTCGCCGCCTTCACTTTCATCTTCTTGTAACTGTACTCACCACAGTTCTCGCAAGCATGCGCCTTGGCGATGCGCTCGGCCCGCTCCTTGGTGATTCGCGCCAAGGTCAGCGGCCCTTCGGGGAGGATCCGCCGGCCGCGCCGCTGCCGAGCTGCGGTGGGAGCGCGCCGTAGGGTGCTCCGCCGGGACGTGCCCCGCCGGGCGACGGCGTGTCCGGCGCCGAGCCGGCGTTGGGATCGCGGGCGAGCAACGTGCGAATTCCCCCGAGCGCGCCGATCACACCCGCCGCCTCCGCGGGCAGAAAGATCGTCGAGCCCTTTCCCTGCGTGAGCTGTGGAAG
>JBIOHX010000316.1:0-4191 GCA_044449465.1 Gemmatimonadales bacterium | reverse complement strand
TAGTCGCGCGGATTGGCACAGTGGGCCGCGATCGGACGCGCCGCTGACGAGTCGGCGGCGCGCGTCGACCAACCTTCTCATTGTTTCATGGCTCGCCGGCTCATTGCGACGAAATGCCTCGTCAACGTTTGGGCCACGGCGTTCACGGGAGTCTGACGCGCCCGTACATTACGCGCAGCGTGCGCTGGGGCGCCTCCTGTCCGCGGCAAGGGACTCCCACCCAGAGCAAGTCGGTTCGGTCGTCGTTCGAACCTTCTTCCAGCCTGTATCTCAGCGGACGACAGGCGACACGGCAGGAGGTCTCATGCACGGGCAACCCTCGCCCGCGGAAACGCTCGAGCGTCTCCGCAAAGAAGCCAAACGTTGGCTCGAGGCTTTCCGGAGCGGCGACGAAGACGCCGTCCGCCGGTTCCACCTCGCGATTCCGAACGCGCCGGACAATCCGACGCTCCGCGACATGCAGCTCGCCGTCGCGCGAGGCCTCGACTTTCCCGATGGGCTGCGCTCAAAAGTGCGCTCGACGCGCCGTCGCTCGCGCCGGATTCGGAACGGGGCCTCGTCAGCCGTTTTCTCGACAACGCCTGCCCCGATCACCACGTCCGCGGACGACAGGACCATCGCCGCGCTGAGTGGACGGCAATGCGTCTGCTCGAGCAGCATCCGGAGATCGCGCGCCACGACATCAACACCGCGATTGCTTGCGGCGACATCGACTTCGTGCGCCGCGCCATCAGGCGCGATCCCCGCGTAGCGGTCGCCCCAACAGAAGGACCGAGCGCGTACCGAGCGATGTCCGGCGACGCCAACGATCTCTACGAAAACCTCGGGCCCAAGGGCTGGACGCCACTCCTCTATCTCGCCTTCACGCGCGTCCCGATTTCTGCGTCGAGTGACAACGCCGTCGCGATCGCGCGCTTACTGCTCGACGCGGGCGCCGATCCCAACGCCTTCTTTCACGCGGGCGGCAGTCACTACACGCCGATGACCGGCGTCGCCGGCGAAGGGGAAGAGGACCGTCCGCCGCATCCGCGCCGCGACGAGCTCACGCAGCTCTTCCTCGACTTCGGCGCCAACCCCTACGACATCCAGGTCGTCTACGACCTCGGCTTCAAAGCGGAGTATCTCTGGTGGCTTCCGATGATCTATGCGCACGCGGTGAAGACAGCGCGCGCCGACGACTGGCGCGATCCCGAATGGAAGATGCTCGACATGGGCGGCTATGGCTGCGGCGCTCTCTGGTTCTTGGTGCGCGCGATCAAACGGGGTAACGTCGCACTCGCGGCCTGGTGCTTGGAGCACGGCGCAGGCCCCAATGTGCCAGCGGCGCGCGACCAGCGAAGACCGCAGGCGTCACTGTACGAGGCCGCGATGCAGGCGGGGCAGCACGAGATCGCGGAGCTCCTCGTCCGCCACGGCGCTCGGCGCGTGGCCGTCGCGCCAACGCCGATGCAGTCGCTCACCGACGGCGCGTTGCGCCTCGACCGCGCGAGCGTCGACGCGATCCTGCGCGACCATCCCGAGCTGCGCTCGTCACCCGAGCCGCTCTTCCGCGCCGCCGAACAGAATCGAGCCGACGTCATTCATCTGTTGGTCGACGCGGGATTCTCGCCGAATGTCGCCGATGCCAAGAACACGCGGGCGCTCAATCACACGGCGTGGACGGACGCCGTCGACGCGGCGCGCGCGCTCGTGGAGCGCGGCGCCGAGATAGATACCCTCGAGGGGAATCATGGCGGGACCCCCTTCGGCAACGCGTCGCACTTCCTTCACCGCAAGGTCATGGACTTCCTCGCCCCTCTCTCGAAGGACGTCTGGAATCTGACCTACAACGGTTATGTCGCGCGGTTACGAGAAGTGCTGGACGAGGAGCCCGAACGCGCGCGCGTCGACTGGGACACCTGGTCGCCCCTCCTCTGGCTCCCGCCGCACGACGAAGACGTCGCGCTGGAGACGGCGAAGCTGTTCGTGCGCCACGGCGCCGATCCGCACCGTCGCGACAGCCGCGGCGTTGCCCCCGTCGACCGCGCCGCGGCGCTCGGCATGACGCGCGTCGTCGACTACCTGCGAGCATTGCCGCCTCGAAGCTGATTCGCACTCGTGCGGCCCGTGGCGGCGCCGAGGATGATGTATCTGCGCTACGCATCGAGTGTACACCGCGCCTGGCGGAATGACTCGGCGAGGTCGCATCTGGCCACGGCGTCTTATTGGAGAACCCAGGACCGAGGACAGCGCGGAGCGCCGGACGAGGATCGTCTGCGCGTACGATTGCACTCAATCGATCTGCCAGGGGGACGACGCGAGAGAAATCCCGGTACCGGGCGTAGCTATGAAAAAATCCCCACGGGCCGCCGTGGATGAGCTTACCCATCCAAATGTCCGGGAGCAGGGCGAACTCGAGCGCATACATGAAATTGAGCGTTTTCGGGTGCGGTAGGTCGCTCTCGATGACGCCATGTGGCACGGAGCCGTGCTTGCCCCACTGCACGCTGACGGCTGGCTCACCCTTGCCGCGCCAATCCGTATGAAGGACGCTGCCGTGCCAATAGGTCCAAAGGTCCGTCGGCGCACTTGTCAACGAGTCGTAGCCGACCCAGACCTCTTCCTCGTCGCTCGATTTCGTCCAGGGCAACCACTGGCCGTTGACGTCCCATCGCCAGCCGAGCACGTACGCGACCACCGGACGGGTTGGATGAACCACCGCGACCACCCGTTCGAGCTCGAACGCCTCGTCGCGCTGTTCGTAGAGCACGGGTGCCAACGCGCGAGCAAGAGCGACATCAGACGAGTCTGCGGCGAATGGAACGACCTCGGGCTGCGGCGGAATGCCAGAGTGCCGGTAGCACCCCATTCCCAAGAGCGCCGTCCAGACGAGGCGCGCACCTCGGCGAGCCATGGGCCGTCGTCCAGCAACCTTGCTCACCGTGCATGTCTCCGCCGTGTCATCCGCTGGCGACTCAATGCGTCAGCGCGTAGAGCAAGTAGTTCACACCTAACTGGTACGCTTCGTTCGACTCGTCTACGGGTCGGAACCCCATCGCGGAGTACTCCCAGTAGTTGGAGATATCGGTATTGAAGTTGATCATGATCATGAGCCGCTTTCTCGGGTCGTTGTCCCGGAACACCCCGCGAAAGACCGGCGGTCCACGATCATAAAACTGGCGCACGACGTCGAATGACGGGATATCGAAGAACGAGTGAAAGATCGGATGACTCGGCTCCATGTCGATGGGGTGCAGACCGGGCACGACCAGCGCGAGCATGGCCTCGAGATTCTCCCAGCCGGCTTTGCCTCGCTGGGCGTCCTCGCGCGAGTCGTCGATGATGAGAAATCCTCCCTTGAGGAGGTACGTCCGCAGGGCGGTGGCTTCTTTTTCGGTGAGCGTCAGATAGCCCGCCTCGACGAGGTACGAAACCGGGTACTTGAAGAGCGCCGGGTCGTCGATGGCAACGACGTTGGTCCCGTCCAGGTGGGGACGAAGCAAGCTGACCTCGTTCGCAATCTTTAACAGACTCAGCTCCGCCGGACCATTCTCGACGTAGCCGTAGCCGTGCGCCCAGGACGGTTCGCCCCGGTAGTAGCAACTCCCCGCGCTGGCGCTGTACATCAGGCGAGCGAACACGAAGCGGCCGTCATTGCCGGTGCCGCGGCTCCGTTGGGCCTCGGCGAGCGTTCCGACGCGTAGCGCCAGGCACGAGAGCAGCAGCACTCGGTGACGCGAGCGAACGCTTGGATCGGGCGCCGTGGTATAGGGGGCCATTGCCGAAGAGCGACCTGGGACGAAACGACACAATCAGAGGCCTTCATGCAATCTTCGACGCGTCGCCGCCGGTGTGCATGGGCCGGAGAGCCTGTTTAGCGAAAAATTAGTCCGGGCGTCGCCGTCGTGTACCCATCGATGCATGCGCGCCGAGTGCCCGGTCTTCGCGCGCTCGTCGTCCTGGCGATTCACGACGACGGGTCGTTGGCTGCGCTGCTAGCAACCGTGACGGTGCCCCTGCCCGCGGCGTCCTATCCAAGAACACTTGGGGAGACTCGCTGTTGAGCAATCGCTTTGTCGTTCGGCCTGAACCGGCCGCTGTCGAGCGCCTTTCTCCTGCCCTCGGTCGCGTTCCCCGAGATGCCATGTCGAGCGGAGTGGTTGCGGCCGCGCTCGGCGTGGCCCTCGCCGCGGCACTCGGCTGCGGACGCCG
>JBIOHX010000315.1:0-4192 GCA_044449465.1 Gemmatimonadales bacterium | reverse complement strand
GTCCTCACGTCGTGCAACCCAACCGACAGCCGATAGTCGACGTCACCGAATGACCACGGCTGACCCCACCCGAGCGCACGGCTCGACAGCGCGGGCCCGAGAAATTCCGCGAGCGATTCGCCGGTCTCGTTCGTGGTGAGGATCGTCGGCTTCAACCGGAGCTCGCGCCACGCGACCAGGTCGTAGAGATGCTGCTGCGGCTGGCCGTAGAACGCGTGCCGGCTCACCTCGTCGATCACGAGCAGATCAGCGCCGCGGTATTTCGCCAAGCGTTGCGCCTCGGACAATCCGCCGTCGTCGCGCCCGCCCCACGCCTCGCGGAGATCGCGGATCACGTCGGACAAGACGGCGACCCGCACCGAGGCGCCGTGCGCTTCGATCAACGCGCGGCCGATCGACCAGACGACGTGGCCCTTGCCCGAGCCCGGCACGCCCAGGCAGACGACGATCATCGGCACATCGGGCCAACTCCCCACGAACCGCCGCGCGAGCTGCAGCGTCCGCGTTTGCAGCGTGTGGTTCGCCGGCGGGCCGGTGAGCGCGAACGATTCGAGCGTCGCGTTCGCGTAGAGCGGCGGCACGGCGAGTTGGGCGAGTTGCTCGCGCACCTTCGCTGTCCGAACTTCCTCGTCGTGCCTGGCGACGACCTGGGTCTCCTGCTTCTCGTTGCACGTCGCGCAGCGGTGTCGCGTCCACGGTTTCGACGCGTCCGCTGGCCTCGTGACGAGTCGCGTTGCTCGCGCTGGGTTGCCGCAGTCGGGGCACGTATCGTCTCGTACCTGGTACCCGGGATTCGCGCGCATCAGGTCGGGTGATGGCACCGCGGTCTGGATGGGCGGCGGCCAACCCGAATCGGCCGGCGTGGTCGCCTGGGGTTCGACCAGGTTTGAGTCGGGGCGAGCGTCAGTCAACATCGGCGGCATGGGCGGGGTCATGAGGAAACACGGTGCGGGATCAGCGGTTATCAGGACTTGAAGCGATCGGCGTAGGCGGAGGTCGTCGGCGGCGGCGACGTCGAACGTCGATCGCGTGCGCCGTTGCTGTTTGCGGGCGGCGAGCGCGGCGCTTTCAGAGCGCGGCCGACGTAGCCGCGGAAGTGCGAGACGTTCCACTGCTCGCCGTTCGCGGCGAAATCCTGGAGCGCGCGCCCGAGCTGCACGGCCTCGAGGCGTCCAATGCCGGCGTCGTCGCCGTCGAGGATGCGCGAGATCGAGGCACAGCAGGCGAAGCGGCTTTTCGCTTGCGCGAGGATCGCCGTCAGCGCGATGCGGTCCCGGTCGCTGGCGAGGCGCGAAGCGAGCGTGGCTTCGGCTGTCTCCGCTGGCAGCGCTTCGGCCTCATCGACGTCGGGTTCGGCTTCTACCGGCGGCTGCTGATTGACTGACTGATCAACCGTACCCGTAACCGTACCCGTAACCGCATCAGCAACCGTATCTGGCGTATACGTAACGGTGCTTTCACGGTGCTCTAACGGTGCAGGCAGCGTAGACGGGCGCTCGGTCTTGTGAAATGTCTGGTGCTCATTGAACGACGGAATGAAGCCATATCGCTTGCCGTCAACGACATAGCTCGTGATGAACCCGTACTGCTCAAGGGCGGCGAGCACCTTGAGGATGTCGACCTGATCGTATGGAAGGACGTCCACCTTCAGGTCGACCTTCCACCGGAACCGCCCGGCGCGATCGGTCACCGTCCACAGGCCTGCGAAGGCGACGCGGAGCGGCAATCCGGAATCACGCTCGGCCTCGTATAGCTCGGCGTGCTTGAAGAAGGCCGGTTTGATCATCCGCGTCCGACTCATCGACAGGCCTCCCAGCCGTGCACCGCGCACTTGGCCGCGATGACGTGCTCGCCCGATCCGGGCTCGGTGTGCATCTCGAGTTGGCCTTGGTTCGCCAACCGCAGCGCGTGCGTCACACACCACAGCTCGGGCGCCGGGGCACCGCAGGCGGAGTAGAGCATGTACGTCTGGCCGTCGATCGAGACGCACTCGCCGGGGCGCGTGGAGCGGACGATCGCGGAAGGTGGCGTCGACGTCGGCGCGGTCATTCGTCCCTCGCCATCATGGCATGGAGCTGCGCGTTGATCCGCTCGCGCGTGGCGAGATCGAGATCGTAGAGCGCGTCCTGTCGGCCGATGAACCGGATCGGCTCGGGGAGCATCACCGTCGACGCCAAGCGCCACGCGAACCGCCCAGGGCTCCAGCTCCCGAAGACCCGATCATCTTCCTGGGCCGCGTGCGTCTCGATCATGCGATGCACCGTGACCACCGTGGCGAGGCCGACGATGGCGCCCAGCGGAACCGGCCGGAGCGGCGACTGCATCTTCCCGGCGAGTAGCAGTGTGGGATCGTCGGGATAGAAACCGCATCGCTTGAGCGCCGCGCGAAATTCCGGCGCCGCGAAGGCGTAGCGCGCTTCCTTGTGCACCGTCTTCGTGGCGTGGATCGCGACCGCGATCGGCAACGCGATCCGCGGCGCCCAGTCGCGCGTCTCGTGCACCTTGGCCGGTGCGCCCTCGTGCTCGGGATCGGGGGTGACGCAGAGTGACGCCCACGGTTGCCAGAGGCTCAGCACGCGGAGGTGCGCGGTCATGTAGCGTTCGCGGGTCGCGCGGCGAATCGTCGAATCGAGAGTTGTCATGCGGCCCCCGCCATCGCGCGCGCTTCCCGTCGCCGAGCGCGCAGGTCACGCTTTCGCGCATTCTGCAGCGCGCGGTACGCCGGATCGCTCCGCCGAGCAGCCATGTACGCACGCTGATAGGCGCGGTCGAACCCATCACGCTCGTTCGCGGCCCGGTACGCGCGCATGTATCGACGGCGGTACTCTCGATAGCGCGGGTCCTGCATCCGCTTTTGCCAGGCCGCGAGCACCTGGGCGCGACGCCTCGGATACCGCGCCCGGTCGCGGTCACGCCCCTTCGCGCGGCGCTGGCGAATCGAGCAGGCCGGGCAGCGCATTGCGGTCGGCGCTGCGAGCGTCGACGAACAGTCTCGACACAGCCGGCGTCGGTTCCGCGCGCAGCCATCACAGACGAACGCGATGCGCCCCAGTGCGTCCATGACTTCACGGCAAACAGCGCCACAGTAGCGGCGACGACAGGTCACGCGGCTCATGCGACGCGCTCCCCGGTCATCGCCTGCACGACGCGCGTGATCTGCTCGTTCATCGCGGGCGGCGTGACCGCGTTGCCGAACTGTTTCACGCGATCGCGCTTGTTCCCGTGCACGACGTACGCGCTCGGGAAGGCCATCGCCGCGCCGATCTCGTGCGGCTGGAGCATCCGGAAGTAGCAGTCCTCGACCCGCAGCTCCTCGCTCGGCCGAACGACCGCGTCCCGATCGTTGCCGACGACGCTCGCCATCGGCTCGTCGATGCCGCGGGCCTGGGATTCGCGCGACTGGTGCTGGAAGGCGATAGTGGCCAGGAACGGCGCGCGCGAGATGAGCGCTTGCTGCGGCGCTTTGCCCTGCGTCATCAACTCGGCGTCGAGGCCGGCGACGCGCATCGCGTTAACGTCGCGCAACGAGATTTGCGCGGCCGCTTGAATGACAAGATGTTGCGCCTCGCCCTGCGCGGTGACGACCGGAACGACGCCGTCGATCGGCGCGGCGTGGTTTCCGCCGCGACGCATCACAATGAACGGTAGAACCCCGGCGCCGATCAGCGCGTGATGGATGCCGCCGGCGCTCACCGTTCCGATCGGCTCGTCGGCGCCGATGGCCCACGACTCACGCTGGCGCGCGTCGGTCCCGCGGTAGGCCGCGAGGAACGGCATCGGCGAGATGAGCGCATGGTTGCCGCCGCCGGCGTGCACCGTCGACGTCTCTTCGTCAAGCCCGCGCACTCGGCGCGTCCGAAACGCGCCGTTCGCCGAATCAATGAGAAACGGCTGAACGAGCGCCGACGTCTGGCGCGTGCCCTGGCTCGGGTGCGCCCCGTCGACGCCGTGCGCGCCGTCGTGGTTGTCGTACGCATGCGCGCAGTCGACGAGATACGGCGAGAATAGCCCCGTGATCGAGCTCCCCGGTTGCGTGCCGAACGCTTCCTCGGCCGACCGAACGCGCGGCGCGAGTCGTTCGCCGTAGATGGTCCGGACGAGCAATTCACGCCGGCCATACTTTTCGAGCCCGTACCGAATGCGCTCGAGCGTCCGGTCCTTCAACTGCTTCCCGGCCGGCCGATCGCCGATG
>JBIOHX010000314.1:0-4219 GCA_044449465.1 Gemmatimonadales bacterium | reverse complement strand
TCGTCTTCAGCTTGTCGAAGTAGTCGAGGTTGATCTCGGCGAGGGGAAACTCCCAGTCGAACTCGAGGCGGGCCGCGTCGAGATAGGTCATGTTCTTGTACACGCCGCGCCGCTCGGTGCCGAGCGTCATGATCGGCCCGATGTACTCGGCCGGCGCCATGATCCGCGCCTTCACGTACGGCTCCTCGATGCGGTCGATCACGCCGGGGTCGGCGAGCTTGGCCGGGCTCTCGAGCAGCTCGATCGTGCCGTCGGTGTGATGCACGTGATACTCGACGTTCGGCACCGTCGTCACGAGGTCGAGGTCGAACTCGCGCTCGAGCCGCTCCTGCACGATCTCCATGTGCAAGAGTCCCAAAAAGCCGCAGCGGAAGCCGAAGCCGAGCGCCGTCGACGTCTCCGGCTCGTAGTGCAGCGAGGCGTCGTTGAGCTGGAGCTTCTCCAGCGCGTCGCGCAGCGTCTCGTACTGCTGCGTGTCCGTCGGGTAGAGACCGGCGAACACCATCGAGCGTACCTCCTTGTAACCCGGGAGCGCCTCGACGGCCCGCTGCGTGGGATCGAGAATCGTGTCACCGGCGCGCGTCTCCTTCACCGTGCGCACGTTGGCGACGACGTAGCCCACCTCGCCCGGTCCCAGCTCGTCGGCTTGCACCTGGCGGAGCTGATTGTACCCGACTTCCGCGACCTCGTACGACTGGCCCGATCCCGCCGCGAACTTGATCGGCATGCCGGGCTTGATCGTGCCGTCGACCACGCGCACGCTCGGGATCGCGCCCCGGTAGCGGTCGTAGTACGAGTCGAAGATCAGGGCCCGCAACGGCGCGTCCGGATCACCGCTCGGAGCGGGAACCCGTTCGACGATCGCCTCGAGCAGCGCGTCGATGCCGATGCCTTCCTTGGCACTCACCAGCAGGATGTCGTCGAGGTTGGCGCCGATCAGATCGTGTACTTCCTGCTTGCGTCGCTCGGGCTCTGCACCGGGAAGGTCGATCTTGTTGAGGATCGGCAGGATCTCGAGCCCGGCGTCGAGCGCCAGGAAGAGATTCGAGAGCGTCTGTGCCTGAATCCCCTGCGACGCGTCGACGACGAGGATCGCGCCCTCGCACGCGGCGAGCGAGCGCGACACCTCATAGGTGAAGTCGACGTGCCCGGGCGTGTCGATGAGGTTGAACTCGAACTGCTCGCCGCTTTTCGCCGTGTAACTCATGCGCACGGCGTTGAGCTTGATCGTGATGCCGCGCTCGCGCTCGAGGTCGAGGGTGTCGAGCACCTGGTCCTTCATCTCCCGCTTCTGGAGCGTGCCGGTGGCTTCGATCAGGCGGTCGGCCAACGTCGACTTGCCGTGGTCGATGTGGGCGATGATGCAAAAGTTGCGGATGTGATCGAGCTTCAAGGCGGACTCGGCGGCGGCGTAACGATCGGGCGGGGAACTGGTTGTGACGACGGAATATAGCGGCGCCGGCGGTGCCGCGGTGCCGCTGCGCCGCGCGCGTGCCGACTAAAGAAAAGAGCCGCGCGACTGCGCGGCTCTTTCGTCGTCCCCGAACGGCTTGCGCGGCCGCCTACAGATGCGACGGCTTGATCGGATGTCCCCCGCCGCTCGACGACGAGCCCGATGAGCCCGACGAAGGTTCGGTGCGTGCCGGTGGCGGCGGAGCGGAACGCGGCGCCTCGATGTGCGCAGGCGGCGGAGCGCTCCGAGGTGCTGACTCGACGCGCGGGGGCGCCTGTCGCGCCGGCTCGCTACGCTCGATCGACGGACGCGACGCATCTACCGGCCGCGTGTAGCCGCGTGATTCGTTGTCGACCGGCGCTACGCGCGCGCGCGACCAGCCGCTCCCTTCGCGCATCGAAGGCTGGCCCTGATTCACCATTTGCTGAATGCTCGGGCGCTGGGTGCCGGCGGTCGCGCCGTCCTGGCCGGGCATTTTCAAGCGCGCGTGCGCGTCGAGGCGCTCCGGTCCGGACGAAGGGCCGTCGGTCGTGATCAGTCCGCGATGGCGATAATCGGGCGCTACGCGTGCGTTCGTCTGACCGCGGCTCGGCGTGCCGGCGTCCTGGACGGCAATCTTCGGAAAGCGATGCTGCGGCGGCGGCGTGGGCCGCAGCGGCGGCCGATGCGCCGTGGCGTCGAGGGCGCTCCTCCGCCGGCCACCCAGCGGATTCGGCTGCGGCGTGAAGACGCCGAACGATTGGTAAGAGTTGAAATAGCCGGGCGAGCTCCTGTAGCACCCCTCCGCCTGATCGTACGAGTAATACGTTCCCTGGTAGAAGAACGACTCGCCGAGCGGCACGAGATTGGAGCGGCTGGTGCTCGCATCGAACGGTGAGAAACCGAAGCCGAGCGGCGCGAAGCCGGAGCAATAGCCGTAGCCGAAGTCCGAGGCCAGCTCGTCGGAAGCGGCGGAGCCGGCGTAGTCCGTCTGCGTGTCGGAGTACCGTGCATAGCGCAGCGTGTAAGCTTCGCGGTTGTCACCAGCGAGCACGGACGCGAGCTCCTGAATGGCCGAGCGCGGATCGCTCATGTACGACGCATCTGCGAGCTCGTAGCTGTCGAACTCGCCGCCGCTCGAGATGTGATCGAGCCGCAGCGGCCGCCAGGACGCGAGAACGAACACGTAGCCGATACCGCCGTCGTACGAATCGCGCGCCGAGGAGGCGTTGTGGTACGTGGTGTTGTAGCGGTAGCGGAACTGATCGACGAAGCCGGCGAGGAACTCCGGTGTTTGGTAGCTGTGTTGGCCGTGCACGAAGCCGTCGTCTCCGGGCTGCGCGGGGAATACCACCCGCAGCACGCCGGACGCGTCGATCTGGCCAACGAGGACGTAGGCATCGTCCTCAGTATAGAAGTCGGCGCGCACGCGGCGGAGGCCGGAGGTGTTCAGAATATTTGCGTGAATCGAGACCCGTGGGCCTTCGCGATCGGCGATCGCCTGTGCGACCGCGGAATCACGTGCCGCGCCGGTGAGGACGATCGGCTGATCGAACTGCGGGGTTGCGCTGGTCTCGGGCGTGTTCCCCGAGGCGCACGCGCCAGCGAGCACCAGGACGCCAAGCGTCGAACCGAACACACTGCGCCGCATACGCCTCTCCCCCCAAAGGAGTGTCGTGTATACAATTAAGCATACACCGTGCCGAGCGCAAGAGCCAACTTGCCGGCCGCCCAATGGCCATACTCCCGACCACTGTCTCGAGCCTCTCGCAACTTCGCCCTCTATAGTGCCTACGCGCCAGGGCCTCCGAATCGTTGCGCGCCCGCTCGCCCGCCGTCGTTCGCCCGCCGATTAGGTTTCCCCGCTCAATGGAGAGCACGCGCGCCCTCCGCGCCGATCTCTTCGACCCCGCGAGCCTCGCCGCTCTCGGACGCATCGAGATCGTCGCCCGCTGGATCGTTGACGGGTTCATGTCCGGGCTTCACCGATCACCCCGCAAAGGGTTCTCGGTGGAGTTCGCCGATTATCGTCCCTATCAACCTGGCGACGACCTCCGCTACATCGATTGGAAGATCGCTGCGCGCTCCGATCGCTGGGTCGTGCGCCAGTACGAGGAGGAGACGAACCTCCGCGCGAGCGTCGTGCTCGACGTCAGCCGGTCCATGGCCTGGACCGGCGCCCCCGCTCGCCTCACCAAGCTCGCGTACGCCGAACGGCTCACCGCCGCACTCACGCTGCTGCTCCTCCGCCAGCGCGACGCGGTCGGCCTCGTGCGCTTCGATGATCAGATCCGCTCCGCCGTTCCGCCGCGCGCCCGCAACGGGCAATGGCGCCGCGTCGTCGCCGCGCTCGAGGAGCCAGGGACCGGTCGTGCGTCGAGCGCACCGGCCGCGCTGCATCAAGCCGCGCGGCTCCTCACCCGTCGCGGGTTGATCGTCTTCGTCAGCGATCTATTGATGGACCTGGCCGACGTCGAAGGCGCGATGCGCGGCCTGCGCGCCGCCGGCCACGACGTCACCGTGCTCCACATCATGGATCCGGCGGAGCGCGAGCTGCCGTCGTCGGGCGAGGCGGTGTTCGTCGATCCGGAGACCCAGCTCGAGGTGCCGGCCAGCATCGCCGACGTGCGTGCGGCGTACAAGAACACGGTCGAGGAAGTGATCGATGAATGGCGCACGATGTTCGGGGCAGCCGGCATCGGCTCCGCCGTGGTCGACACCGACGCGCCGTTCGGCGTCCCCCTCCGCCGCGCCTTCGCCGCTCGGCAGCAGCTGCCGTGACGCCCC
>JBIOHX010000313.1:0-4240 GCA_044449465.1 Gemmatimonadales bacterium | reverse complement strand
GGGCACGATCGACGACTTCGATCGGTTCGTCGCCACGGCGCGTGACATGGACCTCGAGGTGGCGCTCGATTATGCGCTCCAGTGCTCGCCCGACCATCCGTGGGTGAAGGAGCACCGGGATTGGTTTCGCACGCGCGCCGACGGCTCGATCCAGTCCGCCGAGAATCCGCCGAAGAAGTATCAGGACATCTACCCGCTCGACTTCTGGTGCGCCGACCGCGCCGGCTTATGGGCAGCATGCCGCGACGTGCTGCTGTACTGGATCGAGCACGGCGTGACGACCTTTCGCGTCGACAACCCGCACACCAAGCCGCTCGCCTTCTGGGAGTGGATCATCCGCGAAGTGAGCGGCGTGCACCCAGGCGTCGTGTTCCTGTCGGAGGCGTTCACGCGACCGAAGCGCATGAAGGCGCTGGCGAAGCTTGGATTCACGCAGTCGTATACCTACTTCACCTGGAAGAATGCAGTCTGGGAGCTGCGCGAGTACCTCGAGGAGCTGACGGCGACACCGGCGGTCGAGTATTTCCGCGGCAACCTGTTCGCCAATACGCCAGACATATTGAATGAGTATCTGGTGAGCGGCGGCCGGCCGGCGTTCCGGATTCGCCTGTTGCTCGCCGGCACGCTGTTGCCGCTGTACGGCATTTACAGCGGCTTCGAGCTTTGCGAAAACGTGCCCGTGTTGGCGGGCAGCGAAGAATACCTCGACGCCGAGAAGTACGAGCTCCGCCCGCGCGACTTCGACGCGGAAGGGAACATCAACGCCGACATCGCCCGCCTCAACGAGATCCGACGCAGCGAGCCGGCCCTCCAGCGCTACGCCAACCTCAGCTTTCACACGAGCGAAAACCCCGCCGTCCTCTTCTACCACAAGGCAGCCCAGGACCCGCTGATCGAATGGCCCGACCGCGAGGGCCGCGCAATCCCGCGCGGCGTAGCCAGAGCGCTTGGGCTCGATCATGCCGGCGCATCCGCCGATCTGCTCGTCGCCGTGAACACCGACCCACACCACGCTCAGGAAACGATGGTCCACGTCCCGATCCACGACATGGGAATCGACGACGACGAGAGCTACAGCGTACGCGACCTGCTCACCGGCGCTCATTTCACCTGGCATGGCGCGCGCAACTACGTGCGCCTCGACCCCGCCGCGGAGCCCGGACACATCCTCCTCGTCGAGCCCCACTCGCGATCCACGATCCACGACCCACGATCCACACTTCCGTGAACGACTCCGACACGCTCTGGTATAAGGACGCCATCATCTATCAGCTTCACGTCAAGAGCTATCGCGACGCGAACGCTGACGGCTTCGGCGACTTCAAGGGCCTCGTCGAAAAGCTGGACTACATCCAGCAGCTCGGCGCCAACACCGTCTGGCTGCTGCCGTTCTTTCCGTCGCCGCTCAAGGACGACGGCTACGACATCGCGTCGTACGAGGAGATCAATCTCACGTACGGCACGATCGAGGATTTTCGGGGCTTTCTCGCCGCCGCCCACGACCGCAACATCCGCGTCATCATCGAGCTCGTCATCAACCACACCTCCGACCAGCATCAGTGGTTCCAGCGCGCGCGCACCGCGCCAAAGGGCTCGCCGGAGCGCAACTGGTACGTGTGGAGCGACGATCCGAACAGGTATGCGGGAACTCGCATCATCTTCACCGATACGGAGAAGTCGAACTGGTCGTGGGATCCGGAAGCGCAGCAGTTCTACTGGCACCGCTTCTTCAGCCATCAGCCCGACCTCAACTTCGACAACCCGGAAGTGCTCGAGGCGGTGAAGAACGTGATGCGCTTCTGGCTGCGCATGGGCGTCGACGGACTGCGACTCGACGCCATTCCCTATCTCGTGGAGCGCGAGGGCACGAACTGCGAGAACCTCCCCGAGACACACGAGGTGCTGCGCGATCTTCGCCGCACGCTCGACGCCGAGTTCCCGGGGCGCATCTTCCTCGCCGAGGCGAACCAGTGGCCGAGCGACGTTCGCGCCTACTTTGGCGACGCCGACGAGTGCCACATGGCATTTCATTTTCCCGTCATGCCGCGCATGTACATGGCGATCCGCAAGGAAGACCGGACGCCGGTCGTCGACATCATGCGCCAGACGCCGGAGATCCCCGAGAGCTGCCAGTGGGCGATCTTCCTCCGCAACCACGACGAGCTCACGCTCGAGATGGTGACCGACGACGAGCGCGATTACATGTATCGCGAGTACGCGCGCGACCCGCGCATGCGCATCAACGTCGGGATTCGCCGGCGTCTCGCCCCGCTCATGGAGAGCGGCCGCCGCCAGATGGAGCTCATGAACGCGCTCCTGATGTCGATGCCCGGCACACCGATCATCTACTACGGCGACGAGATCGGCATGGGCGACAACATCTATTTGGGCGACCGGAACGGCGTCCGCACGCCGATGCACTGGAGCGCCGACCGCAACGCCGGCTTCAGCGAGGCCGACACCGCCGCGCTCTACTCGCCGCTGATCGTCGACCCGCCGTACGGCTATCACACCGTGAACGTCGTGGCGCAGGAGCGCGTGCCGACATCGCTGCTGCGGTGGATGCGCCGGCTGATTGCCGTGCGCCAGCAATATCGCGCCTTTGGCCGCGGCACTTGGGAGCCGATCGACGCCGCGAACCGCCGCGTGCTCGTGTTTCTTCGCCGGTACAAGGACGAGCTCATTCTCTGCGTCAACAACCTCTCGCGCTTCGCGCAGTTCGTGGAGCTCGAGCTGCGCGACTTCAATGGCCTGGTGCCGCTCGAGCTGTGGAGCAAGAGCTGTTTCCCGCCCATCGGCGAGCTGCCGTACCTGCTGACCCTCGGCCCGCACAACTTCCTCTGGTTCCGATTGCTCCGCGCCGAGCAGGCGAAAGAGTTCCAGCGGTCGACGTGAACGGGGGCGACGCGTGAGCGAGGCGAAGGCCCATATCGTGAGCGGGAACAACGCGTGAGCCAGGGCGAACGCCCATATATAGAAGGGGCAGCCGGCGCCGTGGCGGCGCTCGACTCGGGCGATTGGCGCCGGTTTCTCGCCGAGCAGCGCTGGTATACGTCCAAGGCAGCCCGCGCGTCGAGTGTTCGTGCGGCGCACGTCATTCCGCTCCCCTGGGGCGACGGCGCGTTCGCCATCGCCATCGTCGACGTCACGGTCGACGACCGCGTCGACCGGTACCAGGTGCCTGTCGCGCTCCGCGAAGCGGCTCCGCTGGATCTGCCCGCGCACGCGCTCATCGCCCGGGCCGCCTTCGGCGTGTTGTACGACGCCGTAGTCGACGCCGACTTTCGCGCGGGGCTCGGCGGCGCGATCGCCGGCGGCGTGGCCGCGCACGACGGCCGCGGCTCGGCGTGGACGGTCGAGCCGGTGGGCGTTGCACCACAGCAGAGCGGGGCGACCGTGCGGAGCAGCGTTGGCTCCGGTGAGCAGAGCAACACATCGATCGTGTTCGACGACGCCGCCATTCTCAAGCTTTTTCGCACGCTCAAGCCCGGAACTCAGCCCGACGTCGAGGTCACCGAATTTCTGAACACCCGCACGAGCTTCACCAACACTCCGCGGCTGCTGGCGGTGATCACGCTCGAGGAGAGCGAATCGACCGAGCGCACCACGGCAGGCATGGCGCAGCGCTTTGTGGCCGGCGCGACGGACGCATGGCGCTACGCGCTCGAGCGCGGCCATGCGCAGTTCGCCGCGCCGCCCGAGCGCGACCTGCCAAACGCCTTCACCGACGACGCGCGCCGCTTGGGTGCAATCACTCGCGCCATGCACGAGGCGCTCGCCAGCGCTGACGACGATGATCAGGACGCGGCGGCATTCGTGCCCGACGCCGCGACACCGGGCGACGCGGAAGTATGGGCCGAGCGTACGAAGCGCTCCGTGCGAGAGGCGCTTTCGATGCTCGAACGGGCTATCGGCGGTGCTTCATTTCCCGCCGACCATGCGGCTGAAGCGAAGGCGCTCGCCCAACGTTGCGATCACTACCTCGGCTGGATCGACGAGTTGGTCGACGACCTCGGCGACGATCTCGGCATGCTGACGCGCGTGCACGGCGACTTCCACCTCGGCCAGGTGCTGCGCGCGCAGTCAGGTGACTTCATGGTAATCGACTTCGAGGGGGAACCGGCGCGGCCGCTCGACGAGCGCCGTGAGAAGACTTCGCCTCTGCGCGATGTAGCTGGAATGCTGCGGAGCTTCGCGTACGCGGCGGCGACGCTCGCCATGACGGCCGGCGCGGCGCTCG
>JBIOHX010000312.1:0-4269 GCA_044449465.1 Gemmatimonadales bacterium | reverse complement strand
TCCGACGACGAAGCCGAACGCGACCGCGAGCAGGAGCGCCTCGGCAAGCATGGCCGTGAACATCAAGGGTCGAATGCGATCCTTCGACCGGCGGAGGTCGCGCACGACGAACCAAACTCCGATCAGGATCACCGCGCCAATGAAGATGAGCGAGCCATACTGCGGCGAGATCGCCACGAACATGGCGCGGAGCATGGCGTCGGCTCCGTTGCGGAGCTCGGCACGCCCGGGTTGAGCGAGCAGCGCGGCGAGTCCCTCGTAGCCGATCAGCAGCGGCAGCGCGATCAACACGCTGTACCGCGGCGCGCGGCTCGCCGCATAGTACGAATTTTTTCGCGCTCGCGGCGATCGTTGCTTTGTCGGGCTCGCGGGAGCGAGTGGCATCGTGCTGACCATACCGATCCTACGAGTGCGGCCGACAGGAAGTTCTGCACGTCGGCGGCGACGCGCGACGTGGGATGGAGCGGCAGGCAGCGTTGCGGGCGCGGTTGCGGAACCCGAGATCAAACATTAGGGTACGATTCATCCCCGTCGCGCAGGCCGCGACGTGCGTGGCTGTTGAACCCGCAATCGAGGAGGTGATCCATTGTCTGCTGACCAAATTGCTGGCGAGGGTCGCCGTAGCTTCTAAGCTACATCGACACAGAGGACCGGCGACCCTTTGCCGCATGGTCTAAGTATTGTGGGGTTCATTGCGGCATAAGGCCGCTGTGAACCCCACGATGCGTAAAGGGTGCTTATCAACCGCGAGCTCCACGGCGCCGACTTGGTTGCCCACCAGGAGCGTCGCGAAGAGCTGACCGCCGCCGAGCAACCAGATCTCGTCGTCGACCGCGGAGCGCCTTACGGCGTACGGTCGGTCGTCCACATTTGGCGGAGGATTCGCCAGCCTTGTGGTGTGCTCTGCCAGACGACGATGTACTTCCCCTGGTCCGCGGTGTGATCACCCGCGATCAAACGGTAGCGGCCCACATCCGTGTCTGTCTTGCCGTCTGCTCCGACATATTGTTCGGTCGTCTGAAGCTGGTCGTCGGTCGCTCCCGATTGCTCGACGACCGCCCAATACCGGTCGATCGCGTTTACGCCCTCCACTGCGGGCGATCCCGACGGCAGAAGCTGCGCGGTCGTCGTGTACAGCGCGCCCAGCGCGGCGCCGTAGTGCTTCCGAAAGGCCTCGCTGAACGCCTCGTCGCCCTGCGCCGTGCGAGTTCGGACGAGACGGTCGCGGGCGCTCGTGAGCGACGGCTGGATCGCCAGCGCGTGCTGGAGCTCCGTGGCCGCCTCCGCAAGCCGGCCGGTCCGGCGATACAGCTCACCGAGCGCGTCGTATCCATGTGCGTCCGATGGCCAGGCGCGGAGCCACGCTCGGAGCGAGCGCTCCGCATCGTCCGGGCGGTGCGCGGCAAGATAGGCGGCGGCGAGGTGAATCGGCACCGCGGTACCGAAGTATTCCGGGAAGCGAAAGGTCGAGTCGATCCGGACGCCGCGCTCGTAGGCGCGAATCGCGTCGTCCGTCATCCCGAGCGACATGTATTCGTTGCCAAGCGAGTCCCACGGGTTCGGCTCATCGGCGTGCTCGCGAGCATTCGCCTCGAATATGGCGCGCGCCTCCGCCTTCTTACCCTGGTAGCGCAACGCGTAGCCAAGCGCGTTCGTTAGAAAGTTGTTATGCGGGTGGCGGGGCAGGTCGGCGCGTAGCAGGCGCTCCGCCTCGGCATCATCCTGTCGCTGAATGAATGCAAGGTCGAACAGGAGCAGGGTCGGCAGCCACGAGCTCGGCTCCTGGGCGCGTAACTCGTTCGCTCGACGAATCATCTCCGGGCCGTTCCCGGCATCCAACGCCTGCACCGCGGCCGCGAACGACGCCTCGGCCGGCGTCGCGCTCCGAGCCAGGCGAACTGCCCGTACCGCGAGCGTTGCGCCCGACCTGAGCTCCCACTGCTGCAGGTATGCCAACATCGCTAGCGGCATTGGGGCGCTGGAATCCACTCGCGCTGCCGCGCTGAACGTGGACTCGGCGTCGACGAGGCGAAAGTTGGAGAGTTGGTCCATGCCGCGCGCGAACAGCTGGCGCGCTTCGGTGGACTGGGTTGTGATTTGGAGCGACTGCGCCCCGGCGGCCGTGGTGGCGAGGACCAGGGTCGCCGGAAACGAGAGCAGCCAGCTGAGGCGCATGTGATGCGGTTGACGCATAGACCGATGGGGGAAGCGACTCGGAGGGGCGTTACGAGCCTAACTTGCAGCTAGCTCCGCGCGCCGGCAACCGTCCCAACCGTCTGCCTGGGTCAGGTGTCGAGCCCTCTATGCGCAACTACCTGGGCGGAGCATCGTTCCCGTTTCACGGTATGACCGTGACGGTCGCGACGAGAGGACTTCCCACGTCATTCGGCGCGGGCGATTGAACCGTCATGCTATATGTACCGGGAACCGCTGGGGGACGCCAAAAGACTACGCCGAGTCCTTCTTTTACCGTCGTCAACCCGGAAAAGAACGTCGAATCGAATACTCCACCAGCGCTGCCACCGCCGAACGTGCCATTGCCAGGTGCGAGGGTGAACGTCAACAACATGTTGCCGGCTGGAAAGCCGTCAGCCTGCGTGACGATGAACCCGAATTCCATCTCCGCCGATCCGATCTTCCACGTGCGGCCGGCACTGGGCGTGCCGTTCCAAGCCCCAATGAATCCTCGACTTCCGGCGGCACGAACGCGGAACCACGCTGAGGTTCCCGGACCATCGATCAGCCAATACTGCATGCCGGGTTGCGCTGCCGTCACTGAGGCAAAGGTCGCGTCCCCGTTCGCATTGGTGACCGCTGACGAGGGCGACATCGCGGGTGTCGGAAGCAACGCGTACTGGAAACCATCCGAACGAGTTTTCAGGAGGAGGCCCGGAATCGGATTGCCCAAGGAGTCGATCGCGTGGATCGTGCCGCCGAACGGCGTGTTGACGGGAAGCGAGAGGTCGGTAAATCCCGGCGTCAAGATGAAAAGTGGTCCGGGCAGGGCCGAGGCGGCGAGGTAGACGGCAATTGAGGTCCTCGCAATGCTGCCTCGGAGGTAGACGACTCCCGCGCCGGTGCCCATCGTGAGCGTCGTGCGCACGATCCCGGAGTCGTCCGCCACAGACGTCGACGGCGCGACCGTCGCCGTCCCCGCCGGGACCGACCAGTTGACTGTCGCTGCCGGCACGGGACGCCCGTCACTGTCTTCGACGCGAGCGACGACCGGAGCACTGGTCATTACCTCGGCCGAGATCGGCGAGATTAACAGGAGCCGTGCGGGCGGGCCGGATCTTCCTTTGGGTCCGTTCGGACCGGAGTCGCTGCAGGCGGAGGCTGCCAGGGCAACCACCAGAGGCAGGACGGCGTCTGTCAGACGACTGATGCGCGGCATCCTTTCAAGATGTTACTTAGCGAACGGTCGTGCAAGTATTCGCATGATCGGGGCGGATCCGCCTCGACGGCAACTATCCCCCGGCTGAGCCGGGGCTTTAGGATGTGAGCCGCTCAAAGCGGCTGAACGAGGTTGCTCACGCGGCGGTGGACTAGCGCGCGCCCGTGCTGCCGAACCCGCCGATCCGTTCGGTGGTGACGCCGACCACGCCCGATTCGATCGCCAGCGCCTCGTAGCGCGCGAGCACCATCTGAGCGATTCGTTCGCCGTGCTCGATCACGATCGGGGCGGCGGACGGATTGCGCACGATCACCATCCATTCGTCAGGAAAGTCAGAGTCGATGGTCCCCGGGGCATTGGGGATCTGCAGTCCTTTCTTGAACGTGGTGCCGCTACGCGGCCGGATCTGCGCCTCGATCCCGTGGGGCAGCCGAGCCTTGAAGCCCAACGGAATGAGCGCCGTCACGCCGGCGGGCAGCGCGAAGCGCGCTTCCGGTTCGACGACGGCGTCCCAAGCGCGGGTACCATCCGAGCAGCGCACGCTGCGGCCGCGCAGGTACGCGCAGAGGTCGTAGCCGGCTGAGCCGGCAGTGGCACGACGCGGCGGTTCGGCGTCGGCGTGAAGCAGTTGGATGACGAGTGTCACGGCGACAATGTACGTGCTCCCCTTGCTCTGCGCAGCGATCGGGCGATAGCGTCCGGCATGCTATCCACCCGCTCGCAGCTCTCGCTTGCCACCGCCGCGCTGGCCGCGGCAGCCGCCGGCGCCACGACCCGTCGCTTCACGGCATCGCACGGAGCCGGCGCCGACCCGCTCATGGGCCCGGGCGTCTCACGCGCGCTCGCCGACCAGCGCTCGCGCATGTTGTCCAATG
>JBIOHX010000311.1:0-4278 GCA_044449465.1 Gemmatimonadales bacterium | reverse complement strand
CGCCTGGGGAGCGGCGGCGGTGGCGCGCGGCGTCGTGATCGGCTTGGCCTTTACCGCGGCCGTGGCGGTGCTGGCCTTCGTAGCGCATCGGCGGCTGCCCTATAAGCGAATGCTCATCGTCACCGGCGTCATGCTCGGCGCCGTGCTCCTCGTCATGGTCGGCGAGCAGGCGCAGGAGATGCAGCTTGCCCACTGGCTGCCGACGACGCCGATTCCCGCGCTCACCCACCTGCTCCCCAACTGGATGGGGCTCTGGTTCGCCGTCTTCCCCACCGTCGAAACCCTCGCCGCCCAGGCGATCGCCGCCGCGCTCGTTCTCGGGTCGTACTGGTTCGTGCGCCGTCGCGCCAGCCGCGGAACCGACTAGACCAACCGAGCAGCCAACCCTTTTCTTCCCCCTAGTGTCTATTCCGATACACTAGGGGGAAGACCATGGCCCTGCTCAAAGGCACGCTCGACGTCCTCGTCCTCAAGACCCTGTCTTGGACGCCGATGCACGCGTTCGAGATCGCGAGCTGGATCGAAAATCGCACCACCGGTCGCGTCACCGTGGAAGACGCCGCCCTGCTGCAAGCGCTCCACCGCATGGAGGCCCGCAAGCTCCTCGCCGGGGAGTGGGGCGTCACGAAGAAGGGTCGTCGCGCGCGATACTACCGCCTCACCTCCGCTGGACGCGCTCACCTTCGCGCCGAGTCGGACCGGCTCGTCGATCACTTCGACGCCCTGACCACCGTGCTCGCCGCGCGTAAAGCCTAGCCCGCGAGACGCGCAATGCGTTTCCATCTCCGACCGGGCGTGCGCCGGCTGTTCCGCCTGCCACTGCGCACCACGCGCGCAATCCGCGACGACGTCGATGACGAGCTCGAGGCGGTTGTCGGCGCACGCGTGGACGCGCTCGTCGAGCGCGGCTTCTCCGCCGACGATGCCCGTGCTGCCGCGCTCGTGCACCTGGGCACGAGCCTCGACGAGGCGCGCCGCCAACTCCACCATTCCGCCGAATATCGGGAGCGACGCATGCGATTCAGCGAATTCGTCGAAAGCGTCTGGCAGGACACGCGCTACGCCGCGCGCGGGCTCGCCCGCCGCCGTGGGTTCACCGCGGTCGCCGTCGCCACTCTCGCGATCGGCGTAGGCGGCACGACCGCGATCTTCAGCGCCGTCGACGCACTGCTCCTGCGCCCCCTCCCTTACCCCCGTCCCGACGAGCTGATGAAGGTCTCGCTCGTCACCCCGCCGCGGCCGAACATGCCGTCGATGGACGACATGGTCTGGTCGTATCCGAAGTTCCGAGTCTTTCGCGACGCACAGCAGGTGTTTCGCGACCTCGCGCTCTACTCGGGCTGGCAGGCCACGATCACGAGCGGCGACGTCGAGCGCATGTCGATCGAATACGTCGGCGCGAGCTACCTGCGCACGCTTGGGCTGGCGCCCATTCGCGGCCGCGACTTCGACCGCGCCATCGACACGCCGGCCACGGCGCGCAACGAGGCGATCTTGAGCTACGCGCTCTGGCAGCGCCGATTCGACGCCGATCCCTCGATCGTCGGCAAGACACTGGACGTCGATCGTAAACCATACACGATCATTGGCGTTGCACCGCAGGGCTTTGGCGGACTCACCGGCCACGCGCAGTTCTTCTTGCCCGTGACCACGCTCGCCGCGAGCGACCTCGAAGAGCCGCAGTCGCACTCCTTCCGGCTCGTCGCGCGGCTGGCGCCCGGCGTCTCGCCCGAGCAGGCGCAGGTCGCGACGCGCGCGCTCGGGGTCCGCGTCAACGATGCATATCCCAATCGCTTCGATAAGGCCAAGTGGGGGGCCAGAGCGCCGGCGCTCGACGACGCGCGACTGGCGCCGGCGATTCGCCGCTCGCTCCTCGTGCTCTTCGGCGCGGTCGCGCTCGTGCTGCTCATAGCGTGCGTGAACGTGGCGAACTTGCTGCTCGGCCGCGCGAGTACCCGCCGGCGCGAGATGGCGGTGCGCGTCGCCATTGGCGCCGGTAGGCGGCGGTTGGTGCGCCTGCTCCTCACGGAGAGCACGCTGCTCGCACTCGCCGGCGCGGCCGCGAGCATCGCGGTCGCGTGGGCCGGCGTGCGTGCGCTGGGGCTCATCGATCCGGCGACGACACTTCGCATTCACGGCGACAGCGGCGTCGGCGCGGTCGCCTTCTCGTCGATCGCGCTCGATTGGAGGGCGCTCGCTTTCGCGCTCGGCGTCTCGCTCGCTGTTGGATTGTTGTTCGGCCTCGTACCCGCGCTCGGCTCGACGCGCGCGTCGCTCAGCGATGCCCTCAAGACCGATGGCCGGACGGGCGGCTCGGCCGGGGCGTCGCTCGGTCGGCGCGCGCTCGTCGTCGCCGAGGTGACGCTCGCGCTCGTGCTGCTCGCGGGTTCGGGGCTCATGCTGCGCAGTCTGACCAAGCTCCTCGCCACCGATCCCGGATTCGATGCGCGGAACGTGCTCACGTTTCGGCTGGCCCTCGCCCCCGGTGAAGTGGCGCGCGACTCGATGCCCGGTATCTACGCCGAGTTGCTCGACCGGGTGCGTGCGGTGCCCGGCGTGACCGACGCTGCCATCAACAACTGCGCGCCGTTGAGCGGCGGTTGCAACGTGACGTCGCTCGAGCTGCTCGATCGGCCGGCGCAGCCGGATCCGTCGAAGCAACCGCTGGTCGGCGTGCACTGGGCGTCGCCGAGCTGGTTCCAGACCATGAGTGTGCGTCTCGACCGCGGCCGCGTGTTCACGGCCGCCGATCGCATCGGCACGCAGAAAGTCACGGTAGTGAACGACGCCGCCGCATCGCGCTTTTGGCCCGACACCAATCCGCTCGGCAAGATGGTGAGCATCGGCCAGGGTGGCATGGACAGCGCTCTGGTCGTCGGCGTCGTGCGCGGCGTGCGCCAGAATCCGGATTCTGCGCCGCTCCCTGAGGTTTACGTGCCCTACGCACAGTCGCCACGTTCGGGCATGATCATGTTCGTCCGCTCGCCGCGCAACGTGTCGACGCTAGGCCCCGAGGTGCGACATGCCGTGCACGGCGTGGCGCCGCAGCTGCCCATGTTCGACATGCAGACGATGGACGCGCGCGCCGCCGGCGCCACCGCGCAGGCCCGCTTCCGCGCGCTGTTGCTCGCGCTGTTCGCCGCCACGGCGCTCGCGCTCGCTGCTGTCGGGATCTACGGCGTGATGTCGCTCTCGGTGACGTCTCGCTGGCGCGAGCTCGGCATTCGCGCCGCCCTCGGCGCCGACCGCGCGCGTATGCTGCGGCTCGTCGTCGGCGAAGGGCTTTCACTCGTCGCGGTTGGCGCGGCGATCGGCCTCATTGGCGCGCTGGCGGCGACCCGCGTGCTGTCGGCGTTCCTGTTCGGCGTGTCGGCCGACGATCCGGTCACCTACACCCTCGTGACGCTATTGCTCGTAGTTGCTGCGGCGCTGGCGAGCTGGATACCGGCGCGCCGCGCGGCTCGAGTCGAGCCGGTGGAGGCGCTACGCGCGGATTGAGCCCGGTTGCCTGCATTCCGACGGCAGCCGCGTCGATTGCGCGGTCAGGGGAGCGTCGGCCGGTCGGCGCGTCGTCCCGATAGCCAATCGATCGCGGCGATGAGCGTCGGCACTGGAATCGGTTTCTGCAGCACGAGCCAGCGGCCGGGCGCGTCGGCGAGATCCGAGAATTCGTCGGCCCAACCGCTCACGTAAAGCGTCGGTCGTTGGCCGATGCGCGCCTCGATCTCTTTGGCGACGTTGGTGCCCTCGGCGTCGGGCAGCCCGATGTCCAGCACGAGCACGTTGACCGCGCCGCCGAGCCGCGCGAGCGCAGCCATCGCGTCAGCGCCAGTGCCGGCCGTGGCGACCGCATATCCTTCGGCGCGAAGAATATCGTCGTACAGGCTCCGGATCGACGCATCGTCGTCGACGATGAGGACTTGCGGCGGCACAGTCATCGGTCGTGTACGCGGCGGGTTCTGAAACGCGCTGGCATCCAGGCGTTGGTGTCGCCTCCGCCACACGCCTACGAGCGGGGACGCGTTGCCTAGTCTACAGAGTTTCGGCAGCACGCTGCTAGCGCTCAAGGAAAGTTTGTACCGGCCACGACGCGCCGCCGAACATTTGGGACCTTCGGCGCGTATAATCGTCGGAGCCATCAACTTGCGTATTGGAGAGCATGTGAACGTCATGACGAGCGCGCTGCCGCGGCCAACGGCCAATCGCGCTGCACTGCTGCTGACCATCGGCGGTCTCGTCGGCACGATGGGAGCGGCACGCGCGTCGGCGCCGCATAGT
>JBIOHX010000310.1:0-4281 GCA_044449465.1 Gemmatimonadales bacterium | reverse complement strand
TATTCGACGATGGCTTTTCCCTGAGCTGCCTGGGCGAGAGCTCCCCGCGGCCGGTGCCCCGACGAGCTCTCGCCAATTCACGTCTTCGCGCCCGGCTTCTCGTCGTCGCTCACATTCTCTCGGCGCGCCGCCGGCGGCTCGACGGTCGTCGGCACGATCGCCGCCTGGCCCGCCGTCTTGAGCGCCGCGTTCACCTTGTCCAAGTTCGCGTCCATCACGCGTTTGTAGCGCGCGAGATCCGCTTCGAGCTGCGGCGCGAGCACCGTGTACACGTCATACGACTGCTTCGGCGGGCGGCGCTCGCCATTCTCGACGAAGCCGAGCAGCGCCGCCATCTGGTTATTGATCCGCACCGGGAAATTGAGTGGATCCTCGCCGCTCCGGTTCTTCGTTTGATAGAGCGAGTCCTCGGCCACGGACAGCTCGTCGGCGAAACGCTTCGCCATCGACGCGAAGCTCGCGTTGCCGCTCATACTCGCCCCGCGCTCGTCGAGCTGTCGCTTGACGCTCCGAATCATCTTCACGGCGTCGTTGGCGGCGGTCACGCGGTCACGCACCTGCAGCGCGAACCGCTCCTGTTCAGCCAGATCAGCAACCGTCGCCGGTGTCTGCGGATCTTTACGCACGATGAACTTTTCAGAGAGCGGCGCCGCGTTGCCGGCGAGGAGCCGCACCGTGTAAGTGCCGGGCGCGGCGAACGGCCCAGAGGTCGTGCCCTGCCAGAGAATCATCCCCTGGAACGCCGACGCGTCAGGATACTGCAGATTCCACGTGTAACGGTTGTAGCCCTCGCGACTGCCGACCTTGGCCGGCCCGCCGCCGAACCCGCCGCGCCCTCCTCGCCCGCTCGCGGTGCTCACCGTGTCGGTCGACGAGTATTTGCGAATGAGCTTGCCGGCGGGGTCCAGGAACTCGAGCGTCACCGGCTCGTCGGCCTGCACGAGGCGATACTGGATCGTCACGCCGGTCGAGCGATACGCCGGCGCGGGCTTGTACAAATAGTCCTTCCCCGCCACCCGCGCCGCTTCAGCCCGCGGCGCTTCGCGCAGCAGCGAGACGTTCTCCATCACCCAGAAGGCGCGGCCGTGCGTCGCGATCACGATGTCGTCATCGCGAAGGGCAATGTCGTGCACCGGGGTCGGCGGCAAATTCCTTTTCAGGCTTTCCCAGTGCGCTCCGGCGTCGCGCGACATCCACATGCTGCGCTCGGTCGCCGCATAGAGCAGGCCCGGCTGCACCAGATCCTCGCGAATCGATCGCGTGTACTCTCCGATCGGAATTCCGTCGTTGATGCGCGTCCACGTCGCGCCGTAGTCGGTGGTCTTGTAGAGGTACGGCGCGTAATCGTCCATCTGATACCGGTTCGCCGCCACCCAGGCCGTGCCCGCGCTGTGCGGCGATGGATCGATGATCGAGATCCGCGTCCACGGTGGAAGCCCCTTCGGTGTCACGTTCTTCCAGCTCTTGCCCCCGTCGCGCGTGAGGTAGATCAGACCGTCGTCCGAGCCGGTCCAGATCAGCCCCGCCGTGATCGGCGATTCCTGGACCGCGAAGACAGTTCCGTAATACTCGATCGACGTTTGGTCTTTCGTGATTGGGCCGCCCGAGGCGCCGAGCGTCGCGGGATCGTGCTTGGTGAGATCGGGAGAGATGATCTGCCAGCTCTTCCCCTTATCGCTCGACTTGAACACGACGTTCGAGCCCACATAGAGCACGGTGGGATCGTGCGGCGAGTTCATGATCGGGAACGTCCACTGGAAGCGGTACTTCGAATCCTTGGCGTCGTGGCCCATCGGGTTGAGCGGCCAGGGATCGAGGCGCGCACGGAGGCCCGTCGCGCGATTCTGCATGTCGATCACACCGCTGTAGTTGCCGCCAAACGTGACGTTCGGGTCTGTCGGGTCCGACGCCATGTAACCGGACTCGCCGCCCGCAGCGCCGTAGAACTCCGAATAGGGCGACGGCGCCGCAGCCGGACCACCCCGGCCTCCGCCGCCGCGTCCGCCAAAGCCGCCAGTCTGCCGCACCGGTCCGCACACCGAGCCGGCATCCTGCTTGGCGCCGCAAATGTCGTACGGCACCTTGTTCGTGAGATGCACGTGGTAGAACTGCCCCGTCGGCACCGCGAGACGCGTCGACGTCGCGCCGCCATCCGACGTCAGGATCGCGCCGTTGTCGTGCACGACCACGAGGCGCTTCGGGTCGTCCGGGGCGATCCACATCGCGTGATTATCTCCGCCCCCGAACGCGCGCGCAAACGTTTTGCCGCCGTCGCGCGACCACATCGGCGTCACGTTCGGCGCGTAGATCGTATTGGTGTCTTTCGGATCGGCGAACAATCGCGAGAAGTACCACGCCCGCTGGCGCAAATCGCGGTCCTGGTTCAGTAGCGTCCACGTGGCGCCGGCGTCGTCCGAACGATAGACGCCGCCGTTCGGCTCGTTCTCGATCAACGCCCACAGCCGATTCGGCTTGGCCGGCGAAATCGTCATACCGACGTTGCCGATGATCCCGCTCGGCAGACCGGGGTTGCGCGTGATCTCCGTCCAGTGCTCGCCGCCGTCCGTCGTCTTGAAGATGCCGCTGCCGCTGCCGCCGCTGATCAGCAGCCACGGCTTGCGCCCCGCCTGCCATAGGGCGGCGTAGAGAACGTCCGGGTTCGATGGATCCATTAACAGCTCGATGGCGCCCGTCGAGTCATTTCGAAAGAGGATCTTCTTCCACGTCTTGCCGCCATCCGTCGTCTTGAACACGCCCCGCTCCGGATTCGGGCCCCAGACGTGGCCGAGGGCCGCCACGTACGCGACATCGGAGTTCCGCGGATCGAGGACGATCCGCGCGATCTGCTGCGTCTCCTTGAGCCCGATGTACTGCCACGTCTTCCCGGCGTCGGTGGTCTTCCACATCCCGTCGCCGTACGACACGTCGCCGCGAATCGGATATTCGCCGCCACCCACCCAGACTACGTCGGGATTCTTCTCGTCGACGGCGACCGCGCCGATGCTGCCGCCGAAGTAGGCGTCGCTCACTGGCACGGCCGACTTGCCACCGTCGGTGGTCTTCCAGACGCCCCCTCCCGTGGTGCCGAAGTAATACTCGTTCGGACGCGCGCTCGAGCCGGCGACCGCGACCATTCGGCCGGCCGCGTCGGGCCCGACCACGCGCCAGCTCACGTCGCCGGTGTTCGCGCTGTCCGCGCCTCGGGCACCGCGGCCGCCGCGCCCGCGCTGCGCGAGCAAGAGACTGGGAACGCACACCGCAGCCAGTGCGGCGCGCGCGAAAAGTGAACGTGCGAGCACGACAGAACCTCCGATCGACGAGCGAGAGAATGATGGCGGGCGCGCGCTGGGCGAGGTCCCGCACCCCTGCGCGGAGAACGCTACGGTCTGCACCGGCGATTGACAATCTGCCGTGTCCGCTTTCCGCCGCGTACATTGCGCTTTCACCGCTCGCGAGCGAGATCATGGCGGTGGCCCGTCGCGGCTGGCGGGTCGCGTTGCTCGGCGTCTACCCGAACGGAGCTGAACGTCTATGCCGGTTACGCGCACCTCCTCATTCATCGCCGCCGCCACGATCGCCGGGGCGATTCTCGTTTCCGCCTGTGCGAGCGCGCATACCGGCTCCCCCGATGCGTCGCGCGCTAGCTCGGCGCCGTGCAGCCTGCACGCCGATGACTCTATCTACGTTGTCGGGGGGCCGCTCTTCCGCGAGTGCGCCGTCGATCGTCCGGCCCGCCTTGTCACGTCCAACGTGTATCCGGAGTTTCGCGTCACCGGCCTGCCGCGCAGCTGCTACTCGGGGACCGTCGAGTTCGTCGTGGGCACCAATGGAAACCCGGAGCCGGGAACCGTCCGTGTCGTCAGCGCGAACGACGACCAGTTTGCCGACGCCTTGCGCGCCATGGTCACGCACCTTCGCTATTCGCCGGCCATCAAGGCGGGCGTGGGCGTTCGCCAGATCGTGACAGAACGTCGTACCGCGGCCGTTCGATCGGAGGTCGCCCAAGCAGCCCCGGCAACGTCGGCCGGCAGCGGTTCGCCACCGGGTTCGACGACGGGATCGACCTCCGGTTCGTCGGCGGGAAGCCCGAGTGCGGCCGCGGCGGCAGCGGCGGCGGCGGCGGCGGCCTCAATGAGTTCGAAGAACACCTATCCAGTCGTGTTCGGCAACTGCTAGTTGGGAGCGACTGGCGGCGCCGAAGCCGCGGCTTCAACTTTTCAGGGTTCGGCACGCGAATGATGGAACAAAGATTCAACATGTAGTCGTTCGAGCGGGCGTCGG
>JBIOHX010000309.1:0-4307 GCA_044449465.1 Gemmatimonadales bacterium | reverse complement strand
GCTGAGGCTACGCTCTACACGATCGGTCGAGGGAGAGAGCCGCCGCTCCCTACTCCTTCGCGCGAATGAAGTTGATCACGGCGCGCGTGAACCGATCCGGCTCGTCGACGAACGGGAGATGGTGGCTCTTGGCGAGCACGACTTCTGACTTTGGCCCCCCCCACAGCGCGTATCCGCGCCGTAGATCGCTCTCAGGAACGATCGGATCGCGGGCGCCATCGATGAGGAGCAATGGCAGCTTGATGCCGCGCAACTGGTCGATCGTCGACGCCTGCTCGAGCTCGCGCAGCATCGCGCCGGCGATGCGCATTTCACCAACGCTCCACATCGAATCGGGAGCGGTGTACGGGGCGCGGCCGAAGAGCCGCGCCGGATCGATGTGTGCGCCGATGCCGCCGTTCGCCGACGAGGACCACTGCGAGAGCACCAATTGCTGCTCCAACGCCTGGTATGGCGGCGCACCCAAGTCGCTCAACGCCTTCACCGCGGTGTCGTTGTGGACGCGTCGCGCCCACGCCAGCGTTGCGTCGTAGCTCGCGCGCTCGTTCGACGCCATATCGAACGGCGCGGAAACCAGAATCACGCCGGCGACGTGCGCCGGCCGGCCGGCGGCAACCTTGGTCGCGAGCAGGCCGCCCCATGAATGACCGAGCAGAAAGATCGGCCGCCCCGGATACCGCCGCGCGAGATAGGCGACGGCGCTGTCGGCGTCGGCGATGTGGTTCTCGATCGTCTGCGTCGAGTCGGCGACGTCGGGCGAACGCATCACGCCGCGTTGATGCAGATACGCAACCAGCGCCGCCGACTCGAGCGCCGGTCCGACGTAGGCCCGAAAGGCCACGATTCCCAGCGCGCTCCCCGGTCCTCCGTGCAGATAGAGAATGATCGGCGCGCGATCCGCACGGCCGCGAACCTCCATGAACAGCGGCGTCCCATGTCCCGCGAACGTCGCGGTGTCGTTCACAGGCTGTTGTTGGCGGACGGGCGGCGCGGCGAAGTTCGATGCGGCGAAGAGCAGACTGACGAGAGCGATCACGGCGAAGTCTTCCTGTGTGAGATTGTTGTCGTTGCCGCCCGAGACGCGTGGCGCACCCGCTTCGCTTTAGTACTCCTCGCCGCCACCTGCTCGGCCAGCGTTGCAAGCGATGCGAAGAAAGCGTTCGTGCTCGGCGAGCGGCGCCGGCGCATGATGAAGCCGAGGTATGCGAGGTAGACGAATTCCCCCGCGTCGGCATCGCCGGCGAGCTCCTGGACCATCGCAACGCGTTGCGCTTCGGCGGCGTTCACCCGCCGCGCGATCGTCGCATCCGCCGCCGCCCATCCATAGATCGCCGCGTCCGACGGCTCGTCCCCGCGCTCGCTCGCCGCGATGTGCGGTTTGAGAAACTCCATGAACGCTTGCACCGCGTCCGGCCCTTGCAACAGCGGCAGCTCCGCGAGCGCGATGGCGCACTCCTCTTCCCACTCGGCGAGCAACGCCTCGAGGAGCTCGCCTCTATCGGTGAAGTGCCAGTAGAAGCTTCCCTTGGTGACCCCGAGTGCATCGGCGAGCGGCGCGATGCGAACCGCGTCCGGTCCGCCCACGAGCAGAGCGCGTCGCGCGGCGCGCATCCAGTCGGCGCGACTGAGTCGTGACTCCATACCCAACGGTATGGTCGCATCATGATCCTGTCAATACCGAGGGGTATGGTGGTCTCAGATCCCCCTCCGAAACGCGAGCCGATGGAGGGGCGGCGGCCGTTCGAGAGTTGCAATAGTCGGCTCGTCGTCCTTTAATTGGCGCGTCCTCGGCAATGGAGGTGCCTCATGCGATCGCGAAAGGCGCAGTTCCTCAGTCTCGTCGCAGCGCTGATCGTCGGATTGGGCGCTGGTGTGCTCGTTCGTCCAGCCTTGGGCGCGGCGGGCCCCCCGCGACGCTTCCACACCACCGCCGACAGCGTCACCTGGATAACGACCATGCGGTATCCCGACTGGTTCCGGAAGAAGTACCGCTACAAGGAGCTCATCGGTTGGATCTCAAACTGGCAGAGCGGGAACGCCGCCAAGTGGAAAGGCGTTCCGAACCAGGACCTCCGCTTCGGCGTGATGGAGATCGATCCGGGGACGACCTACCCCTTTCACTCGCACCCAGCGCCCGAGGTCTATTACGTCGTCAACGGTCGAGCCCAGTGGACGCTCGGCAATGACACCTTCGAGGCCCCCGCCGGGACGACGATCTACACCACGCCGAACACTCGCCACCAGATAAAGAACGTTGGCGGCGACACGCTCCACCTCGTCTACGTCTGGTACGCCCCCGGCGGCAATCGCAGCGTGTTGGACAGCGCCTCCAAGATGCTCGAAGGCTGGGATCGTCCGCGGTAATGATCGGCGGCGCGCCGAACCCACGCGCGGGGTTCGGCGCCCTTGAGGTGTCATCGACGTAGCCACGACTCGAGAAGAGAAGCATGCTCGACACCCTTCGCCGCGACCTTTCGTTCACCGCACGCACCCTGCGGCGAACGCCGACGTTCACCGTCACCATCGCCGCGATCCTCGCTCTCGCCATCGGCCTGTCGAGCGCGATGTTCACCGTCGACCGCGCCGTGCTCCTCGAGCGCATGCCGGTGCTCCAGCAAGACCGCCTCGTCGAGCTCTCCGGCGTAGCGACCGGCGCCGCGAGCGAAGTGCCGATCCTCCCCGACGAGCTCCGCCGCTTTCGCAAGCAGACACGGACACTGACCGAAGTCGCCGGCTTCGCCCACTGGCGCGCCTTCGAGGACGCGGTGCTCGACGGGGATCGACAGCTCGCGCTCCGTGAAGCCGTCGTCACCGACGGCTTCTTCAACCTGCTCGACGCCAAGCCGGCGCTCGGGCGGCTCTTTCACTCGGGCGACGCGGTGCCCTGGGCGGTAAACCCGAGCGGCGCCGGCGTTCCCGTCGTCTTGAGCTACGGAACGTGGCAGCGCGACTTCAATGGCGACGCGTCCGTCATCGGCACGCACCTGCGCGCGCCAAAGTTGACCTGGACGATGACCGTCGTCGGCGTGGCCCCGCCGGGACTCGACTATCCGCGCGGCGCCGAGTACTGGATCGCTGCCGACTACAACGGCGTCGACGTCGTCGGTCGACTCGCGCCCACGGCCACGCCGGCCGCGGCGCGCGCCGAGTTTGAGGACTTTCTCAGGCACGACTTGCCGGCGAGGGATATGGCGGCGCTCGGCCAGAGCAAGCTCGACGCGCAGGTCCACACCTTCACCGACATGGTGAGCGGCAGCGCGCGGCCGGCGCTCGTCGCCCTCACCGCGGCGGTGGCGCTGTTGCTCGTCCTCGCCTGCGCGAACGTTGGCAATCTGCTGCTGTTGCGCGCCGCCGGCCGCGTGCGCGAGATGGCGATCCGTCGCGCCATCGGTGCGTCGGCGGGCGCTCTCGTTCGCCAACTCATCACCGAGAGTCTGCTGCTCGCGCTCGCCGGCGGCGTGCTCGGCGCGTTGTTCGGGCGCGTCCTGCTCGACGGTCTGATACGAATGGCGCCGAGCGGGTTGCCGCGGCTCGACACGATCGCGCTCGCCGGAACGCCGGTCGTCACCGTCGCCCTCGTGACCGGCGCGACGGTGCTGCTGTTCGGCATCGTCCCCGCGCTCGCGGCGGTGCGCTTCGACCTGTCGTCGCCGCTGCGCTCGGACATCCGCTCGGGCACGGAGGGACGAAAGTTGAGAAAGGTGCGGCAAACGCTCGTTGCGTCGCAGATCGGGCTCGCCGTGGTCGTGCTCGCCGGCGCCGGACTCCTGCTCAAGAGCCTCGAGCGCCTCACGACGCTCGACATGGGCTACTCGACCGAGCATCTGTTCATGCTCAACTTCTCATTGCCGTGGGAAAAGTACGTCCTCGACTGCAAGCCACAGGGCGGCGCGCGCAGCGCGGCCGACTCGTCGGCCTGGGAGCACTGCCTCGACGCGACCAACTACGCCGCGCACGGGCGCGTGATCGGGAACGTGCGCGCGATCAGCGGAGTGATCGCGGCCTCCCCCGAAGTGGTGCCGCCCTTCCTGGGCTCGAACGTCTGGATGGGCCGCTACGCCGCCCAACAACAGTCCGACATCGAAGCAAAGGCGAACCCCTGGTTCGGCCTCGACGCCGTGGGCCCCGAGTTCTTCCGCGCCATAGGTGTGCCGATCATCCAAGGACGATCATTCAACGACGCTGATCGCGAGGACGCTCCCAAAGTTGCGATCATCACCGAAGGCGTCGCGCACCGCCTCTGGCCCAACGAGTCCGCCATCGGCAAACAACTGCGGCAGGGCGAGGATCGCGCGCCGGACTCGCTC
>JBIOHX010000308.1:0-4312 GCA_044449465.1 Gemmatimonadales bacterium | reverse complement strand
GCCTACGAGGACGTCGGCGCCACGCGCACCGCCGCCGCGGCGCTCGTCGGCGGTCTGCGCCGGCGCACACGCGGCATCGTCGCCGTGCCGGCGTCCGTGGGCGACGACGTTTACCTGGACGCCGTGGCGCGCCGGCTTCCGCGGCTCGCGCCCGAAATCACGCTCGTGAAGCAGGCGCGCTCGCAGCCCACGACCAAGCGCGAGCTCGGCGCCGTGGGCGAAGCGCTGGCCGCGATCGAGGAGCAATTGCTGTCGACACCATCTTCCCGAACATGACACTCACCATTCAAGAAGGCGCCGAGCTGGCGCGGCGCGTGCGCGACGTCGTCTCGACGCGCATCGTCGGGCAGGACGCGGCCATCGACGACGTGCTGGCGACCTTTCTCGCGCGTGGGCACGCGCTCATCGAAGGCGTTCCCGGTACGGCGAAGACGCTCCTCGTCCGCGCCGTCGCCAACGCGCTCGCCGCACGGTTCACTCGCATTCAATTCACCCCCGATCTCATGCCCGCGGACGTGACCGGCGTGTCGCTCTATCGCGACCCCGCGCGCGGCTTCGAGTTTCAGCCCGGGCCGGTGTTCACCGATCTGCTCCTCGCCGACGAGATCAACCGCGCGCCCGCCATGACGCAGGCCGCGCTGCTCGACGCGATGGCTGAGCGCCAGGTCACGGCCGACGGGAAGACGCGGGCGCTCGATCCGCTGTTTACCGTCATGGCGACCCAGAACCCCGTCGAGCACGAAGGAACCTTCCCACTCCCCGAGGCGCAGCTCGATCGTTTTCTCATGAAAGTCTTGGTGGGCTACCCGCCCGTCGAGGCCGAAGTGAAGATGCTCAAGATTCACGAATCGGGGTTTGACCCCGAGCGAGCTGGCGGCACCGCGATCGTCGAGCCCGTGCTCACCGCCGAGCAAACGCGCGAATGCCGGCAGTTGGTCGACCAGGTTCGCGTGGCGGCGGAGGTACGCGCCTACATCGCGTCGATCACGCGGGCGACGCGCGACGATCCGAGCTTCATCCTCGGCGCATCGCCCCGCGCGAGCGTCGCGCTCATGCGCGCCTCGCGCGCGAGCGCCGTCATGGAAGGTCGGGACTTCGTCACGCCCGACGACGTCAAGACGCGGGCGCCGGCGGTGCTCAGGCATCGCGTCATCCTCGCCCCGGAGCTCGGCATCGAGGGCCGCACGGCCGACGAAGTGCTCGCCGCTCTCCTGTCTCGAGTCGTCGCGCCGACCTGATGCCGGAATTGGCATTGGGGTCGACCTGGTTTACACGCCTCCGCGCCAAGCGGCCCTGGTGGCGCATCTACCCGACGCGGCGCCTTGCCGCCGCGGTCGCCGTTGCGGGCGCGGCCTGGATGGTCCCATCGCTCGGCACGTCGCTCGCCGTCGTATTGCTCGCCGTGCTCGTCGCGGGCGCCGTCGTCGACTACCTCCGTCTTCCGCGAAAGAGCGCCGTCACCCTCGACCGCGCCGCGCCGGAAACGCTCGGCCTCGGCGACACCGCCGACATCGAATACACCATTCGATCGGCCTGGCCATACAAGGCGCGCGCGGTGCTCTACGATCGAGTGCCGGCCGGAATGTCGGGCGCGGCGGGCGACGCGCGGCACGAGCTACCCGCATTCGACGAACGCCACTTCTCGCTCGGCGTCATCGGCGAAACGCGCGGGCGTTACGCGCTTGGTCCGATCGCGCTCCGTATCACGACGCCGCTCGCGCTCCTGGCACGCATCATCGTCGTTCCGCCGAAACCGGACGAGGCGATCATAGTACAGCCCTCGCTGTCCAACGTGCGCCGCTTCCGGTTGCTGGCCGTCCAGAATCGGTTGAGCGAAGCCGGAATTCGCGCGCTGAGGTTGCGCGGCGAAGGCACTGCGTTCGCCGGGTTGCGCGACTACGTGCCGGGCGACGACCCGCGCCTTCTCGACTGGAAGGCGACGGCGCGCCACGGCCGGTTGATCAGCCGCGAGCAGACGATCGAGCGGTCGCAAACGGTGATCTCGCTCATCGACTGCGGCCGCGCCATGACCCAGCTCGCCGGCCGCTACTCGCGCTTCGAGCACGTCCTTTCGGCGGCCCTCGTGCTCAGCGACGTCGCGGCGACGAGCGGCGATCGCGTCGGCCTCGTCGCGTTCGACGATCGAATTCGCGCCTCCGTGCCGCCGCAGCGCGGCGACCGAGCGTTGCGCGGACTCCACCGCGCGCTGAGCGGCCTCGAGGCGACGCTCACCGAGCCTGATTATCTCTCAGCGTTCCGTGTGCTGGCCACTTCGCAGCGGCGTAGGGCGATGGTCGTCTTCTTCACCGACGTCGTCGACGTACGCTCGGCGAAGACCTTCGTCACGCACGCGCGCAGAACCGCGCAGCGACACCTGCTCGTCGTCGTCGCGATTCAGAACGAAGCACTGATGGCGGCGGCGCGGCCGAGCACTCACGGAGCGACGGCGTTGTATCAAAGCGCGGCGGCGGAGGAACTGGTGCACGAGCGCGACGAGGCGTTGGCGCGAATGCGGAGCGCCGGCCTCGTGGTGCTCGACGTGGCGCCATCACGAATGGCTGCCGCCGTCGTGAACCGGTATCTCGAGATCAAGGCGAGAGGGCAGTTGTAGCAGATTGGCGGCGAGCGGCGCCGGATGAGTGGTCGTTTCTGAGGCAGACGCCCCGCGCCTGCCGGGCCAGCGCGCGCCCACGCCGATGTACGCGGCAAGCAGCACGAACGTCGCGCCGGAAACCGCGAGCTTTTGCCAGAGCGCCCACGTGGGTATCGGCGACACCATCCCCTCGAGCGACCCCGCGACGATCAACAACAGCGTCGACGCGGTGATCAGTCTCATCGCGCGGCGGCCGTTTTCGACCAGTGCGCGCCCCCGAGTGCGGTCGCCCGGCACGAGCAACGCGCCCGCGATCAGCAAGCCGCCGCCGGCGGCAATGCAGATCGCCGACAGCTCGAGCACGCCGTGCGGAGCCACAAACGCGACCAGCAAGCCGAGTATTCCCTTCGACTGATACAAGCCGAACACGCCGCCGAGCGACATGCCGTTCAAGACGAGAATGAGTAACGTGGCAATGCCCGCCGTCACGCCGAAGGCGAACGCGGCGAAAGTCACTTGCACGTTGTTGGCGATGATCTGGCTCGCCATCAGCGGACGAAACACCTCGGGATCGGGGATGTAGCCCGTCTTGTGCTTCGCGCGTTCGACGCCTTCTTCGGCGCGGTCGAGCATGGAGACGGGAATGAACGACGCGGCCACGGCCGGATTGCGCACCACGGCCGTCCATGCGATCGCCGCCGGGCCGAACATGAACGCCGCGCCGATCGCGATCGGCACCGCCGAGCGGCGCACCTCCGCCGGCACGTCGACGGCGATGAACCGAAGCACCTGCCGGAGGGTGTTGCGCCTGTCTCGATACAACAGGTTGTGCGCGCCGCTCACGAGGCGGCCAAGGTAGAACAGCTCGTCGCTCGATTCGCCGCGGGTCGCCGTGCGCAGGCGCGCCAGATCGGTCGACAGCGCGCGGTACTCTTCGACGAATTCGCGAACCTGCGTTTCATTGAACGAGCGCAACCCGCGACGCTGCGCCTCGGAGAGACGCGCCGAAAAGGCGATCCACCGCGGCGACCGCGTCGTGACGATGGCGTATCGCTCCCGGCTGGCGCCGGTCGCGCCCTTCGACGCCGCGCCATGCTGCCGCGCGCTTCGCTCGTGCGCCAAGAGGCGCGAGAGCGTGCGACTGACGTCGCGCTCGTCGACGTCGCCAATGACGTGGCGCAGCCGAGCGGCGACCTGCTGCATCAGCGCGCCTTGCCGTTCCCGGTCGAAGCTCGATCGCCGCGCCACCCACCGGTCGAGCAGTTGGTATTCGGCATCGGTGAGCAGCGTCGCCGCCGGCACGGCCTGCTCGGCGCCGCGCGGCTCCTCGGCGGGCGCCGTGGGCTGGCGCACCATCGCTTCGCGCACCACGATCGTCCCGGCGACGATGTCGCCGAGTCGCTTGCCGGATTTCGACACGGCGATGCTGCCGATGCCGATGACGTACGTGAACACCGGTTGGAGATCGACGATGCGCATGAGGTTGCGCACCGCGGACGCGGCGAAGCCCAACGAGTAGCCGCCGTCGCGCACGGCGCGGAGCCTGAGCACGCGCTTGCCGACGGTGCGTCCGTCGAACAAGCCTTCGGCGATCACGTAGTAGCCCCACAGAATCGCGAACTGGACGAGGACGATGATCGCGGCCGCCCACGCGTCGGAAACACCCGCCTTCTCCGCTTCATCCGCGCCGGTGGGCGATCCGAGCTTGATGGCGAGGAT
>JBIOHX010000307.1:0-4343 GCA_044449465.1 Gemmatimonadales bacterium | reverse complement strand
CTCGCGAGGGCCGCCGACCGGCTGCGTACGCGCCTCGGCGACTGGATCTACGGTGAGCAGGACGCCGATTTAGCAGCGGTCGTGCTCGAGATGTGCCGGCGGCGGAAGCTCACGATCGCCGTGGCCGAGAGCTGCACGGGCGGGCTGCTGGGCGCACGGCTCACCGCGGTTCCGGGGTCGAGCGACGTCGTCCTCGGCGGTGTGATCGCCTATCACAATGATGTGAAGCGCGCGTTGCTGCACGTCGACGGTGACGTGCTTCGCGAGCATGGCGCGGTGAGCGAGGCGGCGGCGCTGCAAATGGCGACGGGAGCGCGTCGCGCCGCGCACGCCACGGTGGGACTCGCAATCACGGGCATCGCTGGGCCGACCGGCGGCACGCCGGAGAAGCCGGTGGGGACGGTGTGGGTCGCGGTGGACGTCGAGGGGGTTGCGGAGGCGCGGCTGTTCAAGTTGATCGGGGACCGGGACGAGATTCGGCAACGAGCGGCGCAGGGGGCGATGGAGATGTTGAGGCGGTTGGAGGTTGGACGTTGAACGTGGGACGTGGTGACGACGGCCGATACGAGGCAGACGACGTCCGAAGCCGCGCGGAGCCCGTCCAAAGGCGCGCGGAGCTCGTCCGAAGGCCCGCGGAGCTCATCCGAAGGCGCGCGGAGCTCGTCCGAAGCCGCAGGGAGTTCGGCATGGAACGCGGTGAGTGCGCCAGATCGGACGCGTAGCTTGCCCTATCGCGCGCGAGCGTCGGCACGCGCACCAGAGTGATGTTCGATGGGCCGAGGTGACGACGGCATGAGCCGCAGTGACGACGGCATGCGTCGCGCGGACGACGGCGTGTCGTGCGCTCACGCCGGCACAAGCCTGGGTCACTTCGGTAGAAGCCGCGGGGAGCGAGGTCCGGCGCGGAGTGAGCACGCCCTGTGGCTCGCGCATCTTGCCATATGGCCCGCGGTGCATGGCACGTTGCTCCCTGACCTCGGCCTGTCGCCCGCGGAGCACGTCCGATAGGAAACTTGGCGAGGCGATGCGGAGAGTTGCGTCGCCGTGGCGCAGAGTGACGACGGCCTGGTGCAGAGTGATCACGTCGTGGTGCAGGGTGATCACGTCGTCGTGCAGGGTGATCACGCCGTGGCGCGGAGTGATCATGCCGTGGCGCGGAGTGATCACGTCTTGGCGCGGAGTGACAATGCAGCGCCGCGCACTGTGCGAGGAGCGGAGCAACCTTACGTCGGCGCGCGACCGCCTCACCTCGGCACATCGCGGACTCACCTCAGGATATCGCAGAGTCACCTCGCCGTATCGCAGAGTCGCGGTGGGATGTCGCGGAGTTGCGTTGGGGTGCTGCAAAGTTGGGTCGGGGTAGCTCGGGTCCGCGTCGACATTCAGCAGGGTGCCGTGGCCGAGGCGTCGAGTGTCCGCCGAGCGCGCGGGAGTGACGAGCCGATGTGGCAGGGTGGTCTCGTCATGTCGCGAGGCAGCGGTGTGTTGCCGCAGGGTGGTGGCGCACGAGCGACGGATGATCGGCGAGCGGCGGCTGAGCAGAGAATACGGAAGCGCCCGCGGTGGCGTTCAGTCTGGGGACGGACCGAACGCGCAGGCGGCGATATCGCGCAGGCACACCCGCCGCAACGGCAGCCGCGTGAGGCACGCCCGTTGCACGTTGTGTGCGACCCAGCGAACATTCACCAAACCACGGAGCGCGCGGTTAGCTGAGCGCCGCTTCGCCTCGCTCGATCGCTCTAGCCCGTCCCATGGCGCACCGCAAGAATCACGACTTCGATCGCTCGCCCGACGGTGATCCCGAGTCCGACGACGCGTTCGCGCGCGGGGCTGGGCAGCACGCGGGCGATGAACTGGACGCCGTCGCGGCCGATCCGGCCGATGCGTCGGATGTCGAGCCGGTCGAGGCGCCGATGGCGCCCGCCGATTCGGACGTCCAGCGCCGCCTGACCGAGGAGCACGACCGCTACCTCCGGCTCGCGGCCGAGTACGACAACTATCGCAAGCGCACGCTGCGCGAGCGCTCGGAGCTCACCGCGCGCGCCCAAGCCGATCTCGTGAAGCAGCTCATCGATCCGATCGACGATCTGGCGCGCTTTGCCCACGTCGACCACTCGACGACCGACGCGCTCACCATTGCGCAGGGGGCGGAGATGGTCGAGAAAAAGCTGCTCAAGGCGCTCGCGGCCGCCGGGCTCGAGACGCTCGATCCGAGTGATCAGACCTTCGACCCGAAGCTGCACGAGGCAGTGGCGACCGAGCCGGCGCTGTCGCCGGAGGACGATCACGTCGTGTCGCGCGTGTACCAGGTCGGCTACCTGTTCAACGGCCAGCTTCTACGCCCCGCCCGCGTCGTCGTGAAGCAGTGGAACGGCTGAGCACGTACTGACCATATGGCTCAGACGAAGGACTTCTATGCAGTCCTCGGGGTTCCGGCGTCGGCGAAACAGGACGAGATCAAGAAACAGTACCGCAAGCTCGCCGCGAAGCACCACCCCGACAAAAATCCAAGCGACCCGAAGGCCGCCGACCGCTTCAAGGAGATCTCCGAGGCGTATCAGGTGTTGGGCGACGCCGAGAAGAGGAAGCAGTACGACCAGATGCGGCAGCTCGGTGCATTCGGCGGCTTCGGCGGCGGCGCAGGCGCGCGTCGGCCGGGTGGTCAGCCGGGCGCGGGCTCGCCCTTCGGCGCCGGAGGGCCAGCCGGCGCGCAGAATTTTCGCTTCGAAGATCTGGGCGACGTCGGCTTAGGCGGCCTGGGCGATCTCTTCAGCTCGATGTTCGGCGGCGGCGCGCAGCGCGGCGCGCGCTCGCGCGGTCCCGAGCGTGGGCAGGATGTCGAAACGCAGCTCCAGATCCCGTTCCGCACGGCCGCGTTGGGCGGCAAGGTGCCGGTCGAGCTGGAAGTGAACGAGGAGTGCGGCACCTGCCACGGCAGCGGCGCCGCACCGGGGGCGAAGATTCAGACGTGCCCCGAGTGTCAGGGTCGCGGTACCATTTCATTCGGCCAGGGCGGATTCGCGGTGCAGCGACCTTGCCCAATGTGCCTCGGCAGGGGCACGGTGCCGACCGAGCGCTGTCCGACGTGCAACGGCGCGGGCGAAGTGCGCGCTCGCAAGAAGATGATGATTACGGTTCCCGCGGGGGTGGACACGGGGACGAAGATTCGTCTCAAGGAACAGGGCGCGCGGGGCGGGCGGAACGGCCCCGCCGGCGACCTCCTGATCACCTTTCAGGTCGAGCCGGACCGGTTCTTCAAGCGCGAAGGGCTCGACGTGATCGCGCCGGTGCCGATCAACATCGCGCAGGCGACGCTCGGCTCGCGCATCAGCGTCAAGACGCTCGACGGCAAGAAGGTGGCGATCCGCATTCCGCCTGGCACACCGAACGGCAAGCGGTTTCGGGTGCGCGGCCAGGGGATCAAGAAGGACGACCGCATCGGCGACCTGATCGTGCAAGTCGACGTGAGCGTGCCCGACAAGCTCACCGAGGAACAGGAGAAGGCGATGAAGGAGTTCGCGGAGGCGAGTGGGTTGAAGTATTGACTGCGTGGGTCGTGGATCGTGGGTCGTGGATCGTGGATCGTGGATCGTGGGGCTCAATGAGAAGTTGCGGCTATCACGCGATCAGTCAGCCCCGAGACAAAAAGACTTCGGCTCCGGCGCGTCAGCCTCGATCGCCAGTAAGACCGATCTGTTTGATCCGTGCAGTAGATCCGTTGAATCCGTATCACCCATTCGTCGGTGGGACATCCCGAGCGGCTGTTAACCGTAACACACGTCTCACCGAATTCTCGCGCGCTCGAGGTGTACGACAGCTCCACCGACAAGGGGACTACGGATTTGACGGATGAATCCGGATCAGGCGGATCGATCGTATTGCCGCTCGGACTTGTGGCGTGGAGACTGGCGACGGCGCTCGTGCTGCTCGCATCTGGGCATTCGGCCGCGGCACAACGACGCGTCGCCACGACCGCCGATTCAACGGTGCTCTACCTCGCCGTCGACGATTCGAGCACGGGGCAGCCGATTTCGGGGGCTCGGATCGAGCTCTATAGCCGCTCAGCGGTGAGACGTTCGGACTGGTTAACCGCATCATCGCCGTCTCGGCCGGGCAGCCGGGGGACAGCGCGGCCACGCTCGTCGATCTCGCCCCAGTGGCACAATTCCTCGACACGGTGACGACGTCGGCGAGCCGGCGATTGTGTCGTACCGCGAAACTCGACGCCGGCGGTTTCGACCTGCTGCGAAAGATGGGCATCGGACACTTTCTCGACGCCGACCAGATGGACGCCGAAGCGTGGCGGTCGTCGCTAACAGAGAACGTCGCCGAGCACGTGCCTG
>JBIOHX010000306.1:0-4344 GCA_044449465.1 Gemmatimonadales bacterium | reverse complement strand
CCTGATGAAAGCGCCGGTGGACCGGATCGAGCGAGAAGTAGGTGAGCGTGTCGTGCATCCACCCCATGTTCCACTTGAAGGTGAAGCCGAGCCCGCCCTCGCGCACCGGCGTGGTGACGCCGCTCCACGCCGTCGATTCTTCGGCGATGGTGACGCAGCCGGGCGCGCTCGACGCCACGGCTTCGTTGAACTGTTTGAGGAACGCGATCGCGTCGAGATTCTCGCGGCCACCATTACGATTGGGGATCCACTGCCCCGCTTTGCGGCTGTAATCGAGGTAGAGCATCGACGCCACCGCGTCGACGCGGAGCCCATCGGTGTGAAATTCGTTGAGCCAGTAGACCGCGTTGGCGACGAGAAAGTTCTTGACCTCGTTTCGCCCGAAGTTGAAGACGAGCGTGCCCCAATCCGGATGCTCGGCGAGCCGCGGGTCCTCGTGCTCGTAGAGCGCCGTGCCGTCGAACCGCCGCAGCGCGTGATCGTCCTTCGGAAAGTGCGCCGGCACCCAATCGAGCAGCACGCCGATGCCTTGTTGATGCAGCGTGTCGACGAGATAGCGGAAGTCATCGGGCGTGCCGTAGCGCGACGTGGGCGCGTAGTAGCCGCTCACCTGGTAGCCCCACGATCCGTAGAACGGGTGCTCCATCACGGGCATCAGCTCGACGTGCGTGAACCCGAGCGACTTCACGTGCTCGGCGAGGCGAGGCGCAATCTCGCGGTAGCCGAGCGGCCGGTCGCCGTCTTCGGGCACGCGGGCCCACGAGCCCAGGTGCACTTCGTAAATGCTCATCGGCGCCCGCACGTGATCGGTGCGTGCGCGCGTGGCGATCCACTCATCGTCATTCCACTGGTACTGCCCCTCCGCTTGCACGATCGAGGCGGTGCCCGGCGATTGCTCCATCTTCGCGGCGAACGGATCGGTCTTGACGCGCAGCGAGCGCTCGTGAGTCAGCAGCTCGAACTTGTACAGCGCGCCATTGTGGATGTCGGGTAGGAAAATTTCCCAGACGCCCGAGCTGCCCATCATGCGCATCGGGAAGACGCGGCCATCCCAACCGCAGAAGTCGCCGACGACGCTGACGCGCCGAGCATTCGGCGCCCAAAGGGCGAAGCTCACGCCGTGGACGCCGTCGACGGTGCGGCAGTGCGCCCCGAGCTTTTTCCAGAGCTCGAGATGCGTGCCTTCGTTGAACAGGTGCAGGTCGACGTCGCCGAGCGTCGGCAGAAAGCGGTACGGGTCGGCGCGGTCCCACTCTGCCCCGTCGGCGTAGTAGATGTGGAAGCGATAGCGAAGCGGGAGCGTTGCGCCGGCCACGAACACGCCGTAGAGCGACGTGAGGCCGTCGGCTTCGCGCTCCATTTGAACGACCCGGCCGTCTTCCAACGAGCACTCGACTCGCGCGGCGTCGGGTATGAGCGCGCGAATGACGGCGCCGGCCTCGCCGTTCAGCGTCGTGGGATGCGCGCCGAGAATGGAATGCGGATCCTGATGCTCGCCGGAGAGCAGCCGGTTGACGTCGGAGCGCGACCCGGCCGGCGGCAGGTGCCGCGGCGCGTCCGCCGCTTGCGTGCGCGGCGAGCGGGCCTTGGTTGCGGTGCCATTGTCGGTCTTCACGGACGCCGCGCGTTGTGCTCGGGGCGGCCGCTTCGTGGGCTGCTTCTTTTCTGCCATCCGCTCTCGCCTTCCTGGTTCTACGAAATCGTTTCGAGCTATCTATTGCAAGCTGGTTGACCTGCTCGCTCCGCCACGATCGTTCTTACTCGCTTGATGCATTGATCTCACCTCGATTGCTCCGCGTCGGCCATACGGCGGTTTTCGCCGTAACGGAGTAAAACGAGGCCGAACGGTGCGACCTCGATGCTGCCCGTCGTCACCACGCGGAGCTCGCGGTACGCCGTGTCGATCATCTCGGCCCAGATGCCGTCTCCCTCGATCGATGGAAGAGTGAATGTGATCGCGGTGGTGGCGGAGCTGACGACGAGTAGTAATGTGTCCCCCTTGATCGGCCGGCCGCGGTCGTCGGTCTCATCCGTCGCCTCGCCATAGATGAGCATGCCGAGTGCATGGTTGTCGCCGTTGCGCCAATCGTCGTTCGACATCTCGCGGCCGTCTGGGCGAAGCCAGCAGAGGTCTTTGAGGCCGCCCTTGAGTGTCGGTTCGCCGCGAAAGAAGTGCCGTCGCCGCAACACGGCGTGCGCGTGTCGCAGGCTCAGGCATTTGCGCGTGAACGCGAGCAGCCGTTTACGGCGGTCGTCGAAGTCCCAGTGCATCCACGTCAGCTCGTTGTCCTGGGCGTAGGCGTTGTTGTTTCCCTTCTGTGTCCGCGCGACTTCGTCGCCGTGCGAAAACATCGGGACGCCCTGCGAGAAGGCCAACGTCGCCACGAAGTCGCGCATCACGCGGAACCGCCGGTCGAGAATCTCGGGATCGTCGGTGTCTCCCTCGACGCCCCAATTGCGACTGGCGTTGTCGTCGGTACCGTCACGGTTCTGCTCGCCATTCGCTTCGTTGTGCTTGTGCTCGTAGCTCACGAGATCGTACAGCGTATAGCCGTCGTGCGCGGTGATGAAGTTGACGCTGGCGTACGAGCCGCGGCCGCTCGGCTCGTAGATATCGCTCGAGCCGGCAAGGCGTGACGCGAGGTCGCTCACCTGGCCCGGGTCGCCGCGCCAGAAGTGGCGAACGGTGTCGCGGTAGCGCCCGTTCCATTCGGCCCAGCGAATCGGAAAGTTGCCGACCTGGTATCCGCCCGGGCCCACATCCCACGGCTCGGCGATCAGCTTGACGCTCGAGAGCGTCGGGTCCTGGTGGATGATGTCGAAGAAGGACGAAAGCTTGTCGACGTCGTGCAGCTCGCGGGCGAGCACCGGCGCGAGGTCGAACCGAAAGCCGTCGATGTGCATGTCGTTCGCCCAATAGCGCAACGAATCCATGATCAGCTGGATCGTGCGCGGGTGCTGCATGTTGAGGCTGTTGCCGGTGCCGGTGAAATCCGTGTAGAAGCGCTGGTTGGGCTCGAGGCGATAGTAGGTCTTGTTGTCGATGCCGCGGAGCGAGAGCGTGGGTCCGAGATGGTTGCCCTCGCCCGTATGGTTGTAGACGACGTCGAGAATCACTTCGATCCCCGCGGCGTGAAACGTCTTCACCATGCTCTTGAACTCGTAGACCTGATTGCCGAGTCCCTTGGCGGCGTAGCGGACGTCGGGGGCGAAGAAGCCGATTGAGTTATAGCCCCAATAGTTGGTGAGCCCGCGCTCGGCCAAGTGACGGTCGACGACGAACTGGTGGACGGGCAGCAGCTCCACGGCGGTGATGCCGAGCGCGAGGAAGTACTCGATCATCGGATCGCTGCACAGCCCGAGATAGGTGCCGCGCAGGTTGTCGGGCACGTCGGGATGCAGCTTCGTCATCCCTTTGATGTGGCACTCGTAGATGATCGTCCGGTTCCACGGGACGCGAAGCGGCCGGTCGTCCTCCCACGTGAACGCGGGATCGATGACGACGGACTTCGGAACGCCGCCTGCGCTGTTGTCCGGGTCCGGCTCGAGATCCTCTTTCGACCCACCGATCTTGTAGGCGAACAAGGCGTTGCTCCAGCGGATCGTGCCGGTGATCGCCTTGGCGTATGGGTCGATGAGAAGCTTCGCGGGGTTGAAGCGATTGCCGTTCGCGGGGTCGTAGGGACCGTGCACCCGAAACCCGTAGAACTGTCCTGGCCGGACGTCGGGCAAGTAGCAGTGCCACACTTGGTCGGTGTGCTCGCGCAGCATGATGCGCTGCGACTCGAGCCCATCGTCGGGCTGATTGAAAAGACAGAGCTCGACGCCGGTGGCATGCTCGGAGAAGAGCGCGAAGTTGACTCCCTGTCCGTCCCAGGTCGCGCCGAGTGGGTAGGGTTGGCCGGGCCAGATGCGCATCGAGGCGTTAGAGTCTTCTAATTATCGCTGCCGGTGGTGCCGGTGCGGGCAAGGGCCGCCGGAGCGGCGGCTGGGGCGCAGCTGTCGCATCCAGGCGAAACGCATGCATGGAGCAAGACGCGGACCCGAACACAAGCCATGTGGTGGGCCGGGTTTTGCCTTTCTGCACCCGGCGGTCAGGTGTGACTCGGGAGGAATCGATGCGTTGGACACCAGGCGGCGAGAGCCGAAACATCGAGGATCGGCGGGGGATCGGGTGGCTTTGGGACGGCTCCAATGGGGGTCGGCGGGACGATCGTCGTACTGATATTGAGCCTCGTGTTCGGACGCAACTTCGTCAACGGAACGAGCCCCGACCAGCCCGCGCCACAGCAGTCGGCGTCGGGCGATGTCGCGTAATCGTGGATCGTGGATCGTGGATCGTGG
>JBIOHX010000305.1:0-4353 GCA_044449465.1 Gemmatimonadales bacterium | reverse complement strand
CGATGTCGTCCTCGACCCCATCGGGCGCGAGGCGCATCGCGGCACCCGGCCGCTGTCGCTCACCCAACGCGAGTTCGCGGTGCTCGAGTGCTTCATGCGCAACGTCGGCGTCACGCTCACCCGCGCCACGATCGCCGAGCAGGTGTGGCGCGACACGCCGATCGACGTCGACTCGACGAACGTGATCGACGTCTACGTTGCTTATCTCCGCAAAAAGCTCGACAGCGACGGTGACGCGCCGCTCCTGCACACCGTGCGCGGACTGGGCTACGTGCTCAAGCCGCCGCCGGCCCAGAAGCCGAAGCGCCGTTGACGGCGGTTCGCGCCTCGAGGCCCGCATAGGATGGCCCGATCGGTCACGAACCTGTCACGCCCGGCAGGACTCTTCTATTAGATCTGCTCGACTCGGCTCTCACCCGCCTCGAGCTCGCTCGCTGCCGCGTCGACCTCGCAGCCGCTGCCTCCAAGCGCGCTCGCACGCGACACAGGCTTGGTAGCGCGCGCGGCAAATCTGCTCTCGACCGAGCCAATCTCGCCCGCATCGACTTGAACCCTGGTTCGAGAGCCGTCAAGCCTGCGCCGCCGCGCATCAACGCCGCGCTTCATCAGACCGAGCACGCACTCGTTCACCTCAACTTCGCCCCCAAGCGACCCAACGCAACGCTGCTCCGGGTGAACCCGGCGCGACAGCTGATGAACCCGACGCCGCTCCGGATGAACGCGACGCTGCTCTGACTGAACCCAGCGCCACTGCGGAGGAACCCGACGCCGATCCGGGTGAACCCGGCGGCGTTGGCGATGAACGCGACGCCGCTACAAGCCATTTCGCCTCCACACCCCGCCAATCGGAGGCACCACTGGATCAACCCGCCTCCACGCCAGGTCAACCCGATGGCTCACTGGATCAACCCGACGACTCACCAGATCGAGCTGGCCGCCCACAGCCTCGATCTGACGCCCAACCGCCATGACCGAGCGCGTACACGATCCACGTCCGACGATCTACGTCCAACGTCCCACGTCCAACGCCCCACGTCCAACGTCCAACGTCGTCCCACGCAAACGAGCGCGGACGTGCACCCGCACGCCCGCGCTCATCTCTCACTTCGACAATCTCTAAAACGGTCGAACGCGACGACCTACTGCAGACCGTCGACTTCCACGCAGTCCGGGTTGTCCGGCGACGGATCGCACGGCTGGCCGTTGGTCTGGCTGTAGCCGCTGAAATGCTTCACCCGTCGCCACACGCGCCCCGTCGACAGATCGACGTGCGTGATCAGACTCGGATCGCTCGCGTAGTCCGCGACGGGAGTCGAGGTGAGCGACGCCGCATAGTCCAGCGCCAAGGGCCCAAGCGCCTCAGGGTGCCGTGAGAAATAACCGCGATTGAGGCGGAGAAGGACCGCGAAGGCGTCGGTCGAGACCGTGACGTTTGCATCGGGGGCGAAACGCAGATGCGGCGTGAAATCCACCCGTATGCCGCTCGCCGTCAACACCGCCTTCGCGTGGAGCTGAATCGACTGGCTTGCGCCAAGCGTGACGCACGGCGCGTCCCACTGCCCGTCACCGTACGTCGACTGCGACGGGTCGCAGACCGAATTCGCCGGGAAGTCTACCGTGAACAACCCGCCGACGCTGAACGAGCCGCCAGCCGCGGTCAGTGTGAAGTCGGCGCTCTGGACGCCGAACCGACCCGCCAAGGAATAATCGAACGCAGGCGCACTGAGGGCGGTCGCCGATCGCGTCGGCGCCGACGAAGCCTGGGGGGCCGTGCCACTATCGCTGCACGCGCCGACCACCACAAGCGCCGCGAGCGCGACAGAGTGCCAAACTTTGATTTGCATACCGTGGGGACTGGGGAAGCCGCTGTTACTGTCCTCATCTAGACGAGCACCCGCAAAGAGAGGATACGGCTTCTACCCACGATTTCTGAGCAAAAAAACGTGACATGTGGTGCAACACTATTCTGCAGCCAGTGCCTCGTAACGTTTTGTCATTTCGGGATATCCGAGATCTCGTACTCGCGCCATCAACCGGCGGATGGACGTTTTGACTCGAACGCGATCAATGGCCATCAGCGCGTCGGCACAACTGGCTGTAATCCAGGCCGCGTTGTAGAGATCCGCTGACTCCGCGATGGAAATCGCTCGGTCAAAACGTCTCAACGCATCATCTGCGCGGCCATCCAGGGCATCCAAACGGATGAGGAGCACCTCAGCAATCTCGCGGCTCTGAAACCAATGAGGGTTGCCATCCAGGCGTTGGGAAACCTCCGTTGCAGCCCGCCGCGCGGCATCGATACGCTCCAACTCGAGAAAACAGAGCCCCGCCCCCGAGATGGCACCAATCTCAATGTCCGATTTCCCAATGCGCTGCGCGAGTCCCATGGTCGCGTCGTAAAGCTCTGCCGCCGATTCCCATAGACCGAGCTCGCGTTCGACATGCGCCATGTTATACAGAGCCACCAGTTGATACTCGCTGTGCTTGACGGCCGCGAATAACGCGAGCGCCTCACCGAATAGCTGTCTCGCGCGATCGTACTCACCGCATTTCTGCGACAGTACGCCGAGATTCAGCGCCGACAGTCCCCAGAAGTCGGCGATTCCCGCGGCGCGCGCCGCCGCGATGCCGCGCACAAATGCCTGCTCCGCTTCGTCGAGCTTGGCCTCGAACTGCGCCGCGATGCCAATGTTGCTGTACGCGCCGGCGAGCCCGCGAGCGTCCCCCACAGCTTCGTACAGCACTCGCGATCGCTCGTACGCTTCACGCGCACGCGCCGGCGCCTCCGACAAGACAGTGCTGCCCAGGCGGCGGAAAGCGTCGGCCATCAGAGCATCGTCATTGAGTTCCTGGGCCATCGAGACGCATTCCGCCGCGAGGCGCTCCGCCGTCGATTGGTCACCCAAGCGCTCGTGTGTCTGCGACGCCATCATCAGCACCGCTACCCGCTCGCGATCGAACCCCAGCCGCTCCGCCTCGGCGTCGAGCGCGAGTAGCGTATCCAGCGAGACCCGCGCCGGCTGACCCAGCTCCATCCGCGCGCGCTCGCGCATGCGCCGCAACGTCAGCGCGCGATGCGCATCGGCCTGTCCCTCGAACCACTCGATCGCCAAGTCGCAGAGCTCCTCGACCTCGTCGTGCCGCCCCCGCGTCTCGGCGACGTGGGCCAGCGCGACACGGATCTCCGCCAGCTCGGCCGGACTCGTGGCGTTTCGCGCCGCTACCTGGAGGTACGACCACGCCGCACCGTGCGCGTAGACGCGGTCCGCCCCGTGCGCCGCTTCCTGCGCCGCCCGAAATGCCTCCGGCGTCTCTCCCGCGGCGTCGAAATGCAGCGCGATCTCGCCTCTCCGCTCGGGATGGCGACGCTCCAGCGCTTCAGCGACGCGCTGATGGATCTGCGCCAACGTGTCGCGAGCGATCGAGTCCACCACCACCGTGGCGACCTCGTCGTGCGCGAAGGCAAATCCGCCGCGATTTCGCTCGTAGGCGGGCCGCACGAGCCCGGCGAGCGCCACCTCCTCGATCGCCAGGCGTACCGCGGCCTCGCTCCCCGCGCCCGAGGCCACGACCAACCCGACGTCGAACTCCCGCCCGATGATCGCCGCGGTGGCCAGCACCGCCTGCGTGCTCGATGAGAATTTGCTCAAACGCTGCGCGATCAGCGCCGCCCGGCCCGCCGGCACGCGCAGCTCCGATACCGGACTCCACTCCCATCGCGAGCCGCTGTGCCAGACCGCGCCGTCCTCGACGAGCGCGCGCAGCAGCTCGGCGATGAACAGCGGGTTGCCCTCGGTGTGCCGATAGACGAAGGCGAGAAACTCGCGCGCCACCTGCTGCCGGTGGAACGCACCCTCGAGCCACTGCTTCACTTCGTCGCGCGTCAGACGCGAGATGCTCATGTCGCGGACGAAGTCGTGCCGCTCCAGCATCGCCCGCTGCGGCGATCCCTCGTACGCGGTGTCCGGCCGCTGGAGCAAGCAGAGCATGATTCGATCGGCGTCCAGCCCCTCGAGCAGATACTCGAGCGCGTCCCACGACGTCGTGTCCGCCCACTGCATCTCGTCGAGCACGAGCACGAGCGGCCGGTCCTGCGCCAGGCCGCGGACGTACTCCGTCAGCTCCGCGAACAGTCGGTACTGGCTCCCGGTGTGCGCCGGTTTGTCCGCGGCACCGAGCAGCGGCTCGAGCTGTGGGAGCTCCTGCCAATCGCGCTGGAGCGCGGTCGGAAAGCGGTGCGTCGTGCGCAGAATCGCCCGCCACACGCCGTACGGCTCGCGAACCTCGAGGTTCGACGACGCCGCCATCGCGAACAGTCCGCCGCGCAAACGCACTTCGGCCTCGAGCTGTCGG
>JBIOHX010000304.1:0-4366 GCA_044449465.1 Gemmatimonadales bacterium | reverse complement strand
CGTCGAACTGGCGGCCCTCGTCGTCAAAGCCGTGCGACATCTCGTGGCCGATCACTGCGCCCATGGCGCCGTAGTTCACCGCGTCGTCGGCGTTTGGATCGTAGAACGGAGGCTGGAGGATGCCGGCCGGAAAGACGATCTCGTTCCAGAGCGGGTTGTAGTACGCGTTCACCTCGGACGGAGTCATGCCCCACTCCGAGCGATCGATCGGCCTGCCGACTTTGGCCCAGTTGCGCGCGACTGCCCAATCGTTGACCCGTTTCAGGTTGGCCGCGTATTCGCCGGGCTTGGCGTCGAGCTTGGAGTAGTCGCGCCACTTGTCTGGATAGCCGATCTTGCGCGTGAAGGCGTCGAGCTTGAGCGTCGCCTGCGCCTTGGTGCTGTCGCTCATCCAACCGAGCTGACCGATGCGGTCGTGCAGCACCGAGACCATGTTGTCGACGATTGCCTTGGCGCGTGCCTTGGCGGCGGGGCTGAACGTGCGGCCAACGAACTCCTGGCCGATCGCTTCGCCGAGCGCGTTGTTGGTGATGCGCTCGCAGCTCTGCCAGCGCGGCAGGCGCTGCTTCTGGCCGGTGAACAGTTTCTGAAAGTTGAAGTTCTCATCAGCAAAGCGCTTGGGCAGCGCATTGGCCGAGGCGTTGAGCAGCCGCCAGCGGAGCACGGTCTTCCAGTCGTCGAGCGGGATGGAGGTGAGGTAGCCGTCCATCGCTTTGAAGAAGTCGGGCTGCGCGACGTTGACCTCGGTCACACCGGGCGGCGCGCCCTGCGCGGCCATGAACGACTCCCAGCGAATGTGTGGCGTGAGCGAGTCGAACGCCGCCACACTCATGAGATGATAGATGGCGTTTGGGTTGCGCATGGCGACCACGTCCATCGACGACTGCGCGAACTTGGTCTCGACGTCGAGCACGGTCTTGGCGTCGGCGGCGGCCTTGGCGTCGCTCTCGCCGGCGAGCTTGAACATATTCGTCACGTGGGTGACGAACGCGTCGCGAATTCGCTGCATGCTCGTGTCCGCCGACAGGTAGTACTTCTTCTCGGGAAGGCTCAGCCCGCCCTGGCCGGCGTTGGCGATGATGCGATTGGAGTTCTTGAAATCCTGACCGGCGCCGACGCCGAACGGCGCCAGTCCGTTGCTCTTTTCGAGCGCGGTCAGAGCCGCCGGCAGCTCGGCCGGCGACGAGATCGCCGCGATCTTCGCCATCGACGCGTCGATCGGCGTCATGCCGAGCTGCTCGATCGTCGCCGTGTCCATGCAGGCGCCGTAGAATGCGCCAACTTTGTACGGGTTGGTCCCCGGCTTGGCCGAGCCCGCGGCGACCGCCTTTGCGTCGCCTTCCTCGACGTTGCGAACGACAGCCTCGTTCTTGTCCTGGAGCTCCTCGAACGAGCCCCATTCGGGGTAGGCCGCGGGAATGGTATTGCGCTTGAGCCAGCCGCCGTTGGCGAACGTATAGAAGTCTTCGCAGGCGGCGCAGGTGGTATCGAAGTTCGCGCGATCGATCGCGTGGTTCGCCGAGGCCGGCCGGGGCGCCGAAGCGCGTTGTGCCGAAGCGCTCGCCGCGCACGCAACGAGCGCGGCCGTAGCAATGCTGACGATTGGATGTCGCATACCGTATTGTGGAGAGGGAGGCCGGGAGGGCCGGGTGGATGGGTAGAAGCTCATTCAAGCTAGTTGAAGTACAGCGATCCGGCCTCCCAGGTTTCCTCGTGGCCGCTCCATATTGCGTCTAGGGGGTCGTCGAGTGAGAGATTCACCGACTCGAGGCCGCCCCCTCATTCGCTCACCCTCTCGACCGCTCCCGCCATCGACCATGCGCCTCACGCGCGAGCTCGGCATCATCACAATGGTCCTCGCGGTCGGACAGGCCTTCCCGGTCGGGCCCGCCAGCGCGCAGGCGAACGTCGCGGCCAATGCGAGGCGGGGCGAGGTCCGTCCACTGTCCTACGCCCGGTTCGAGCTCGGCAACGGGCTCGTCGCGCTACTCAGCGAGGACCATGCGTCGCCGCTCACTGTCGTCGACGTCTGGTACCACTTCGGCTCGAAGGATGACAAGCCGGGCCGAAGCGGCGTCGCGCACCTCTGCGAGCATCTCATGGCGCTCGGATCGCCGAACGTGACTGGGCCGCAACGGACGCTGTATCAGTCGATCGGCGGCTCCTCGCCGCATTGGGCCAACACCACCGAAGACGTCACGCACTTCTACGTTGCGCTGCCGGCGAACCAGCTCGAGACGGCGCTCTGGGTGGAGGCGGATCGCATGGCGGCGCCGATCGCTCGTGTGGACGAGCAGCAGCTCGACGGCGCGCGCGCGGTGGTACGACAGGAGCGCCAGCAAAACATCGAAAACTTTCCGTTCGGCGTGTATCGCGAGCTCACCGTCGCGTCGCTGTTTCCAACGGGGCATCCGTATCATCTGACGGCGCTGCCACCGGTGGCCGATCTCTACGCCGCGTCGATCGATGAGCTCGAATCGACCTGCCGACCATACTACGTGCCCAACAACGCTGTGATCGCGATCAGCGGCGACTTCGATACACGCACCGTTCGCGGCTGGCTCGACAAATACTTCGGCACGATCCCGCGCGGTCAGAAGGTACCGCGGGTCGAGGTGCCATCCGTGACGCTCGCCGGGGCGTCGCGGCTCGTGCTGGAGGATCAGCGGGCCGGCCTGCCGCAGCTACACATCGACTGGCCTGGTGCCGCATTCGCGAGCCCTGACCGGCTGGCGCTCAACGCCCTCGGCTCGGTGCTGTCGCTGGCGCACTTCGGCAGGTTGTCCAAGCTGCTCGTGGACGATCGTCGGCTCGCCGTGGCGGTGGCTGCCGACAACTACGACCTCGAGCGCGCAGGCATATTCGAGATAGTCGTAGTGCCGCGGCGCGGCGCGTCGCTGACGACGATCGAGACGCTGGTCGACAGTGTGCTCGACGCGCTGCCGTCTGCGCCTCCGACGGCCGCCGAGCTGGCGCGCTTCAATGCCTATAACGCGACGACCGCGGTCAGGTCGCTCCAGACGCAGTTTGCCCGCGCCGACACGTTGGCGCACGGTGAGATCTTCGCGGGCGATCCGGTGGCGTACGCCAAGCAAGTCACGGCGGCGGCTGCGCTCACGCCGGCGGACGTCCTGCGCGCGACGGCGCGGTATCTCACTCCCGGCCGCGTGGTGATGAGCCTCGTGCCCGCCGGCAAGCTCGAACTGGCGAGCAAGCCAGAGCTTCCGTACACGAACGTGACGCCTGGCCATGCGCGGGGCACAACCCCATGAGCATGTCTTGGCGAACAGGTGTCGTGCTGGGCTTCGCCTGCGCAGCCTGCGCAGCCTGCGCGATGGCGCCGGGGGCAGCGGCCCAGCCGGCACGGCCGCCGCGGCCCAAGCCACCGGTCGAACAGTCGTTCAAGTTCCAACATATCAAAGCCCATACGCTGGCCAACGGCCTACGGGTTTTGCTCGTCGAAGACCATTCGCTTCCGCTCGTGGCCGTGCGCGTCGTGCTCGGCGTCGACTCGACCGCCGACCCCGCCGGGCGCGAGGGGCTGTACGCCGTCACTCTCGGCGCGATGCGTGAAGGGACGACGACGCGCACGGCGGACCAGTTGGCTGAGGCGTTCGGCGAGCTCGGGGCCGCGGTATCGCCGATCGGCTTCACGATGCTCTCCTCTGGATTCGCTCGCGCGCTCGACCTGATGGGCGACATGCTGGTGCATCCGGCGTTCGATTCCGCGGCGGTGGAGCGGCGAAAGGCGCTTCAAACCGGCGCGGCCGCGAGGCTCGCGCAAGCGCCGGTGACCGCTCCCCGTCAAATCTTCTATACCGAGCTCTATGGCTCGGGCGATGGATACGTGCGCTCGCTCCGTCCGACCCTGACGAGCATCGGCGCGATCACACGTTCCGACGTGCGTGAGTTTTACGCGCAACACGTCGCTCCGGCGGGAACGACCGTGATCGTCGCCGGCGACGTTACCGACGGCGACGTGCTCGCGGCGGCCACCCGCGTGTTCGGCACATGGCGAAGCGACGCGGCGCGCGCGGCGCAGCGACCGGCCGCGGAGAGCGCCGACGTGGCGATTTCGCGGGGCACGACGATTTATCTGCACGACGCGCCGGGCCCGCAGACCTATCTCTACGTCGGCGGCCGCGCGCCGGCGCGCGCCGATCACGACGCCGGCGCGGTGGACATCATGTCGGCCGTGGCCGCGTCACGCATGCAGCAGACGCTCCGCGACAAGCGTTCTTTCATGTACTCGGGCAACATGGGGCTCGTGTGGCAGCGGCCTCCGCGCGCGCCGGCGCTCGTCGGCTCGACGGTCGTCAACGCCGCCAAGGTCGACAGCGCGCTCGCCGCGTGGCTGTCGCTGTTG
>JBIOHX010000303.1:0-4415 GCA_044449465.1 Gemmatimonadales bacterium | reverse complement strand
CGTCGCACCCGGGGCGCCGACCGACGCGCAAGTTATGGCGAGCGCGCCTGGAACGTTCTACTACATCGCGCGGCGCGGTCCGGATCTGATGGATCCCAGAGCGCGCGCGGACCAGCAGCTCAACGGCATCATCATCGTCGATGCGTCCACCGCCGTCGTCGATTCCGCCGAGCGTGTCTTCGGCATCAGCTGGTCGACGGCGATCGACACGGCGAGTCCGACCGGCATCAGCTTGTCGACGATGACGATCAACGGGCTGTCGTGGCCGCACACCGAGCGGCTGTCGTATCAGCAGGGCGACTCCGTGCGTTGGCGCGTGGTCAACTTCACGGACATCGATCACCCGATGCACCTGCACGGGTTCTATTTCCGGCTCGACTCCAAAGGCGACGGCGTCACCGACTCGCTCTTCGACGGCGACGAGCAGCGCACGGAGGTGACCGAGGTGCTCAATCCGTTCCAGACGATGTCCCTCGCCTGGCGCGCCGATCGCCCAGGCAACTGGATCTTCCACTGCCACTACGCGGCGCACATCTCGTCGCTCGTGTCGCTCGACGACGAGCATGGTCGGCTCGACACGGCGATGCTGATGCACCACATGTCCGACCGCCCGCATCAGATGTTCGGCCTCGTCATGGGCGTCAGCGTGTCGCCGCGCGGCGCGGTCGCCAGGGCACCGAGCAACCCGCGCGACATCCGGCTGGTTCTTCGAGAGAAGTCGAACGTCTACGGCGCGCATAGCGGCTACTCCTTCGTAGTCGGTGGCACGCCGGGCGAGCTGAACGCCGCGGCGATGCCCGTCCCTGGCGCACCGCTCATCCTCGAACGGGGCAAGCCGGTCGCGATCACCGTCGTCAACCAGGCCGACGACAACGCCGCGGTGCACTGGCATGGCATCGAGCTCCAGAGCTATTCCGACGGCGTGCCAGGGTGGAGCGGCTGGATGACCAACGTGATGCAGCCAATCAAGCCGCACGATTCGCTCACCGTGCGGTTCACGCCGCCGCGCGCCGGCACGTTCATGTACCACTCGCACTTCAACGAGACCCAGCAGATGGGCGGCGGCGCGTATGGGCCGATCGTCGTGCTCGAGCCCGGCCAGCGATTCGACCCCGAGACCGACAAGCTCCTCTTCTTCGGGGCCGCCGGCATTACGACGAACGTGGTCTTCGGTCCGTATGCACCGTTCACCATGAACGGGAAGACGCAGCCCGAGGCGATGAACTTGCGGGCCGGCACGCGCTACCGGTTCCGTCTACTCAACCTCGCCGGCGACGAACCGTTGGTCGTCGCGCTCAACCAGAGCCCGCAGCCAGCGAGCAAGCCGGTCGAGTGGCGAGCGGTCGCCAAGGACGGCTACCCGATCCCCCCCGCGCGCGCAACGCTGCGGCCTGCCACGCTGACGTTCGATCCGGGGGAGATCTACGACTTCGAGTACACGCCTACGGTGCCGGGGGAGTTGGCCCTCGTGTTCGGCCCGCGGCCGCCTCCGCCGGGGAGCCCGCCGCTGCCGCCGGGCTTCTCACCGCCGGCGCCGACGATTACCGTGCCCGTGCACGTGCGATGACCTGCGCCACCGTTCTCTCACCCACGCGTGGAATTACAACATGAGAATACGCTTCCTCGTCCTTCTGGCCGCCGCGAGCCCGCTGGCGGCGCAAGCCGCGCCAGCGTCGTCCGCCGTTGCCGACGCGCGCGCCAACTGGACGTCGGTGCGCGACTACCTCGTGCAATCCGCGACCGACATGCCCGAGGCCAAGTATTCGTATCGCCCCACCGCCTCCGTGCGCTCGTTCGGCGAGATCATCGCCCACGTCGCCGGCTCGCAGTCGATGTTCTGCGCCATCGCGCTCGGCCAGCAGCCGCCCACCGAGGATGCGATTGAATCAAAGAAGCTGGGGAAGGACGCGCTCATTGCGGCGCTCGAGAAGTCGAACACCGATTGCGCGCGCGCGTACGGGCAGGACGACGCGGCGGCAGCGAAGATGGTCGATCTCTTCGGCACCCAACGTAGCCGCTTGTTTACCCTGATCGAGAACGCTGCGCACGACAATGAGCACTATGGAAATCTCGTCACGTACCTGCGAATGAATGGTATGGTCCCGCCGTCGAGCCGGCCGGCGCCGTCGTCGTCGCGGTAACGGAGTCGGGCCCTCGGTTGTGGGGGCCGAGGGAAGTGCCCCACGGCCCGTGGCTCCCGCCACGGGCCGTCGCCGTCACGTACCCGTGCTCACGTACCCGTGCTATGGATGGGACTCGGTCGTCAGGTAAGGAACCCTGGACCCCGGGCGACGTCGGCATGTCCCTCATCCGAGCAGAGCTGCCTCCGCGCCGCGCCGTTGCCGGCGACCACGGAGATGCTGGCATCGCGAGCAGCCGGCCCACGCCTCGCGGCCTCGCGGCCGCTCCCGCGGCTGCCTTGGCGGCTGCCCCCGGCGAGGCCTCAGCTGCCGCTCCCGCCATCCTCGCCCGCGAGCTCGCGGACTTTCTCGTCGAGCTGTCGATTGCGCTGCACAAGCACGCGATCTATCCAACTGGACATCCGCTGCTCGATGGCGCCGCCGACTCAGTCACTCGAACGCTCTGGGGGTTGCTCGCCGAACATCCCGTGCTGTCGATTGGCGTCGCGCGCCGACAGCTCGTGATCGAAGGCGTCGCCACCGATCCGAACCACCCACTCTTGCAGGAGCTCGCCCAGCGCCTCCATCGCCACCACCTGGGCGCACTCAAGTTCGAGCGCGGTGTTGGGCGTACGGAGCTTTCGGACTTCTTGACGACGCTCGCCGTCGACGCTGGCCGCACCGGCAAGCCGATCGGCCTCGAGCCCGAGCGCCTGCCTACGCGCTGGACGCACATCCGCGCCTTTCCGCTCAGCTACGACCGTCTCGAATTGCTGGACGGCGAGGGCGGGGCGGCCGCCGATAATCAGATGACGGCCGGCCGAGCCGCCCAGCTTTGGGTCGGGCTCGCGACAGCGGCGCTCGTCGCCGATGCGACCGGCCTGCCGTTCGACGATCAGACTCCGCTCGAGCCGACCGAGGTCGCCAAGGCGATCGACGAGCATTCCCACGAGCAAGCGTACGATCAGGTGATCGTGGGCTACATGCTGCAGATCGCCAGAGAGCTTATGGCGAGCGGTGCGGGAAACCCCCACGAATCGGCGGCGCTTCAGGCGCGCATCTCGAAGATGCTCGGCGCATTGAAGCCCGACACGCTGGCGCGGCTGCTCGAAATGGGCGGCGACGTGGCCCAACGGCGTCAATTTCTGCTCGACGCCACGCAAGGCATGGAGCCCGACGCGATCGTGTTTCTCGTGCAAGCGGCGGCCGCGACCGAGAAGCAGACAGTGTCGCACTCGATGATGCGCATGCTCTCCAAGCTTGCGAAGCACGCCGACACGCCGTTCGAGGCGCGGCGTGTGATGGCGGACCGCAGCTTGCGCGACACCGTGACGCGCCTGGTCAGCGAATGGACGCTTGCCGACCCCAACCCCGAAGCGTACCGCGCCGTGCTGGAGGCGGCGTCGCGCACGGCGCCTCTGGTCGGCGTGCCGGCGCCCGGCCGCGCGCCGGACTGCGAGCCGGAGCGAATCGTGAAGATCGCGCTCGAAATCGGCGCCGTCGGCGCGACGCTCTGGCGCGCCGTGGACCGCCTCGAGCGCGACGGGCGCACCGGCCAGATGCTCGACCTCGTCAACGGCGCGCCGAATCGCGAGACTGCCGACGCCATCGTGCAGCATATCGCGGACGCCGGGCCGCTGCGACGCATTCTCACGGCGGATCGCGTGGACTTCGCAACGGCGGAACGCATCGTCGAACGTGCCGGACCGATGGCGATTCCCGTCATCCTCAGCGCCGCGGCGGCGGTATCCGATCCGCGCAAGCGCGAGCATGTGTACGACCTCGTTGCGGCATTGAGCGACGCGGGGCCACGGCAGGTCGCGCAGCGTCTCGCGGATGCCGATCGCGCCGGCTCGCTGCCGCCCGCCCCGCGCGATCTTTTCGCGCGGCTCGGTCGCCTCTCGCCGGACGGCGCGCTGCCCGGCGACGCCGACGTGCGCCGCTATCTCGCGCATGCCGATGCACAGGTGCGCCGCGAGGCGGTGAAAGTGCTGATCCGCTCCGGCGGCAGCGCGCGCGACGAGGCACTGGCTGCATCCGTCGACGACGCCGACGCGCGCGTCGTTTATCTGGGTCTCTCCGCCGCGGGCGAGCGGTGTCCACGACATGTCGTCAACCGGATTCGCCTCCGTGTCGAGCGTGGCGACCTCGACCCGTCGCTCCGCGTGCTCGGTATTCGCGCGGCCGCCACGGTGCGCACGCCTGACACGCTCGCCTGGCTGAAGTCGCGGGCGACGAAACCTTCGCGTTTGCTCGGCCGCCCCTCGCTGTTGCCGGCGAGCCCGGAGACGGTCG
>JBIOHX010000302.1:0-4437 GCA_044449465.1 Gemmatimonadales bacterium | reverse complement strand
GTCGCAGGTCGGTCCGAATGAGACGCCCGCCGAACACGAACAACATTCCGGCCATCGCGAGCGATGCCGTCGTGACCGTCTCGGGCCAACCGCTGCCGCCGGCCGCGACCACCGCGCCGATGCCCAACGCCATCGCCGCTGGAGCGATGAGCAGTCGCAGCTGCGCCGTACGCCGCAGGCAAAGGAGATTCTTCCACACGATCGCCACCGCCGGATGGCCGGCGCTGCCGAGCGTCGCCGAAACCGCTGACTTCCGCATCGTCGGCACCGCCGAGCGTCGCCCGCGGCCGGCGGCGCGGCGCTTCGCACGCTCGGCCGACGCCTCGAGTGCGGCGTCCTCGAATGCCGCGTCGCTGCGGACGACCCAGAGCGCGTGGCCGGCGAGCAGCGCGATGGCCCACGGCATCGCCCGCGCCCAGGCGCCAATCGATGTCGCGAACGCCGGGCCGACGATGAGGTGCATCGGAAAGAGCGCGACGACCGCCGGAAACGAGCCGAGCACGTCGCCGAGCGTCTTGAAAAAGGCCCCGATGTCGTCCGCCGCGCCGAGCCGGCCGCGATTGATGACGAGGCCCGCGACGAGCGCGATGCCCATGAGCGAGAACACGACGAGTGCGATGCCGTTCCGCTTCACCGCGGCGCGACCGTGCTGGCGGAGCGCCGACCAGACGAGGGCGGCGCCGAGCCGGTGCAGGTTGAGCGTCGAGAACAGCACCCAGAGCGAGAGCGCGCGCAGCGGCGAGGGCAGCGCCGTGCCGCCGCGCCGGAGGACGAACACCCAGATGAGCGCGTTGATCAACACGCCGATCTGCGCGCGATAGAGCTTGTAGCCGATCAGCCCGCGCCGTGAGATCGGCGCGGGAAAGAGCATCGAAACCTCGGCTTGCGTAAACGCGAGCGCGAGCACGTCGGAGCCGAACACCCATGCGCTGACGAGCGTCAGCGTCAGCAGCAGCGTCGCCAACATCTCGACGGGCTTACCCGCCCAGATCGTGCCGCGGGAAACGTGGCTCATCGGCCGAAAGAGGAACCACCAGACGTACGCCGCGCCGAGGAGCAGCGCGACGATATGGCGCGGGCTCCGCGCGCGTCGTACGAGAGCGACGATGCGGTTGCGGCCGCTCGTCCAGATGAGATAGGCGAACGCGTTCACGCGGCGGGCGTGGCGCCCGCGTCGCCCGTGAGCGTGAGGAAAATGTCCTCGAGCGACCGTCCGGCGAGGTCGGGGTGCGCGCCGATGATCTCGTCGAGCGTTCCGTAGGCCGCGCATTCGCCGCGGCGCAAAACGAGCAGTTTGGTGCAGAGCTCCTCGACGAGATTGAGCAGGTGCGAGCTCAGGATGATCGCGGCGCCCATTTTCGCGCGGGCGGTGATCGTGGCGCGCATGCGGCGCATGCCCCCGGGGTCGAGCCCCGTGAGGGGCTCGTCGAGGATGAGGACCGACGGATCGTGTACCAGCCCGCAGGCGATGGCGAGCTTCTGCCGCATGCCCCGCGAGAGCTCGCTCGGCATGGCGCGACGTTTTTCGGACAGCTCCATCTCGTCGAGCAGCGCGGGCATGCGTGATTCGAGATCCGGTACGCCGTAGAGCCGCGCGATGAATCGCAGATGCTCTTCGACGGAGAGATAGTCGAACAGGTGCGGTTCGTCGGGGATGAAGGCGAGCGCTTTCTTGGCGGGGATGGGGTCGTTCTGAAGATCGTGGCCGGCGATGGCGATCGTGCCCGACGTCGGCGAGATGATGCCGGCCAGGCAGCGGAGCGTCGTCGTCTTGCCGGCGCCGTTGGGGCCGACGAGGCCGAGCACTTCGCCGCCGGCGACATCGAGCGTCAGGCCGCGGACCGCGGTGAAATCGCCATAGAGCTTGACGAGCGCGCGGACGGCGATCATGCGCCGCCGCCGCGCGTATGGTACGCGCAGTCAGCCCGCATGCTTGACGACGGAGTGGTCGCTGACGTTGACCGAGCCGCGCACGCCATCGACCTGCGCGCCGTCGCCGATCATGGACTGCGCGAGCGTGGCGTTGGTGACGACCGCGCCGGTGCCGACGATGACGTCGCGCAAGGTGGAGCGCTCGATGCGGCTGCCGGCCCCGATCGAGACATTGGGGCCGATCGTCGCATCGACGAGGGTCACGCCATCCTCGACGTACACCGGGTCGACGATCGTCACGCCGGGCGGGATGTGCGCCGGCTTCCGCGCTCGTCCCCGGGCGAGCATGGTGCCGTTCGTCTCGAGCAGCGTGCCCTGCTCCCCGGCGTCGTACCACCCCTCGACGTCGATGACCCTGATGCGTGCGCCGTGGTCGATCATGTACTGAAAGGCGTCGGTGAGATAGTACTCGCCTTTGTTCTTCGGCTGCTGCAGCGTCCAGTCGATGCCCTCGTACAACAGTTTCCAGTTCTTGATATAGTAGAGACCTATATTCGCCCGCTTCGACACCGGCGTCTTCGGCTTCTCCACGATCTTCGTCATGTTGCCGGCGGCGTCGCTGACGACGACGCCGAAGCGCTGATAATCCTCGACCGTCTTCACCCAGATGATGCCGTCGGCGTCGGTATGCTTCACCACCGAGAGGTCGGTGTCGAAGATCGTGTCGACGAAGATGATGAACACCGGCTGGTCGATGTGGTCGCGGGCGAGCGCGACCGCCCCCGCCGTGCCGTCCTGCACCCGCTGCTCGATGAACACCGCGTCGAACGGATACTTGGCCCGCGCGTAGGCCTCGACCTTCTCCTTCAAGTGACCGGTGATGTAGATGACTTGCTCGACGTCGCCGAGGCGCTCGAGATCCTCCATCACGTAGTCGATCACCGGCTTGCCGGCGATCTTCAACATCGGCTTGGGCGTGATGTGCGTGTGCGGCCGGAGCCGCGTGCCCTTGCCGGCGAGCGGGATGATCACCTTCACGGCGCGCTCGTCCCCTGCCGGCCGTAGCGGTCGGTGAGCCGCACGACGTCGTCGAGATGCGGCGTCGACACCTCGAGCACGTCGCAGTCCGTCACCGCCTCCATCTGATGCACCGTCCCCGGCGTCACGCGGTAGGCGTCGCCCACGGCCAGCGGCACCACCCGCGGCTCGTCGCCCTCCCACACGCGATAGACGAGCTGCCCCGACAGGAGATAGACAGTTTCATCTTTCACGTTGTGATATTGCACCGACAGCGCCTCGCCGGCGTTGATGTGCAGAATCTTCCCGACGTAGGCGTCGGTGCGGGCCCAGATCGTTTCGTGGCCCCAGGGCTTGGGCACGTGCGTGGGCGTGGCGCGTCCGCTCATGAGCGCAGGAGTCGTTGGGGTACGATCGGGTCGGGCATCGCCATAATAAAAGCGCCCCCGGGCGAATCGGGTAGCGTGCCTGCTCTGCCCGGCATGCTCCCTGCTCTTTACGGCCGGAAATGATCCTCGCGCCCCGCTACCTGCCGCGCCTCACCGCCATGATCGGGCTGTTCACGCGGTACGGGCTCGCGGACTTCGCCAAGCAGCAGGGGCTGCACGCCCTCGCGGCGAGCGACGAAGCCGACCACGCCGGCGGCGACGAGCACCACGACGACTCGGCGGGAAAAGCCCGCGCCTTTCGCAAACGATTGGTCGAGCTCGGGCCGGCCTACATCAAGCTCGGCCAGGTCCTTTCGACGCGCCCGGATCTGCTGCCCGCGTCGTACATCGCGGAGCTCGAGCGTCTCCAGGACGATGTGGCGCCCATCCCATTCGCCGAGGTGGCGGACACCATCGAACGCGAGCTCGGCGCGCGTCTCAGCAAGCTGTTCGCCTCCGTCGACCAAGAGCCACTCGGCTCGGCGAGCCTCGGCCAGGTCCACGCCGCGGAGCTGCGCGACGGCCGCCCGGTGGTGGTCAAGGTGCAGCGCCCGAACATCCGCGAGGTGCTCGCCGACGACGTCGACTTCTTCCGCCAGCTCGCGAGCTTTCTCACCGACCACACCGGCGCCGGTTCACGCGTCGACATGCTCGGCATCGTGCAGCAGCTCGAGCAGGCGCTGGCCGACGAGCTGGACTATCGCATCGAAGCGCGCAACGCGGCGACCTTTCGCCGCACGCTCGCCGAGTTCCCGCGCATCCTCATTCCGCGCGTCATCGAGGCGTATACGACCCAGCGCGTGCTGACGACGGAGCGCGTCCGCGGTGAAAAGATCGGCGATGTATCGCCGCTCGCGCGCATCGAGCACGACTTTCGGCCCGTCGCCGAGGAGCTGACGCGCGCCTATCTCAAGCAGATCACGATCGACGGGCATTTTCACGCCGATCCGCATCCCGGCAACGTTTTCGTCGTGCTGCCGGACGACGCGAACCCGCCGACGCCGTCGGAGGTGCGCGCCACCGACCGGCGCGCCGTCCAGCGCGCCGCGGTGACGCCGCTGTCGCGTCTCGAGAATGACGCCCAGCGCAACGCCGCGCTCCAGCCGGCCGACCTCGACGT
>JBIOHX010000301.1:0-4463 GCA_044449465.1 Gemmatimonadales bacterium | reverse complement strand
GCATTGGGTGGCGTGGGTCATGACGTCTTCGCTCGCTGCGCCGCTCGTGGCGCTCGGTCGCGTGCACGTCGCGGCTGACGCCGGGGGCGCGAGCCATGGCGGCGCGACCATCGTCGAACTGCTGTTTGCGGTCTACCTGGGAGGCGGCCTCATGGCACTTTTGCCCTGTGGCGCCGCACTGGCGAGACTCCATGCGCTCCTTCGGCGCGCGCGCCGCGTGGATGACGACGACGGTTGGAGTGTGACGCTCGACGCGGCGCGCTCGGCGACGCTCGGCCGCGGATCGCGCCGCACGGTTCGCCTGTATTTGTCCGACGAAACCGCGGTGCCGATGACCTGGGGGTTCGTGAGGCCGGTCGTCGTGCTGCCGTCGTCGTGCGATGGGTGGGACGAGGCGCGGCGTCAAATGACGCTCATTCACGAGCTGTCCCACGTGCGTGCGGCAGATTGGCCGACCAAGCTCGCGTCGCGCGCAATGTGCGCACTCTACTGGTTCCATCCCGCGGCGTGGTGGTTGGCGCGGAGCTTTCGCACTGACTGCGAGCTCGCCTGCGACGAGCGCGTCATCGCGTCGGGGGCGCGGCGCAGCGATTACGCCGAGCTGCTCGTCGACGCGGCCGATGCGCTGGCGTCGCACGGGCGCGCGGGCCCCGCACTCGCGCTCTCGCGGCGCGGCGGGCTGCGCGGGCGGCTCGATGCGGTGCTCGATGCACATCGCGCCGCGCGGCCGATCTGGCGCGGCTGGGTCGGCGTTGCGGCGGTCGCGACGCTTGGCGTCGCCGGGCCGATCAGCGCCGTGCAGCTCGCGCCGACCCGCGCCGTGCTGACGACGCTGATGCGCGACGGACGCTGGGACTCGCGCGCGTACGCCGTCGTCGGGCTTGCGCACCGGCCCGATTCGGTCGCCGTCGCCCGCGCCGCCGCCGAACGCGATCCAAGTCCGCGCGTGCGCGCGTGGGCCCGATATGCGCTGAGCGGCGGCACATCCATTCCGATCCATTGAGCTCACCGAGAACAGCAGACATGGCACCGACACGCGATCAGAAGATAAAAATTTCGCTCATTGTGGGCGCGATCGTGGTCTGGTTGATCGGGTTCGCCGATCTGGTGCGCGGCGGAACGACCTTGTCCGCGTTCGCGCTGGCGATCGCCTACTGCGTGCTCGTTCCGGCGGCGCTCTGGTATCGCGGCGCCACGCTCGTCGACGCGGACCAGGTCGACGCCGAGCGGCCATCCTATGGTGTCGCCGCCATTGTCGCCGCATGCGTGCTCGCGCTCTACCTGGTTACCATGGCGCCGTCGACGGCGATGTGGGACACGAGCGAGTACATCGCCGCGGCCTACACCTTCGGGCTGCCGCACCCGCCGGGGAATCCGTTCTTCGTCATTCTCGGCCACGTGTTCTCGCTCCTCCCGATCGCGCACGGCGCGGCGGCACGCGTGAACGTGCTCGCCGCGGTGTCGAGCGCCGCGTCGGCCGGTCTCTGGTTTCTCGTCACCGAGCAGATCCTGCGCGCGTGGCCGGTTCCGCGCTGGGTTCGACTGGTCGGAGCGGTCGCCGGCGCGTTGCTCGGCGCCACCGCGTTCACAGTCTGGAATCAATCGGTCGTCAACGAGAAGGTGTACACGGTCTCGCTCGTCGGGATCGCGATCGTCTCGTGGCTCGCGGTGCGCTGGTCGGTCGATCCCGACGCGCGCGGCGCCGAGCGGCATCTGGTGATGATCGCGTACCTGTGTGGATTAGGATACGCGAATCACATGGCGGGTATGCTCCCGGCGCCGGCCGTCGCTCTCGCGGTGCTGGTGCGGCGGCCGGCGACCTTGCTTCGCTGGCGCTTGCTGCTCGGCTGCGCCGCCGCGCTGTTCCTAGGGCTAACGCCGTTCGCGACGCAGCCCGTGCGCGCCGCGTACTTCCCGACGCCCGACGAAGGCGAGCCGACCGCCTGCCGCACGAAGCTCGAGCTTTCCTGCACCTTCTCCAAGGGAACGCTCGACGCGTTCGAGTACAACTTCAACCGCGGTCAATACGGTAAGCCGTCGCTGAGCGACCGGCAGGCGACGCTCCCGCAGCAGATCGGAATGTGGTGGCTCTACTTCAAGTGGCAGTGGGTGCGGGACGCCGTCGGCAATTGGCCGGTGCTGCAGGCGCTGATGTCGGCGGTGATGCTCGTGCTCGGACTCTACGGCGCGTTGGCCCATTACCGGCAGGACCGGCGAACCTTCTGGTACGTCGGCGCGATGATGTTCACGGTCACGCTACTGCTGATCTACTATTTGAACTTCAAGCTTGGTTGGTCGCAGGACCAGGAGCTCAACGCGCCGCACGAGGTGCGCGACCGCGACTACTTCTTCATCTGGAGCTTTTCCGCCTGGGGCGTGTGGGCCGCGCTCGGCCTCGTGCGGGTCTGCGAGCTGATAGCGGATCTCGCGACGCCGCCGCGACGCGGCTGGGCGATCGCGTCGCCCCTCTTTGCCCTCGCGCTCGTGCCGCTCGTCGCCAATTGGAACGCGGCGTCGCGCGCCGGTCACCGCGCCACGCGCGACATGGCGACCGACCTGCTCAACTCGGTCGAGCCGTACGGCGTCCTCATCACCGTCGGCGACAACGACACCTTTCCGCTCTGGTACGCGCAGGAAGTGGAAGGCGTTCGGCGGGACGTCGTCGTCGCGGAGACGTCGCTGCTCAACACCGATTGGTACGTGCGCCAGCTCATCCGTCGCCCCATCTATGAATACGACGCGGCCAAAGGCCCGGCGATTTATCGCACCACGCGGTGGGTGAAACCGACGACGGGGCCGCTCCAGATGACGCTCGCCGCGGCGGACTCCATGCCGCAATACTACGATCTCAAGGGGCCGATGGTCTTCGTCGCCGGGCCACTCCGCGCCACTATCGATCCAAAGAAGCTCGAGTACGGCGTGCTCCAGCGCTCGGATGCGCTCGTGCTGCAGATGATTCACGACGGCTGGCCGGCGCGTCCCGTCTACTTCGCCCGCTCCGCCGTCGGCTATCCGCAGCAGCTTGGGCTGGAGAACGACATGCTCACACAGGGCCTCGCCTGGAAGCTGTTCATGCCGCCCGCCGCGTCCACGCCCGACACGATCGTCGTCGCCGGCGACGGGTGGCTCGACGTGCCGCGAGCGCATGCGCTCTGGCGCGATGTGTTCAAAGGCCCGAGCGCGGTGATCCGCGAGGGGCATTGGGTGGACCGTTCGTCGGTGAGCATGCCGGCGATGTACATGTTCGCCGGCATCGAGCTCGCCGAGGCGCTGCGAGCGAAGAACGACGTGGCCGACTCGCGCGCCGTGCTAGCGACGGTCGAGAGCATGGCGCACGCGACGCGTCTCGATCCGATCGTCAACCAGATCCGCGGCAGCGATTCGCTGCGCGGCGACACGGCGCAGGCGGCGGTCCGACCACCCGGCGACTAGCTTCGACCGGCGCGCGGCTCAGACGGCGCGGTAGTAGCGAAAGCCAGTCGTCGATCGACGGAAGCCGGCGGCGCGAAGCGCATCGGCGTGCGCGCTCCCGCTCGCCGGCTGTCCGTCGACGGTCTCGACGACGATGTCGCGTGCGGTGCGATCGAGGAGATGCGCCGCGAGCGCGGACGCGGCGCGAGTGACCTGGTCCGCCGGAGCGCCCGGTCGAATGGTCAGCCGCGCTCCGCGACGTTCGGCGATGATCACGACGCCGGCGGACAGGGTGACGAGCAAGGCACCACGGCTGCGCGGACGCACGAACGGATCGCGCGCCGGATCGGTCGGCATGGGCAGCGTGAACACGTTCGCGGGATCGCTGACGCTGAGCACGACGGCGCCGTCGTCGGGGCGTGCATCGTCCGCGCGCAGTTGCTCGATCGCTTCCGGGAGCGCGAACTGCGCGCCCGACAGACCGAGCACGAAATACCCGCGCCTCACGTCGCCGCGAAACTCGAGTCGTTTGAGCTCGCGGTAGATCGCGCGCCATCCAATCGCGGGGCGCTCGCGCCGCCACATCTCGCGCGCTACGATGCCGTACCGGTCGAGCCATTGCCGCGCGATCTGCTCGGCCCACGCGCTTTCATCGACCTCGGGGCCGAGCAGGCGCGGAACGCGCACGAGCGACCAACGGCCGGGCCACGACTCGGGTTGGGCGAGCTCGCGGTCGGGGCGCTTCCAGCGCGGCAGGCGGCGGAGATTCGGCCGGCGCTGCACGACGTGGCGGTTCGCCGACGGTGAGAAGTCGGCGGGGAGCCACCGCGTCGGATCGGGTTGCGCGCGGTCGCGTGGAGAAACGATCGGACGCCAACGCAACAGGAATCGCAGCGAGTCGATCGAGTCGTTGGTGACGAGGCCGGCGCCGGCGAGCTCGCGCAGAGCGTCGCGCAACTGGCGCGCGGTGAGCGACGCGGACGACGCCAGCTCGTCGAAAAATGACGCACCGTCGCGCTCGAGCGAGGCGATCACGGCGCGCGCGCCGTGAT
>JBIOHX010000300.1:0-4470 GCA_044449465.1 Gemmatimonadales bacterium | reverse complement strand
GGGCAGATCTCGATCGCCCACGGGTTGCGCGGCCCGCTGGTCAACGTGTCGACGGCGTGCTCGTCGTCGGCGACGGCGATCGGCGAGGGCTTTCACTCGATCCAGGCGGGCTATGCGGACACCGTCATCGCCGGGGGATCTGAAGCGCTGATCACCGACGGCAACCTGCGCGCGTGGGACGCAATGCAGGCGTTGGCGCACGCCGATCCCGATGACCCGACGCGGAGCTGCAAGCCGTTCTCGGCGGCGCGCCGCGGCATCGTGCTCGGCGAAGGGGCGGCCGCGCTGGTGCTCGAGCGTGAGGATCGCGCCCGCGCGCGCGGCGCGCGCATCTACGCGGAGCTCGTCGGCTACGGCAACGCGTCGGACGCGCGGGGAATCTCCAAGCCAGACGCCGACGGTCAGGTGCGGGCGATGCACGCCGCCCTCGGTGAAGCGCGCCTCGATCCCGGAGGCATCGACTACGTCAACGCGCATGGAACGGCGACGCCCGTGGGCGATCCGATCGAGACCCAGGCGATCAAGCAGGCGTTCGGCGCGCATGCCCGCGAGCTCCCCGTGTCGTCGACGAAGGCGCTGCACGGGCACTTGATGGGGGCGACCGGCGCGTTGGAGCTCCTCGTTTCGATCGAGGCACTCGTCCACGGAGTCATCCCGCCGACGGCGCATCTCGATCAGCCCGATCCCGAGTGCGATCTCGATTATGTCGCGAACGAGGCGCGCACCGTCCCGCTCGACGCCGTGATGTCGAATTCCTTCGGCTTCGGCGGCATGAATGCCGTGCTCATCGCGCGTCGATACCAACCGTAGCGCCAGCTCACGATGCGCGACCTCGAGGAACTCGGAGCATGGATGGCGTCGCGCGCAACACAGCGCGACGAGCTGGTGCCCGACACGCTCCCCGATCCGACCTTCGTGAGCGGGGGACGAACGCTGGTCTCCTTCAGCACGAACAACTACCTCGGGCTCGCGACGAGCGAACGACTCAAAGCGCGCGCCCGCGCCGCCATCGAGCAATTTGGCGTGGGCAACTGCGAGTCGCGTCTGCTCGGCGGAAATCTGGAGCTGTACGAGCGCCTCGAGGCCCGGCTCGCCGGACTGAAAGGGAAGGAGGCGGCGGTCGTATTCGCGACCGGTTACCTCGCGAACATCAGCGTGCTGCCCGTGCTCGTCAAGTCGTCCAATCTCGCTCGTGCCTTTGGCTACTCGCCGCGAACGGCGTGGAAGCACGCCTACTTCACGGACGAGTTCAATCATATGAGCATCCGCGAAGGCATCCGTGCGTCGGGCGCGCCGGTATTCGCGTACAGACACCTCGACATGGACGACCTCGAGCGCAAGCTCACGGCGTCGCCCGCGCAAATAAAGATCGTCGTCACCGACGGCGTGTTCAGCCAGCACGGCGACATCGCGCCGCTCCCCGAGATGATGGCGCTCGCCGAGCGGCACGACGCGGGCGTGTACATCGATGACGCGCATGGCACGGGCGTGTTGGGCCCGACCGGCGCCGGAACGTCCGAGCACTTCGGCATCTCGAACCGGCGCATCATTCAGATGGGCACGTTGAGCAAGGCCTACGGCTGCATTGGCGGATTCGTGGCGACCGAGTCGTACGTCGCCGAGATACTGCGCATCGGCTGTTCGGGGTTCGGCTTCACGTCCACGCTCCCGCCCGACCAGGCGGCCGCGGTGCTCGAGGCCATCGACGTCGTGACCGACGAGCCGGAGCGCCGCCGGCGCCTCTGGGAGAATCAGCGCTGTTTCGTCGCCCTACTCCGGCAGAATGGCATCGAGCCGACGTCGACCGCGACACCGATCGTTCCGGTCCACATCGGGGACGAACAGCGCTGCGCCGCGGTGGCACACCTGCTGCGAACGGCGGGGTATCACGTCGATGCCATCACGTTCCCGGCGATCGGCGCCGGGATGAGCCGCCTTCGTTTCATCATGAACGCCCATCACACGGACGCGCAGATCCAAGGCCTGGTACAAGCACTCGCCCGCGCGCTGAACGCTTAGGCGGCGTCACTCCTCAGCAGCGGGCCTCGAGCACGTGAGAGTTTTCGTTACCGGAGGCAACGGGTTCATCGGATCGACGGTGGTCGCGCGCCTCGTGGGATCGGGTCACGAGGTCGTCTGCCTCCTTCGGCGCGGCTCGGATACTCGGCGAATCGACGGCTTGGCGATCGAGCGGGCCCTTGGCGACGTGCGGGATGCCGCGTCGGTCCGCGAAGCGATCCAGTCGTGCACCGCGACAATTCATCTCGCGGCGCCGGGTGGGTGGGGGGCCGACGACGCGGCGCTGCTCCACGCGGTGATCGAGGAAGGAACCCGGAACGTGCTCGACGCCGCGGCAGCCAAGCGACCGCCGCATCGCGTCGTGGTGGTCTCGAGCACCGCGGCGGTCAACGCATCCGATCGACCACGAGTCTTTGACGAACGCAGCGCGTTCACGATTCACGATCGACGGCTGCATTACGCGCACGCGAAGCACCGCGCGGAGCTCATTGCCAGCGACATGCACGCGCGCGGTGTCCCAGTGGTGGTGGTGAATCCGGCGGAGGTCTACGGCCCGGGCGACACGGCGCTCGGCACGGCGCGCAACCTGATCGACTTCCTCGGCTCGAACCCCGTGCTGGTGTGCTCGGGCGGCACGAGCATCGTGCATGTCGATGACGTGGCGTCGGGGATTGTCGCCGCGCTCGATCGCGGCCGTGCGGGCGAGCGATACATTTTGGGCGGCGAGAATCTGACGATTCGTCAACTCGCGCAGCTGGTGTTGCGACTGGCCGGGCGACGAGCCCGGGTGCTGAGCATTCCCAACTCGCTGGCGCGCGCCGGCACCCGCATCGCGGTGCGCGCCGGCATCCCGCTCCCGTATGAGCCGAGTGTGGTGCCGTACGCGACGCGCTATTGGTTCATGGACAGCTCGAAGGCACGGCGCGAGCTCGGAGTAACTTTTCGCGGAGCCGTCGACACGTTGCGATCGACGCTGGACTGGTTGGCGTCAGCGATCCCGAGTCACATCGGGGCGTAGTAGGCGTCTATCGTCCAGCGCACGAGGTCGTCGCGTAGATCGCGCATCGTCGCCCAATCGGACGCATGTGGCGCAAGCGAGTTGCGCGCCGCATCCGTCGCGACGTCCTTGACGGCCACGATCACCCGCTCCGCCGGCACGTCGAGGCGGCGCATGAGACGAGCATGAGCGGCGACCATTTCGCGGAGCTCTTCGCGTAGCACCGCGGCCGCCGCGATCAGCGATTCTGCCGCTAGGCTATTCACCGCGGCCATGGGGATAGTACGCTTTGCGCGCGTGATGGGACGGCGCATATAGTATAACGGCGAAACCATGGTCTACGCCGCGCGCATGGCATCGTCCCCGCCCGCCGCGCGACGCGCTTCGATCCAATGGTGGCGCTGCGCTCCAACCGATCACCGCACGCTCAGAATCGGAATGACCCGGCGGTGGCCGCCGTTGTCGGACACATTGAGGATGCCGATCTGCGCCCCGTGCAGCTCCTTTGCATAGTTGAATAGTCCGATCGTCAAGCCGTTCTGCGTGCCGTCGACGCGCGTCACGGCGCCGAGCGCGCCGCCCCGAAACCGACCGTCGTCGGAGATCTTGAAGTAGCCCGCGGTGAGCGCGAGTGCGTGCACGTCCACGCCGCCGACGCCAAGCCCGCCGATCATGAGACCGTCGAGCTTGGGTGCGCCGACGCCCACGCCGCCAATGCCGATGCCGTGCAGTCGGCCGCCGGCTCCCACGCCGATGCCGCCGATGAGCAACCCGTTCGCATCGCCTCCGGCCCCGACGCCGATTCCACCGATGCCAATGCCGGTGAACGCCTCCCCGGCGCCGACGCCGACGCCGCCGATCGCCAACCCCTTCACACGTCCGCCGCCGCCCACACCGATGCCGCCGATGCTGATCCCGGTCACGTTACCGCCCGCGCCTACACCGATGCCGCCGACCTGAATCCCCGTCAGCGACGCGCCGCCACCGACCCCAATTCCGCCGAGCGCCAGTCCGCGCACATCGCCGCCCGAACCGACGCCGATGCCGCCGATCGCGACGCCGTCCAACTCCGTGCCCGCGCCGACCCCGACTCCGCCAATCGCGATGCCTTCGAGCCGGTTGTCCGCGCCAACGCCAAAGATGCCGGCGCCGATGCCGTGGACGTCGCGCGCCCCGGTCACCGGCAAGCCGATCGCCACCCCGTTCACGAACCCGCGGGCAGGCGTGTAGGGCGACCAGATGGTGGCGTTGACTCCGTTTATCCGCTCGAGCGCGCGATCGCGGAAGTTGATCCGCAGCCCAGTCATCCGCGCCTTGTCGCCGATCGCGACGCCGACGTCGTGCACCGTGAGGTCGATGACCTGGGCGCCGGCTGACAGTGGGGCGAGCAAGGCGAGGCAGGGGACGAGCTGGCGGCGGACCGAGATGGGCATTGTGGGGGCGGGGATGGGAAG
>JBIOHX010000299.1:0-4485 GCA_044449465.1 Gemmatimonadales bacterium | reverse complement strand
GGCCGAGGGGGCGGTGGCGGCGCGGGGCGCGGCGGAGCGGGCGGCGGCGGATTCGCTGGAGCCGTCGCGACGAATGACACGGGCGCGGCGCGCGGTGCCGGCGGGCGAGGTGGCCGTGGCGGACGCGGTGGCCGCGGCGCCGTGGCACAATCGGGCGAGCCGGCGGGTGCGGGCGACGCGAACGGCGGGCGAGGGGCAGGTGGCGCCGGGGGCGAGGAAGACCAAAACCCGGCCGGGCCTACGGCGGCTCAGAGCCTCCAGGCCAAGCTCGCGACCACGACAGAGATGTTGAATATCAGCTTCAACCCCAACCCCGAGCAGAAGAAGACGGTGCAGACCTTCCCCGCCGAGCTCGCGAAGCAGAGCGAGCGCGTGAAGAAAGTCTCGAGCACTGATCTTCCGGCGCTGATCTCGGCCCTCAAGGCGGCGGGCGTCGAGGTGAAGACGCCGTAGCCCGACCCCGGACGCGCTGAGCGTGCCCCGATTCGACGCTCAGCGCTGCGTGAGCGTCGAGTCCCGCTGCGGCAACGTGTCGAGCATCTGCTGGAGCTCGCGCGTCCGCTCCCCCGCGCGCTCACTGTAGCAACGTCCGCGCTCGCGGCCGAACAGCGGCGCCACACCGGCGTCGCGACAGAACGCTTCACGGTCATTCCGCCAGCTCTCCTGCGCCGCGCGCAGCCGCGCTACCGACGCCGGATCCGGATCGTTTGGTCCAGCGTTCACCTGACGGCGGAGCGCTGCCGCCACGCGGGCGAACGCGGCGCTCACATCGCGATCGGCCTGCGCCATCGCTGCCGCGGCGCAGCTCTGCTGGTCGGCGTTCGCCGGCGATGCGCAAACGTCGCCGGGCATCGAGCTCGGAGTGGGTGGGCTGTTCGCCGCCGCCGCCGAGCTGCTGTCCACCGTGCGGGGCGTTCCCGGTGGCGGCACGCGAAGCGGAGTCACGAGCGGATGCTCCGTGCGACGTTCACTGGCGACTCGCGCCGCGGCCATCGAGTCCATGACCGCGCGCAATGAATCGCGCACCGAATCAGCCCGCGCGACAGCCGACGTCGGCGGCATCGCGGCGGATGCCGTCGCCGCCGAAGGATACATCGCCGCCGGCACCGCGGCAGTCGGCGCCGGCGTCGTGATTGGGGGGGCTGGTGATACGATTGTCGGCGTCACTGGCGTCGGATCGATCACTGCCGTGTCCGGTCGCTGCGAGCGGGAGTCTACATCACCGGCCGACTGGGTGCTCGTGTCATTGAGCGTGTTTGCACTCCGGCCATTGCCGCCGCGCCCGCGCAGCAGGAACACACCGGCAACGATCAGCACCGCGATCACGACGACGGCCGTCGCCAGTCGCGCGGTGAAGCCCATGCCGCCGTGGTCGACCACCACCACCGCGTCGTCCGTGGTCTCGCTCACACCGGCGGGCGTTGCACCGACCGGGGTCGCCGCAGCGGCCGCAAGTGGCAGCGCAACGCTCGGCGCGCCGGGCGTGGGCGACGCGCTCGACGCCGGCGGGACGAGAGGCGTTCCAGGTGCAACCGGCTCGCCGACGCTGTCGAGCGTGCGCAGGACGGCGGCGACGTCCGGCGGCGGCGCGTTCAGGTCGCAGTGGACGAGTAGATCGAGCCCGCCGATCGCGGCCGGCGGAAGATCGGGCCGCAGCGCCGCCAGCGGTGCGCGCCCGGCGCCCTCCGCGTAGACGCCGGTCAGCATCTCAGTCCCGAGGCGGCCAATCGTGCGCGCGTCGTCGCAGTTGTTCGGCAGCGCGTTCGCCGCCACGGGCGGCGGATCGAGCGAGAGCAGTACCCGTCCACTTCCCTGCTGGAAGATCAACGACGCCGCCGACACGTACCGGTGCGCTATCCCGTTCGAGCGCGCCCACGCGAGCGCGCCGTTCACCTGCGCCAGCGCCGCCGCGGTGCGCGCCGCGGACATCGGTCCCGCGGCGTCGAGCACCTGCTCGAGCGAGGAACCACGCACGCGCGCCCGCACGATCGCGAACGCCCCGTCGTCGAGCAAGCGCCCCTCGATCACCGGGATGACGTTCGCGTGGCGCATCGACGTCAGTGCCCGCGCGTCCGACGCGAAGTGGCGAAGCGCGCTTTCGCCGGCGACGCTGCCCGCCGGCGCCCGCACCACCGTGATCGTGACGTCGCGGTTGAGCTCGAGGTTCCGCGCGAGATAAGTGCGCGAATCCGTTGACCGGTACAGCTCGGTCAGAATCTGATATTCATTCTCGAGCTTGCTCAAGTTGGGCGCGAGCTCTGCGCCACCCTGAGCGTCGCTTGGGTCCGTCGGCATTCCCGTTCCTTCAGGGGTTCGGCAAAGTCATGCGCGAACCGTGCCGATCTCGACCCGGTCCGCGCCGGCGCTCTCCAGTCCGCACACCCTTCCTCCTACACTTTGCTCGCCCGTTCTGCCCGCACGTAGGTGAGCCAGCCGTATGGGTCCTCGCCCACCCCCTTCACGAGGTCGAGGAAGCGCTGTTGTATCTGCGTCGTGATCGGACCGCGGCGGCCGTTGCCGATCTCGATCCGGTCGACGCTGCGCACCGGTGTCACTTCCGACGCTGTGCCGGTGAGGAAAATCTCGTCGGCCATGTACAGCATCTCGCGCGGCAGCTCCTGCTCGCGGACCGAGAGGCCCATGTCGCGCATCAACGTGAGGATCGCGTTTCGCGTGATGCCGTGCAGCAACGTGCCGTTCACCGTCGGCGTGTAGACCGTCCCGTGGTGGACGACGAATACGTTTTGCCCCGAGCCCTCGCTCAACATGCCGTCCGGCGTGAGCGCGATGCCTTCGGCGAAGCCGTTGCGCAGCGCCTCCGTCTTGATGAGTTGGCCGCTCAGATAGTTGCCGGCGATCTTCGCCATCGACGGTATGGTGTTCGGCGCCATTCGGTTCCAGCTCGACACGCATGCGTCGACGCCGTTTTCGAGCGCCCCCTCGCCAAGGTACGTGCCCCACGGCCAGCAGGGGAGAAAGACCTCGATCGGGCTGTCGAACGGCACCATGCCGCCGGCGCCGTAGCCGCGGATGACCATCGGCCGCAGGTAGCAGGAGTCGAGTCCGTTCTTCTCGACGAGCTCGCAGCAGGCCGCGACCAGCTCGTCGACCGAATACTTGAGCTCCATGCGGTACATCGTGCACGAGTCGACGAGGCGCTGCAGATGGTCCTCGAGACGGAAGATCGCGGGCCCGCGCGGCGTGCTGTAGCAGCGAATGCCCTCGAAGGCGGACGAGCCGAACTGCAGGGAGTGCGCGAGCACGTGGACCGTGGCGTCCTTCCAGCGAACGAATTCGCCGTCGCGCCAAATCCATTCCGTCTCGGTGATTTTGGGCATGGGATCCTCGGAAGTTGATTCGCGCGGCCGAGGCGCGCGCGCACACGGTGGAAATATGCGCTGATCCGCCCACGCCTGCGGCCTGGGCCACGTCATCCAGACGCCGCGCAACTGCCCCTCCTCCCCAGTCGGACGGCCCCCGGCCGTGCCGCGAGCCCCGACCGTTGCAAATTCCGACAAAATTGGTTTGGATTAACCGGGCGCCAATCGTGGCGTCTGCCAGACTGGGCGCCTCACCGCGCTCTCACCAGCCTTTGGACTCGAATCGGTATTCCGCGCGACGTGGCGCTGTGCATAACTCGGTACGCAAGAATCACTTGGCGACCAGGCCTGCTCGTCTGACGGGGCGCCCGGCCAGCCAATCGGCTGAAGCGGCGGCCCCGGGAAGCAAACCGCCCGCCGGCCCGCCCGTGAGGCCAGGCCCCTATTCGGCGCGCTGGCTCATCGCGGCGCTCGCCATCGCTCTCGCGATTTTCGGGCTCGCCATCGTCGCCGTCATCACCGCGGGCGGGTCGGCGAACCCGTCTACGGCCGACAGCGCCACGGCGCGCGTGGTCGACATCGCGGTGCTGGTGTTCCGCGAAGGACTCGAGTCGATCCTCGTGCTGACGGCGATCACGGCCACGATGAACGGCGCCGCGCAGCCCTACCGTCGTCCAATCGGACTCGGTGCGATGATCGGCGGCGCCGCCTCGCTCGCCACTTGGCTCGGCGTCGTTCAGCTGATCGACAGCCTCGCGGACCACATTTCCGCGCTCCAGGTGCAGGCCGCGACCGGCCTCCTGGCGATCGTCGTGCTCGTCGTCGTCATGAATTGGTTCTTCCACAAGGTCTACTGGACCGGTTGGATCGGCATGCACACGCAGCGCAAGCAGCGCTTGATCGCGCGTGCCGCCGACCGGCAGATCACCGGGCGCCACGTGCTGCTCGGCCTCGCGGTGCTCGGCTTCACGTCGGTGTATCGCGAAGGTTTCGAGGTCGTGCTCTTCCTCCAGAGCTATCGACTCGCCTGGGGAGCGGCGGCGGTGGCGCGCGGCGTCGTGATCGGTTTGGCCTTTACCGCGGCCGTGGCGGTGCTGGGCTTCGTAGCGCATCGGCGGCTGCCCTATAAGCGAATGCTCATCGTCACCGGCGTCATGCTCGGCGC
>JBIOHX010000298.1:0-4516 GCA_044449465.1 Gemmatimonadales bacterium | reverse complement strand
TGACACATCGTTCGCTTCCAGCTGAGCTTCGTCTTTCGGCGACTCCCTTGACCACGTTTTGCCGGCCCTCAACAATGCATCAACGTATGCTCGGTCGCTCGGTCGCCGTCTTCGCCATCGTGAACGCCTTCGCCTGTGCCAGGGCACAGACGTCCGGACCGCCGGCGTGGGGTCCGCTCGACAAGCTGCTCGGCTCTTGGGTGGCGGACAGCGGCAGCGGCGGGCGACCTGGAGCCGCCATTCGAGGTGGCGAGACATGGGCGCGAGATCTCGATGGCCGCGTTCTCGTTCGCCACGATTTTTCCGAGTATCCGGCTAGTACGAGCCGGCCGGCATTTCGGCATGACGGTCTCATGGTGATCGCACCCGCTGCAGCCGGATTCGAGGCCTACTCCTTCGATAACGAAGGGCACGTGATCACCTATGGTGTAGTCGCAGGCGACACAGCCGTCGTGCTGACATCCCTGCTCGCAACCGGCCAGCCACAGTTCCGGCTAACGTATCGACCGACATCGAGCGGTTATGCGGTCGGGTTCGAAATCGCCACGCCGGACCGCCCCGGGGTCTTCCGGCCCTATGTCACCGGGGGTCTACACCACGCGCCTTAGCCACCCCCGCGTCTCAGAGATGGTTCGATCCATGATGTTCTCTTGATCTGTCTTTTGCCCGAGAGTGTTCGAAAGGCCAAGCAGGGATCGAACCTCAGACCCTCACGTCGAATACATGCTCAATCCGGGTCGACCGGCATGAGAATCTTCAGAACGACACGTCTCCGCCGACGCGCAACGAAAGCTCGCGTCGGGCGCATTCCGCCACGGGGCTTTCCGAATCCCTACGTTACGACTCTCATGCCCCTTCTTCTGGGAAGGCGGTAACCGTTGAGCGACCCGCTGGGGTCCCGAGGTCGCTAGAGCAACTGGGCGAAAGAGCGCCGCCACTACCTGGCGACGCGAAGACTCACCTTCACTGCGATCGTGTTCACCGGCGGCAGCGCGAACAGCTGCCGCGCATCACGGACCCACGACCCATCGCCCGTCAGCCCCTGCCCATCGCGCTCGTGCGACCAGACGAGAAATAGCGCCGCCCCCGGCTCGTACTCCCATCGGAGCACCGTCGTCGCGCGAAGCTGGCGCAGGCCGAACGCGAGCGGCGTACCGGCCGGCGGCGCGTACGGTTGAAAGCGATCCTCGTACGCCCTCGCCAACGGCGACGCCGAGAGCTCGCGCACCGCGCTGTACGTTCCGTCGCTCGCGAACGGCTCGGCGTAGCTCTCGATCGACAGCTTGGGCGTGGCGGCGAAGCTCGCGCGAAACGTCAGCGCCCGCGTGTGCTGCACGAGGTGTGCGAACACGTAGTGCGTCGTCGCGCCGTCGGTGAAATTGCCGAGCCACTGGCTGTCGTCGTCTGTCGCGCCGAACAGGAGGCCGAGCGTCGCCTGGAGTCGCGACGTGACGCGTAGGTCGACCGTCGGATTGATAGTCGATATGCGACTGCGGCCGCCGTCGCCGAACGTCCAATTCGCCGAAAGCCCCGGTACGATCGGCGCGCGAGCGTCCCCCTGAATGGTGAGCCAGGGAAGCACCTGCGGCTCGACGCGGATCGCCGGGCCGCCGCGCGCGCAATGGTCGCACTCGGTCGCGCCGATCTGTGACAACGTGGCGCCCCCGTTCACACCCCAGTTGTTTCGCAGAACGATATGCACGTTGGAGTTCGCCGCATCTTCCAACCGCGTGCCCGACGCATTCCACGTGTCCCACTGGTTGACGTTCCAGCGGATGCTGTTCCACAGCGCGCGCGGCGTGCGGTCGACGTACGCTCCCCACGCCGACACCGTCTGCTGATCGGCGCGCTGCAGGTATCCGAGATCGTTCGAGTCATACTCGGGAGACTGGCGCTCGAAGCTCGTCTCGAATTGGAATCGGCCGCCGTAGTTGCCGACCGCGAGCTCCTCCTGATCGCCGACCAGTGTCGTGCGCGCGCTGTCGACCCGGTGCGCCGATCCTGGACGCTGCGCGAGGTGAACGCTGTTCTCTTGAATCGCCGTGATGGCGGCCGCCGTGCCCGCGAGCCGCGACATCGTCGCGTCCCCCCACACCTCGAACTGGTTGTCCAAGAAGCGGTGGCGGAACGTGCCGCCGCTCACGATCGCCGTCTGAGGGAGATAGGGCGCCGTCCACTGGTCATTCGCGCGGTCGACGATCGTCGTGACGACGCTCGCGCCGCTCTGATCGTCGCGAAAGCTGCGCTGGCCGCGCACCACCGCGTACGTCGTCGCCGGCTCGGCCGTCTTGCCGTCGCTCGACGATGCGCGCTCCGTTTCGGCGACGAGTGCGCCGAATGCGCTGCCGCTCTCCGAGCGTCCGGTCAGCTTCGCCGCGGCGAGGATGGGGACGGCGGTCGCGTCGGACTGCACACCGTACAAGCCGGCAAGCTGCGGGTCGCGCCCAATGCGTCGAGAGTAGAACAACCCTTCGTTCGCGCAGTTGACGGCGTTGCAGTTGAACGACACGGCGTACGTGCCGGCGCCCTCGAGGAAGAATGGCCGCTGCTCTGGGAAGAACGTCTCCACCGTCGAGAGGTTCACGACCGACGGATCCGCCTCGACCTGGCCGAAGTCCGGCAGCACCGCGGCGTTGAGCGTCACGTTCGATGCGAGCCCGACGCGAAGGTCCGCCCCCGCCGTGACGCCGGCGCTCCCCCGCGTTTGCGATTTTATGAATGGCGAGACCGCGAGCGACCGCGACCCGCCAATGTCGCGCAGCCCATCGAGCTCGCCGAACTGCGAGACGATGCCCGTTCGACTTGGGCGATAGAGCGGCCAGCTCATTTGCTCCGCTCGTCGAGCGACGACGCGGTTGACGAGCAGTCCGAACCGGCTGGCGTCGCTCGGGAAGCGCAATTCGGCGAATGGAATGCGGAAGCTCGCTGTCCACCCAGCCGAATCGACCTGAGCGGCGGCGTCCCATACGGCATCCCACGACGGATCTTCTTGCACGTCGGCGCTGATCGCGACGTCGCGCTGCACCCCGGCGGCGTTGACGTAGAACTCGTAACCGTTTCGCCGGTCGCCGTCGGCGGCGAGATAAATACCAATTTCGTCGGACGCGCTCGTTCCGTCTCGCCGCGTGACCGTTCGGACGATGCTGTCGGGATGCGGGTCGAACGCGCGAACGAGCACGTACAGATTCTTCGTGTCGTACGCGACGCGAAACTCCGTGCGAAACGCCGGTTGCGCCGCTTCGCGCGGAGACCACTCCCAAAAGCTCGATTCCGCGGGGACCGCGGCCCACGACGGATCCATGGCGCGCGCCATGAGGGTCGGGGGTCGGTCGATGCGGACGGCCGTGACCGAGCTGGGTGCGCCCGGCGACACGGCGAGCGCGCGGGCGACGATGGCGGTGACTAAAGCCTGCAACACGGTTCGACTCCAAGACGGTTCTCACGCAACGTCGAGTGCGAACACCGGCCATTGAACCCGTCTGGGGACGGCCTGGCCGCGCGAGGGGATGCGCTGGCCGTCGCGCCCGAGGGCTCCGCGTATGTTCAGGGCATGCGCCCCCGATATTGGTGGACCGTGATCTTGGCCGGCTTCGCGGTCTACGGCGCCATCGCCGCGCTCGACCTGGCCTCGGCGTCGGTGTACTTCAACAGCACGCACGCGACGATCGACTGGAGGTCGTTCACCGCGGATCGAGTGCTCGAGCAGTTGACCTGCGGCATTTTCGTCGCGCCGCTCTTCTGGTTGGTCGACCGCTTCCCCGTTTCGCGCGCGCTCTGGCGTCGCCATGCGCCGCTGCTTCTCCTCGCCGTGCTCGCGTTCGTCTTCCTCAAGTACGCGATCATGCAGCCGTTGTACGCGCTGTGGGCCGGCCGCCCGGAAGACCCGCTCATGCTGGCCGTGATCGACAACATCGTACCGGTGAGCTTTGACTTCCTCGCCGTCATCGGCGTCGCCCACGCGCTCCGCTACTATCGAGACGTCGGCGAGCGCGAGCGCGCCACGGCCGCGCTCCAGACGCAGCTCGTCCAGGCGCGCCTCGATGCACTGCGCGGCCAGCTTCAGCCACACTTCATCTTCAACACCCTCAACGCCGCGGCGACGCTGATGCACGAAGACGTCGACGGCGCCGACCAGATGCTGACGCAGCTCGGCGACCTGCTGCGCGCGTCGCTTGCCCGTTCCAAGCCCGAGATCACGCTCGCCGAGGAGCTGGAGCTCGTCGACCGGTATCTTCGGCTGATGCGCGTTCGCTTCTCCGATCGGCTCTCCGTGAGTTGCACGGTCGATCCAGAAGCGCGACGCGCCCTCGTGCCTGCCTTTCTCATGCAACCGCTTGTCGAGAATGCCCTCGAGCATGGCATCGCCAGGCGCGCCGGTCCGGGTCATGTGGCGATCACCGCGCGTACCACGGACGGCTCATTGGAGATCGCCGTCTCCGACGACGGGCCCGGCCCATCGGTGGACGCGCCGCCCGGCATCGGCCTGACGAACACGAGGGCGCGATTGCAGCAGCTC
>JBIOHX010000297.1:0-4623 GCA_044449465.1 Gemmatimonadales bacterium | reverse complement strand
TGCGACATGGGACGGCTCGACGTTCGCCGCGCCGAGGCGTGCTGCGAGCGCGCGCGCGTCATCCAGCACAGTACGCACGCGCTGGGGATGCTGCGCGAAGAAAAGGGCATTGCGGCGCAGGTGCTTGTCGACTCGGGGCTCACGCTGGAGGCGGCACACAGCGAGATCCTCATGATCCTCGGCGACGAGTCCAAGCGTCCAGCCGCCGAACGCTCGTCGTCGATGCAGCGGCGGATGGCTTGGCTCGGCGCGGCGACGGTGGAGAGCTATCCCCAGCGCGTGCGTACTGTGCTGGATGACGCGCGCGCGCTCGCAGCACGCCTCGGCGCGGCGAACGTCGAGCCGTCCCATGTCGCAATCGCGCTCCTCCGGAACGGCGACGGTGCGGCGAACGTCGCGCTCGAGCGAATGCGCTCCGACGCGACGCAGATACTCGCGTCACTGGAGTCCACCGTGCCGACGGGCCGCGCCGCGTCGTCGCCGGAGGCGGTCATTCAGCGTTCGCCGGCGCTCCAGCGGGGGCTCATCGCCGCGTCACAGGAACAGCGCGAGTGGGGCGCGGCGGGCATCGGCACGCACCATCTGCTCATTGGTATTCTTGCATCGGACGTGGATGTCGCGTCGGCGTTCGCAGCCGGGGGCGTGACGGTCGACCGGTTCCGCGAAGAGGCGCGCCGCGTCGTCGGTTGAAGGAACGGATCGATGGATTGCGGAGTCGCGACCATGCTCCGCTCTCGCCAATCAGCCGCAGCCCGCTGCCGCGCCCGGCGCCTCGTTTCCCCACACCGTCCAGTCGCCGCGCTCGTGGCGGGCGAAGAGCTCGAGATAGGGGCCGGGCGAGCATCGCTCGATGATTTCGTACTGCTCGTCGGGCTTCCGTGAATGCTCGCGTTTGCGCGAGACGATGATGTTCGTTTGGCGGCGGCCCGGCGCGAGCGTGCGGGCTTTGGACCCGCGCACGCCAAAGAGCAGCATCTCGGTCACGTTTCGAAAGTAAAAGCCGACGCCGCGGCCGTCGGGCCCGCCGTCCTTTCGCGTCTTGTACCAGACGATGTTGCTCTTGTACGTGAAGCCCCACGCCGCCATGACGGCGAGCCCGTCCTGGATCAGCGCGTTCGGGATCCATAGGTAGAGGTGCGCACGCGGCGCCGTGAGGTCGGCGACCGGCAGCGCGCAGATCTCGGCGACGGACATCGTGCCGTAGCGGCTCAAGCGCCGGTGCTCGGGCGCCATCTTGCCGGTGCGATTCTGAAAACGCCAGGGCGGATCGGCGAGCACGGTCGAGAACCGGCGCGCGCCGAGCGCGCGCAGGTCGTCCGCCGCGGGCGATACCTCGAGCGCGCTACTCAAAGTCCAGCGCGAGATCCATCGCCGGCGGGGAGTGCGTGAGCGCGCCGACCGAGATCCAATCCACGCCGGTTTCGGCGATGGCGCGTACCGTCGCCAATGTCACGCCTCCCGACGCCTCGAGAATGGCACGGCCAGCGACGAGCCGCACGCACTCGGTGAGCATGGCCGGCGGCATGTTGTCGAGCAAGATGACATCCGCGGCCGCCAGGGTAGCCTGCTCCACCTGGGCGACGCTGTCGCACTCGACCTCGATCTGCGTGCCGGACGGCGCGAGCTCGCGTGCGCGGCGCACGGCAAGGGCGACGTCGCCATCGAGCGCGGCGAGATGGTTGTCCTTGATCAGGACACCGGTCGACAGGTTGAGGCGGTGGTTCGTTCCGCCGCCGGCGCGCACCGCATACTTCTCCAGCGTGCGCCAGCCGGGTGTGGTCTTTCGCGTGTCGAGGATCTTGGCCGCGGTGCCCTCGATGGCGTCGACGTAGCGTGCCGTGATCGACGCGATCGCGGAGAGGCGCTGCATGTAGTTGAGGGCGACGCGTTCGGCGGAGAGGAGCCCGCGCACATGGCCGGTGACGAAGAGGACCGGATCGCCGGTGTGGACGAGCGAACCATCCTCGTGCTCGACGCGAATCGCGACTTTGGGGTCGAGCTGGCGGAAGGCCTCGAGGGCAAGCGGCACGCCGCATACGACGCCTGTCTGCCGCGCGCGCAGCGTGGCGTGGGTGCGGCGGTCGGAGACGACCGTGGCGATGGTCGTGAGATCGTTGAACGCGCAGTCTTCCTGGAGCGCCGAGCGCACGAGCTCTTCGAGCGCGCGCTGAGCGAGCGGAAAGCGCAGCAGGCCAGCGACGTCGACGGCGGGCACTGACAGCGGCGTGATCGTGCGCGGCACCGATCGGCGCTCGCGCGGCAACTCGGGCATTTCCATACCAGGCCGTCCTCGGTCCCTATTCTCCTGGATCTACGCCGTCGGCGCTGGGAGACAAGGGCTGCTTGGCCCCGCCGCCGATCGCGACCATTCGCTCGATCGCCCTGCGCGCGCGGTCCGCCACGGCCGCGGGCACGGTGATCCGGTGTTCGCCGCGCTTGAGCGCATCGCGCACTTTGGGAAGCGTCGTCACCTTCATATAGGCGCACGACGCCCGGTCGTTCGCCGCGAAGAAGCGCTTGCTCGGATTCTCGCGACGCAAGCGGTGCAAGATTCCGACCTCGGTGGCAACGATGAACTCGTCGGCATTCGAGAGCGCCGGCCGCTTGATCATCCCCTCGGTCGACAGGATCTGCACACCGTCCGGCGAGACTTCGCCCGCAGACATGGCCTCGAGCACGCTCGTCGAGCAGCCGCACTCGGGGTGGATCAGGAACTCCGCCTGAGGATGAAGGCTGCGCTGGAGGCGAATGTTCTCCGGGGCGATGCCGGCGTGCACGTGACACTCGCCCATCCAGACGTGCATGTTCTTGCGCCCGGTGAGCCGGCGGACGTGCGCGCCGAGGAACATGTCGGGGAGAAACAGTATGTCGGCGTCGGGGTCGATGGAGTTGACGACTTCGACGGCGTTGCCCGAGGTGCAGCAGTAGTCGCTCTCGGCCTTGACCTCGGCGCTCGTGTTGACGTAGGACACGACGATGGCGCCGGGATGTTCGGCTTTCCACCGCTTGAGCGCCGGCGCGTCGATCGTGGCGGCGAGCGAGCAGCCGGCGGCGAGGTCGGGCAGGAGGACGGTCTTGCGGGGCGAGAGAATGGCGGCGGTCTCGGCCATGAAGTGCACGCCGCAGAAGACGATGGTGTCGGCGCTGGTCTTGGCGGCTTCGCGCGATAGCCCGAGCGAATCGCCGACGAAGTCGGCGACGTCCTGGACCTCGGCGCGCTCGTAGTTGTGGGCGAGAATGACGGCGTTGTGCTCGCGCGCCAGCCGCTTGATTTCGCCCTGCAGCTCGGCGACGAGGTGGTCGCGGTCGATGCTCGATGCGGCAGTAGACATACGAGAAAGATACTGGGGCGCGTTACAGCTCGATGTGCCGCCCCATCCACGTTCGCTTTGCGCGCGGAAAGTCGGAACGAAAGTGTCCGCCGCGCGACTCGCGGCGGAGCAACGCCGCCTCGACGATGAGGCGGGCGGTCTGGAGCATGTTGAGCTCCTCGGTGGCGCCCGCCGGCAGCCGCTCGCCGATGTCGGAGAGGCGGGCGAGCGCGGCGCGGAGCCCGCGCGCGGTGCGGGCGATGCCGGCGTTCTCCCACATCACGGCGCGAATCGCGTCGGCCGCCACTTGGGCGGCGCCGCGATCGGCCAGCGCCGGCACTTTCCACTTCGTCAATACCGGAACTTTGACGAGCGGTTTGATCGTCGCCAGATCGCGCGCCACACGTTCGGCGAACACGAGCCCCTCGAGCAGGGAGTTGGACGCGAGCCGGTTGGCGCCGTGCACTCCGGTGCGCGCCACCTCGCCAACGGCGTAGAGGCGCGGCATGCTGGAGCGCCCGCGGAGATCGGTCACGACACCCCCCATCATATAATGGGCGGCGGGCGTGACCGGGATCAGATCGGTGCGGGGATCGATCCCGCGCGCCTGGCAGAGCGCGAGGATGCCCGGAAAGCGCTCGACGAACCGCTCGCCGAGTGCGCGCGCATCGAGGTACACTGGACCGCCGCGCTGCTCGCGAAAGATCGCGCGCGCCACGACGTCGCGCGGCGCGAGCTCGGCGGCGGCGTGCTTGCCCTTCATGAAGCGCGCGCCGCGGGAGTTCACGAGCACGGCGCCCTCGCCGCGCACCGCTTCGGAGATGAGCGCCAGCGGATTCTCCGGCGTGTCGAGCGCCGTCGGGTGGAATTGCACGAACTCCATGTCGGCGAGCGTCACGCCGGCGCGGTGGGCGATGGCGTAGCCGTCGCCGGTCGCCACGACCGGATTGGTCGTGTAGCGGTACACCTGTCCGCAGCCGCCGGCGGCGAGAACGGTGGCGTCGGCGATGATCTCCGTGGCGTGCCCCGCCACGCTCGCCCGTACGCCGAGACACACGCCGCGACGGACGATGAGGTTGAGCACCCGCGCCTTCTCGAGCACGCGAATGCGGGGCGTCGCCCGCACGCGAGCGACGAGCGTGCGAGCCACCTCGGCGCCGGTCTGGTCGCCGTGGGCGTGGACGATGCGGTTCTGCGAGTGAGCGGCTTCGCGGCCCAGCTGGAGGTGGCCGGCGGGGTCGAGGTCGAAGTGCGCGCCGGCGGTCTGCAGCTCGCGAACCCGCGCCGGGCCTTCCTCGACCAACACCTGTAC
>JBIOHX010000296.1:0-4636 GCA_044449465.1 Gemmatimonadales bacterium | reverse complement strand
CTGCCTGGCCCCTCACCCCCCGAAACTTCCACTGCGGTGTCCGCGTCATGCATTCGCCGGCTTGCGTGAGCGCAGCGCCGGTCCAACTATAGATATCTCGCTAAATCGACCGATCGGCCAAGGCTTCCGCCGGCCCTCCCGCCCGTCTCAACCCCCCACATGTCCGAACTCGCCATCGACATTCGCAATGTCGTGAAGCGGTATGAGGAGCACGTCGCCGTCCGCGACCTGTCGCTCCAGGTGCCGCAGGGAACGGTCTACGGATTGCTCGGCCCCAACGGCGCCGGCAAGACGACGACCATCCGCATGATCCTCGACGTCCTCGCGCCCGACTCGGGCACAATTACCCTGTTCGGCCGCCCGAATACCGACATCGCGGTGCTCGACCGCGTCGGCTACCTGCCGGAAGAGCGCGGCCTCTATAAGAAGATGCAGGTGCGCCGCGTGCTGCTTTTCCTCGCCGAGCTCAAAGGGGTCGCGCCAAAGGAGGCGAACCGCCGCATCGACGAGTGGCTGGAGCGCTTCAGCCTCACGTCGGCGGAGAAGGATTGGGGCGAGGCCAAGGTCGATGAGCTGTCGCGCGGTATGCAGCAGAAAGTGCAGTTCATCGCGACGCTGCTGCACGATCCCGACCTCGTGATCCTCGACGAGCCGTTCAGCGGCCTCGATCCGATAAATGCTCAGGCGCTCAAGGACGCGGTGCTCGAGCTCAAGCGGCGCGGCAAGACCGTCGTGTTCAGCACCCACGTGATGGACAACGCCGAACGCATGTGCGACTCGGTGTGCATCATCGCCCGCGGCGGCAAGGTGCTCGACGGAACCGTTGCTGGCGTGAAAAGCGAGGCGGGGGCGCGAAACGTGGCCCTGGCGCTCATCGGCGGCGCGCAGAATGGCGTCGGCGATGTGCTGCACGACCGGCAGTTGATCACCAAGGTCGACGACACCAACAACTACTTCGAGTTGGAGCTGGCGCCGCAAGCCGACGCGCAGACGCTGCTGCACCGGCTGCTCGATGCCGGGGCGCGCATCGAGCGGTTCGAGTTGGTGCAGCCGTCACTCCATCAAATCTTCTTGCAACGCGTCGGCGCCGCCGGCGTCGAAACGGGGATGTCCGGCCATGGATAAATTCTTCGTCGTCGCGAAGCGCGAGTACCTCGAGCGCGTGCGCTCACGCTGGTTCATCGTCGTCACGCTGCTCGTGCCGGTGATCATGGCGGCAGTGCTCGTCTTCCCCATCTACATGGCGGCCAAGGGCGGCGCGTCGGGCGCGGTCCGCCACATCGCGATCGTCGACGCCACCGGCGCCGGGTTGGGTGACCGCGTCTCGCAGGCGCTCATGGCGGACAGCTCGCTTGGCCCAATCGTTGATTCGATCCGGCCGCGGGTGATCGTAGCGTCCGGCGCCGACGTGCCGGCGCAGGAAAAGGCCCTCACCGCCGAGATCCAGCAGCCGAACCACATCGTCGGGTACCTCGTCCTCACCGACAGCTCGCTCCTCGGGCGCACGGCGCGCTACGCCGGACGCAACGCGTCCACGGTCTCGGACATGTCCGCGCTCGAGAGCGTGGTGCGCCAGGTCGTGATGATCGCGCGCCTCGAGCACGAGGGCGTGAAGGGCGACGTCGTCAACGATCTGGCGACCCACCGGCTCGAGATCTCGTCGGAACGAATCACCGAGCATGGAACCACCGGCTCCGGCGAAGCGGGACTGTTCGCCGGGATCATCGTCGGCGTCTTGCTGCTCATGTCGGTCGTCATCCATGGCCAGAACGTTCTCCGCGGTGTGCTCGAGGAGAATACGACCCGCGTCGCCGAGGTGGTCATCTCGAGCGTGAAGCCGGAGACGCTGCTCGCCGGAAAGATCGCCGGCGTCGGCGCGGTGGGACTCACGCAGCAAGTCGCCTGGTTTGCGATCGGGCTCTATCTCATGAACTTCTTCACGCCACTGGTGATGAAGGCCGCCGGCGGAGCCGCCCACGCGGCTGGCGGCGCGGCGCTTGGAGCCAGCTTGCCGTCGATCCCGTACAGCATGATCGGCATCGGCCTCCTCTACTTCATCATCGGCTTCGTGTTCTACGCGTCGCTGTACGCCGCGGCGGGCTCGATGGTGAACAGCGAGCAGGAAGCACAGCAAGCCGCCGCGCCGGTCATGATCCTCCTGATGAGCGGCTGGTTCATGGTGAATCCGGTGCTGCTCAAGCCCGACAGCACGCTGGCCGTGGTGTTGTCATGGCTGCCGTGGACCTCGCCGATCATCATGCCGATGCGCATCGGTTTGACGACAGTCTCGCCGATGGCGATCGCCGGCTCGGTCGCGGTGGCGATTCTCGGTTGCGTCTTCTCGGTCTGGCTCGCCGCCCGCATCTACCGCGTCGGCATGTTGATGTACGGCAAGAAGCCAAGCTTTAGGGAAGTGGCAAAGTGGATTCGGTACGCGTAGGATCGTGGATCGTGGATCGTGGATCGTTGGACGTTGGACGTTGGACGTAACGAACGGTCGACCTTCTTAGCCCGGCGCAACGTCAAAGCCTTTTGATCCGTTTGTGTCCGCTTGTGTCCGTTTTTGTCTTTCACAATTCCTTACGGCCAGCCCGAGCGGCAATTCGCCCGCCGAGTTGTTACGGCCAGCCCGAGCGGCAGTTACTCGAGCCTGCGCTCGATCCGGCTGTCCGGGATCAGCCAGATGAGCGCTACCGCCACGAACAGCGCATCCGCCAGGTACGGCTGGTAGAACGAAAGCGGGATCGCCGTGACATAGAGCAGGAGCGACACGTTGCCCTTCCTGTCGCTCCCCACCGCCGCGGCGAGGGTCGAGTCCGGCCCCTCCGCGGCGAGAATGCTGCGCAGCAGAATCGTGTACGCGATCGCCGCGCACAACAGCACGATGCCGTACACCGCGGTCGGCGCCGGTGCGCCGTGCGATTCGCCAAGCCACGACGTCGTGAACGGCACGAGCGACAGCCAGAACAAAAGGTGCAGATTCGCCCACAACACTGCTCCGGTGATCCGCCTCGTGGCGAGCAGCAGGAGGTGGTGGTTGTTCCAGTAGATGCCGAGGAGCACGAAGCTCAGCACGTAGCTGAGCAACGACGGCCAGGTCGTCGCGAGCGCGCTCCACTCGACGCCGCGCGGAGGTTTGAGCTCCAATACCATGACCGTGATGATGATCGCGATCACGCCGTCGCTGAATGCCTCGAGACGTTGCTTGCTCATGGCGGTGGGTGGCGGGAGGGCGATAATGTATCACCCCTCGACTCTTCGCCACCAAACCCCAGCCAAGCCGGAAACTTCGATGGCCTCAGCTAACCATCCGGCCTCCGAGCCGACCGGCCGCGAGCTGCTTCGGCACACGCTGGCGACGCTCGCCTATCGCGGCGGCAAGGCCCTGCGCGGCGCGCCGCCCGATTTCTCTTCGTATCGCGCCGGCGCAACATCGCGTTCTGCCGGTGAGATCCTCGCGCACCTCTGCGACCTCATGGCCTGGGGCCAGCGCATGGCGCGCGGCGACAAGAGCTGGGCTGATTCGACGCCCCGCGAGTGGGGGCGCGACGTCGACAGGTTCTTCAACGAGGTCGCCGCGTTCGATGCCTGCCTGGCGAGCGACGACGCGCTCCTCGCGCCGGCGGAGCGGGTGTTCCAGGGACCAATCGCCGACGCGCTCACGCACGTCGGCCAGATCGCGTTGCTGCGTCGCCTCGCCGGCCATCAGATTCGCGCCGAGAACTATTCGGTCGCGGCGATCGAGCGCGGCCGAGTCGGGCTCGATCAAGCGGCGCCCAAGCGCGAGTTCGATTAGCCACTGCCGACCCCCGAGCTACGCTCGAGGCTGCTCGCAACCGCATCGCCCGCCGCGGGTACTAGTGTGCGGAGGCTACTCTCATGCACAATCTCAGTTCGATTCGCGGGCGCGTCCTCGCGCTCGTATATGCGACTGCGTCACTTGGCCTGCCGGCCGCGGCCGTGAACGCACAGCCGTACGCTCCACCAGTCAAGGGGCCGGCGATCGAGGTCACGCAGAGCGATGTCGACGCGTCCAACAGGAAGGTCGAGGAGGCGTACAACGCGCTCGTTTCGATGTGGACGAAGGAGTTTCAGGGAATCGGCCAGCGGTTCGTCGCGCCGCGCATCGCGGCTTATGAGGGCGGCGCGCGAAGCTCGTGCGGATTCATCGGTCCGAACAACGCCGAATATTGTGCCCGTAACAACACGATCTACTTCGACGACATCTTCGTCACGGGGATGGAGAAGACCGCCGCCCACGCCCTCGGTACTGACGGCGACATGGCGGGACTCGGCATCATCGCGCACGAGATGGGTCACGCCGTCGCGATACAGCTCGGCCACGAGTCGCCGAGCTCGTACGAGAACGAATCCACCGCGGACTGCCTCGCCGGCGCGTTCACCGAACAGTCCGGTAAGGATGGACTGCTCGAGAAGGGCGACATCGACGAAGCGTTCTACGGTATGTCGCTCGCGGGCGATCCCACGCCGCAGCCGACCGGCAATCGCCGGGTCGATGCCATGATTCAGGCGCGACTGGCGCGAGAGAGCCACGGCACTAAAGAGCAACGCGTGCAGAACTTTCGCGCCGGGCTCAGTGGTGGACCAGCAGCCTGTCTCGACGATTTCGCCGGCG
>JBIOHX010000295.1:0-4662 GCA_044449465.1 Gemmatimonadales bacterium | reverse complement strand
TTGAGCGTCGACCCGATGGCCTTCCGTCGAGGAAACAGGCCGCGCGCGGCGCGTTCGGCGAGACTCACTGCATCACCGCTCGCGCGGTCGCCGTCGGTGAAGTCGCGACCCTCGAGCATCGTGATCCCAAGGGTCCGGAACGCGTCCGGCCCGGCGTCGTAGATTTGGCCGTCGGGTTCAATGGTATGATCGGCGCCACGGGAGGGGCGAGAGACGATCGTCCTGGCGATGAAGCCGGTCGGCATGAACGTGCTCGCCATCGCGACGCCTGGTGTTGCGCGCGCGCGCGCGAGCGCGGATGCGTAGTTCCGCTCAGCGGTGGGAGGCCTGTCATCGGGAAGCACGAACGACACGCGTGCTTCCACGGGCTTCCGCAAATCGAACCCGAAATCGAACGAGGCGAGATTTCTCGCCGAAAGCAACAAGAGGGAGGTGACGGTAATCAGTGTCATCGCCACGGCGAGCTCACCGACGAGCAAAATGCGAAACTCGGACTTGGTGCGCCCGGTGGTCGTGCCGGCGTTGTCCTTGAGCGGGCCGGCCGGATCGACGTGACTCGCTCTCCAGGCGGGAATGCCACCCGCGATCGCGACAGAGACGATGAGCCCTATGAGCACATAGATGAACAGGTGCGGCGTGAGCACCGGGAGCCGCACTCCATAAACCGCCCCGTTCCCGAGAAGTTCCGCAGGTGTCATCAGCGTGAGCATCCCGATAAGCGCGATGCTGCACGCAGCACCCAGCAGGGCGCCGAACACGGAGATCACGCCAATTTCGCCGAAAAGTTCGCGCGCAATCGCCGCGCGAGACGCACCCAGCGCAATTCGCAGCGCGAGGTCGCGGCGTCGAGCGTACGCGCGGGCCAGGGCCAGAGCGGCCACGTTGCTTGCCGCGATCAGTAGGATGCCGAGCGCGAGGCCGATAAGACTGAGTTCCTTTTCCCCCGGTCGCTGGCCCGCAAACAGATACGAGTGCAGGCTCAGCAGATATGGCCGTCCGCGGGGGTCAGCGACGTACATGGCCTGGAGGCGTGCTGCGGCGGTGGCAAGTTGCCCGTTGATCGCCGCGCGCGTCACGCCTTTCCGCAGGCGAACAATTGCCGGCGCGCCGCCGATGCCGGCGCTGTCGAGGAACGTGTCGGACGGATACGGAATCCATACGTCAGTACCAAGGAACATGTCACGAGGGAGCACCCCGACAATTGGCACCGTCAGGCCGTCGACGGTGAGGTGCGCATCACCGATCTGACCTCGGTTGAGAAACCCGCGGCTCCAGAGGTTTGCCGAAACAACCGCGGCGCTCCCAACTCGGGCTTCGTCCGCAGTCGGCCAGCGGCCGAGTTGCGGGCGCACTCCCGTTACTTCAAAGAAATTCAGTGCGAAACGGCTGACGTTCGGCCGTCCACCAAGGCCGTTACCGCGAAGCTCTTTACGAGTCTCGTAGTTCAGCTGAGTGACGCCCTCGACGAACGGAAGGGCCCGGATCGCGTCGATGAGGTCGCGCTGCCTGGGCGAGCGTTGCCACCTTGCGACGTCGAGTTGCGCGAAGGTCAGTTGCGCGGCGTCGGCATAGGGCAGCTTCGGATTCAACGACGCCTCGACGTACGCAAAAGTTGCGGTCGAGAGTCCGATACCGATACCGAGAGAGAACACCGACAGTGCGAAAAAACTGCGCCCCCGGCGCAATCCGCGCGCGGCATACCTGAGATCGCGGGGGACGATTCGCGCGACCACACGGCGAATGAAGGCAATCATCAGGCGCTCTCGCTGCGCTCGGAAGCCTGAATGTGGCGAAATAGAATGCGTGGCGCCAGCGATGACGCCGCCTTGCGCGCACGCGCGAAACGGAAAGTGTCACTGCACAAACTGCGCCTGCGGAATGCTCCAAGTCGCTAGTCCGCGCGAAGTGCCCTCAGCGGATCGATCCTCGTCGCGCGACGTGCGGGGATGTAACATGCGACCAGCGCCACCGCACCGAGTGCGACCGCGACGGTCGCCAACGTCAGCGGGTCCGTCGCCTTCACTCCGAACAGCAGGCCTGCCATGACGCGCGATATCGCCAGCGCGCCGGCAAGGCCGACCGCACCGCCCAGCGCGGCGACGGCCATGCCCTCGCGCACCACGGCCGCGAGAAGCTCGTGCGGCTGCGCGCCAAGCGCCATGCGCAGGCCGAGCTCGTGCGTGCGGCGCGAGACGGCGTAGCTCATCACTCCGTAGATCCCAACCGCCGCGAGCGCGACGGCCACCGCGGCGAACGCGGCGAGCAGCACGAGGTAGAAGCGCTCGCGTGCGGTGGCGCCGTCCACGAGACTGCTCATCGTCTGCACTTCCGCCAGCGGGACGTTCGGATCGAGCGAGCGCACCGCGGCGCGGATCGCCGGCGCGAGGCGCGCCGGGTCGCAGTCGGCGGCGCCCGCGGCGCACGAGGTGCGAATCGCCAGGGTCATGTACGAGAAGTGGCCGGCCGGATTTGCGAGGTAGTCCTCTTGCTGCGCAAAGGGAAGAAACACCTCTGCTTCCGGCGGAGCAGTCCAGTCGCCGTGAATCGTATTGTGCACGACGCCGACCACTGTGAGCCACGCTCGACTGCCCGCGGAATCCTTCGCAAACGACACGCGCTTGCCGATCGCACTTTCACCCGGCCAGTACCGCCGCGCGAGGTACTCGTTCACGACGGCCACGCCCGGCGCGCCGAGTTTGTCGCTCGCGCTCACATCCCGGCCCGCGAGGATCGGGATGCGCATCGTCGTGAAGTAGCCGGGCATCACGACCTTGTATGAGGCGACGGGCACATCCTCCGGGCGTGGCTCCGCGCGCCCTTCAACGCGGAAGGAGAACCCCCAGCCGTCGCCGCCGATCGGAATGTGGTTCACGGCGCTGGCGGACTGCACGCCGGGCATCGCACGGATATTTCCGAGCAACGCATCGTAGAATGCCGCGCGTTTTCCCTCGGGCGAACTGCTCGTCCCCGTGACCGGCACGACCATCGTGAGCACGTTCGCCGGATCGTAGCCGGGGTTGAGAGATTGCATCGCAGCGAAACTGCGGATGAGCAGCCCGGCGCCGACGAGAAGCATCAGCGCGAGCGCGAACTCCGAGGCAATCAGCACGTTGCGCGTGCGGTTGCGCCGGCCGCCGCCGCTCGAGCCGCGCTCACCCTCCTTCAGCGAGCTCGAGAGGTCCGTCGCCGCCGCGCGCAGCGCAGGCACCAGGCCGAAGGCCATTCCCGTGACGAGGGTGATCGCAGCCGTTGCGAGCAACACGCGGCCGTCAAGCGTGACCGTCGCCGCGCGCGGGATGCTCGCCGCACCCGCGGTCGCGAGCACGCGCACGCCCACGCGAGCGAGCACGAGTCCGGCCGCGCCGCCGGCCGCGGCGAGCAGCACGCTCTCGGTGAGCAGCTGCCGGATCACGCGCGCCCGGCTCGCACCGATCGCCACCCGCACCGCAATCTCGCGCTGCCGCCGCGCCGCGCGCGCCAGCAGCATGTGCGCGACGTTGGCGCACGCAATCAGCAGGACGAACGCAACGGCGCCGAGGATCACGAGCAGCGGCGTGCGCACATTTCCAACGACCTGCGTGGTAAGGTCGGTCACGCGCACGTCACGGTTGGTGCCGGGATACTCCCGCTCGAGGCGCGACGTGATCGCCGCCATCTCGGCGCGCGCACGCTCGATCGTCACACCCGGATTCAGTTTCCCAAACACCCGCAGGCTGCTTCCAGCGCGGTCACCGGCACGCGCATCGAGCGCGAGGGGCGCCCAGAGCTCGGCGCGTGTCGCCCAGAACGGTGCGAAACCGAATCCGGCGGGCATCACGCCGATGATCGTGTACGGGTTGCCGTCGAGCACGACTTTCTTCCCAAGCACGGCAGAATCCGATGCGAACCGCCGCGCCCACAGGCCATGTCCGATGACGATCTCACGGTCGCGGCCGGCGGCGTCCTCGTCGGCGGTCCAGACGCGTCCCAGCGCCGGCCGCACGCCGAGCATCGGGAAGATGTCGCTGGTGAGATGGAGCGCGTAGAGCTTCTCCGGCTCGTCCATGCCGGTGATGGTCGTCGTCCAATATTCTGCGGCGCCCATCCGCTCGAACGATCCGCTCTCGCGCTTCCAGTCGAGATAGTTCTGCGGTGCGACCGGGTTGTATCCCTTCTCGAGGACCGTGACAAGCCGCTCGGGCGCCGCGTAGGGCAGAGGGCGGAGGAGCACGCCATCGACCACGCTGAGGATAGCCGAGTTCGCGCCGATCCCGAGTGCGAGCGCGACGATCGCGGCGAACGTGAAGCCGGGCGTGCGCAGCAGCGACCGCGCGCCGTAGCGAATGTCCTGCGTGATGCTCTCGAGCAGGTTCCCGCGCATGGACTCGCGCGTGCGATCGGTCATGCGGAGCGGTCTCCGGTCGGGGTGCTTCGATAGAGACAGCATCCGTCCGGAAATGGTTGTGTGCGCGATCGGTTCCGCCGACACCACCAACCACTCACCCCAATCCGGCGACGATGAACCCTTGACCGCGCACCGACAACGAACCCCAATGAACCAACGACACGGCTCAACAAGGGCGAACCCGTTCAAGCCAACTCACTCTCATCCCGCTTGCGGCCGGCCTGGCGTCGTATATTCAACGATACCATGGCTGACCCGATCGACCGCCGAGCCTTCTT
>JBIOHX010000294.1:0-4667 GCA_044449465.1 Gemmatimonadales bacterium | reverse complement strand
TCACCGGTGAGTACCCGAACGGTCTGCGCAAGCTCGCGCTGTTCTACCTTCGCTGGCGAGTCCGCGCCGGAGCGTACGTCACCTTGCTTCGCGACGAATATCCGCCCTTCGGTGAAGGAACGTACCCGGCGAGCCTCTGTATCTCGCCCCCTGAGCTTCCGCGCCGACGGGCGAGCGTAGCGCTTCGCCTCGTGCTGGCGGCTCCGCACATCGTGGTCATTTGGGCGCTCGGGCTCCTCTGGATGGCGACGACGGTCGTCGGGTGGTTCAGCATCCTGTTCACGGGCCGGCTGCCGCGCGCCGTCTACGAGTTCGGCGCAGGCATGCTGCAGTGGAGCACCCGGATCGAAGCCTATCTGCTACTGCTCCATGACGACTACCCACCCTTCTCGCTTTCATTGAAAAATCCATGATGTCCGTTCTCAAAATCTCCAGGCCGCGCGACGGCTCGCTCGCCCGGCGCCGGGGGTGGCTGGCTGTCGTGGGCGCGGTGAGTCTGCTGTTTGTCGTCTCCTGCGGCGCGTCCCAGGCATCGCTGCTATTGGACCATCGGTTGGGGACGGGACCCGGCTTCTGGCTCGGTCTCTGGCAGGGACTCATCGCGCCGATCGACTTTGTGGTCGGACTGTTCTCCCAGCACATTCGCATCTACAGCGTGCCCAATGCCGGGCGATGGTACGATCTCGGATTCATGATCGGCATCGGCGGCTTTCACGGCGGCCTGTTTGCCAGCCGACACCGGCGAAAAGGCCCCATTCCAATCGCCGGCTAGAGCGCCGGCGCCGGCGCGCGCGGCGGCTGGGCCGGCGTCGGCACTGGGAATCCCGGCGCCAAGCCTCACGTCGTACGATTCGCCAAGAAAGTGCCGGCGAACGGACGGGTTCTCGACGAGCAGCGCCGGTGTCCCTTCACTAAGGACCCGGCCGTCGATGAGCACGTAAGCTCGATCGCAGAGCGCGAGCGTCTCACGCACGTTGTGATCGGTGACGAGAACTCCCACGCCGGCGTCGCCGAGGCGGACCATGATGCCGTGCAGTGACTCGATGGTGAGTGGGTCGATGCCGGCAAATGGTTCGTCGAACAGGAGGATGCGCGGCCTGACGGCGAGGCAGCGCGCCACCTCGAGGCGCCGCTGTTCGCCACCCGAGAGTTGCGAAGCCCGCGTCCGGGCGAGTAGCGTGAGGCCGAACTGCTCGAGCAGCTCGTCGGCGCGTTTGCCCGCGTCGCGGCGGCGCACGCCGCGCGCGCCAAGGATGGCGAGAATGTTGTCGCGCGCGCTGAGCTTGGTGAAGATCGAACGCTCTTGCGGGAGGTAGCCAAGGCCCGCTCGCGCGCGACGGTACAGCGGAAGATCGGTCACGTCGACGCCGTCGATGACGACACGTCCGCTCGTCGGCGCGAGCAGTCCGGCGATCATCGACAGCGTCACCGTCTTGCCGGCGCCGTTCGGCCCGAGTAGCCCGACGATCTCGCCCGGCCTCACGGCGATCGAGACGCCGTCGACGATCCAGCGCCGAGCGCGATGCCAGCGCAGCTCGGTGGCGCGCAGTCCGTCAGTCATGGCGCGAGCGCGCCGAACCCTGGCGTGAGCCCGAGCCAGTGGAACCAGGTCGCGCCGGCGAGCAGCAGCAGTCCGTAGCCGACCGTGCACACGATCAAGCCGAAGACCAGATTGTCCTTTACGGAATACTGATTCGTGCCGAACAGGATGACGTTGGGCTTGCCGCTGATCGGCAGGCCGACGACCCAGTCGATCGTGAACGCCGCGGGCAGCGCCAGGCTCGCCGGCTGCCATCCCAGGCCACGGGCGAGCATGATGATCGCCGGTATCATGATGACCGTGCGGACCGTCTTCGACGTCGACAGCAGGTGGCTATAGATCATCACGGCCAGCACCGCCGCGTAGGTCCAGCCGAAGCTCACGCGCTCGAGCGAGAGGCCGCCGAAGATCTTCTGCACGGCCCACGCGGCGGCACCAGTGTTCTCGAGCGCGAGGCCGCCGGCATAGGCGCCGGCGCTGAAGATCATGAGGTGCCACGGGATGTCCGTATCATCCCAGTCCAGCAGGCCGACGCGCGGCGCGAGCGCAATGACGGCGCCGATCATCGCCGCGACCGACGGCCCCATCTCGACGCCGAACCAGCGCTGCTGGAATCGATCCGTCGCCCACAAAAGGATGACGAGCGCGAAGATCGCAATCGCCTTCCATTCGCGCGGCGACATCCGCCCCATGGCGCGGCGTTCGGCGGCAACGGCCGCGAGACCGCCCGGCACGACCGGCACGCGCTCCGCCGCAGTCAGTGGAAAGATCGCGCGCGGCGTCAGCCACCACGCGGCGGCGAGCGTCAGGATGGCGACCGGCGCCGAGGCGATCAACCAGTCCGAGTAGTACACCCGATGCCCGCCGAGGCTCTGCATGAACCCGACCGCCATGATGTTGGCGGCGCTTCCGGTCATGACGGTTGATGAAAGAATGCTGATGCCGGCGAGGTTCACGAGGAACAGCCCGCGTCCAAAATTCGTCGGATGCTTCGCCGTCGAGCCGTAGATCGCGGCGACCGCGATCATCAGCGGCAGCGTGATCGCGGCGCGCGCCGCCGTGGCCGGAATGAGCGGCGCCAACACCAGCTGCACCACGACGAACGCACCGAACGCCGAGGATGCGCGCCGGCCAAACCGGCTGATCAACGCGAGCGCAAGGCGCTTGGCCAGATGGGTTTTGACCAGCATCGCGCTCAGAATGAACGCGAGCACGTTGAGCCAGATCACGTCGAGCCCGAGAACGCTCATGACCCGCGCTGGCTCCTGTGCGCGCGTCAGCACCAGCAGCACCATCAGCACGAGCGAGGTGACGTGCGTGGGAATCGGCTCGGTGATCCACCAAACGAGAGCGAGCGCGAACGCCGCCGCCGACAGTTGGCCCGCGGCCGAGAGTCCGCTCGCGCCGGGCAGTGCGGCGATCGACGCGAACGCCGCCGGTCCGAGCGCAAGTCCAACCCAACGCATCCACGAGTCGGCCCGACCGGTGGACGCGCGTGCGCGCGGCGATAGCTTGAACTCCTCCATCGCCAGGAGCGCGTTCAGCTCAGGCGCCGTGGCGACGTCAGCTGCCGTCGTCGCCACGACTCGTCCAACTCGTGAATGGTGCCCGCACGAGGTTCGAGTTGAAGTAGCGTGGGTCGCCCGACACTTCCGCGCCCAGCCATGGCGGCTCCTCGAACTGAGACTGCGCCGACGACAGCTCGATTTCTGCCACCACCAACCCGTCGTTCGTGCCCTCGAACACGTCGATCTCCCAGGGGCGTCCGCCGAACGCCTCGCGATAGCGAGTCTTCTCGATCAACGGGTGAAGGCAGAGCTGATCGAGCATCTCGTCGGCGTCCTCGAGTGGGATGCGATACTCGTATTCGGCGCGGCTCGTGCCGACGGTCGTGCCCTTGACCGTCAGGAAGGCCGCGTCGCCTGCGGTGCGGACCCGAACGACGCGCGCGGGATCGGTGGAGAGATAGCCCTGGCGGTAGCGCGTGCCGCCCGTGCCGGCCGTGCCATTCGGCCGCCACCGATCCCGCCTGACGAGGAACTTCCGTTCGATCTCCCGCGCCATTGCTCGCTCCGGTCGAATGGCTCGGGGCTCAGAACGCGAGCGCGAACCGCGATTGCAGGATGCTGAACCGATCGGCGGTCTGGAACGGTGCGACGCCCATGTCGGGTTTCGCGTTGTTGTCGGTGACGACTCGCACGTAGTTCAGCATCCACTTGAAGTTCGCGTTGATGTACCAGTTCACGCCGAGGGTGTAGTTCGTGCCCTTGCCGCCGAGAATAGCGACGCCCGTCGACGGATCGTTGAGATCGATGCCGCTCACGCGCGCAGCGAGCTCCCACGCTCCTTTCGGCGACCTCGGGACGATGCGGTCGAACTCGCCCTCCTGCACGAGGTACGGGCGCGTCTCGCCGGTGAGGAAATAGCTCACGAACACGTAACTCGCGTTGAACGACGGCGTGGCGAGCCCGCTCAGGCGGTGCATGTCCTCGATCGTCGATTCGGCTTGGAGCGACACCCGGCCGTACACGGTCGCGAGCTCGGCGTTGTAGAGCGACACGTGGTCGACGAGGCGGATCTTGCCGGTCGAAAAGAAGCGCGCCTGGCTGACGTTCGTTTCGGGCCGCGCACGAAGCCGCATCGTGTTCGTGTCGGGTGCCGCGTCGCCCGGAGGGGTGCGCCGGCTGATCGCGCCGCCGACGTGAAGCAGGCGACCCTCGCTGTTGATCGGCGCCATCGTGAACCGGCCGGTGAAGGCGTACCCCTCGTCGCGCCCCGAGGCGTCGACTGAGCCGGCGGTCTGCCCGAACGCGCCGGCCGCCGCCTGCCACCAGCTTCCCCAGCGCGCGTACCCGATACCGATGTTTCGATCGGGCGAGAAATTGTCGGCGTACGACCGCTCGAGGAAGGTGATGTACTTCGACGACGTCAACGTCTCGAGGCTGAACGGTTCCTTGTAGTTGCCGACCTTGATGATGCTGTTCTCGTAGCCCGTGTAGCCCATCCACATGTCTTTCATTTCAACGGCGTTCTTCGTGAAGTCGACGTCGACTTCGCCGTGCCAGCTGCGATACATGTCCACCTTGCCGCCGAGCCGGGCGCGCCGGACCTCGCTGCCGTTCGCGAG
>JBIOHX010000293.1:0-4740 GCA_044449465.1 Gemmatimonadales bacterium | reverse complement strand
GTTCACACAATTGATCGCCGCCGTAGCGGGCGCCGCCTGCCTCGCCGGCTGCATGCATCACGGAACTCAGGCGGCCCTGGCCGGCGACGTCGTCGTCGATTCGCTGACGTCCACGCGCACCGCGATCCTGCGAGTTCAGAACGACTATCCGAGCGAAGTTCGCATCTACACCGTCCTCGACGGACAGAGCAACTACGTCGCGAAGGCGATGCCCAACCAAACGCGGACGTTGGTGATGGATCCGAATCTCTTCCCGGCGGCGGCCATTTCCTTCGAGGCGCGCGCGGCCGACGGCTCGGCGCGTCAGCGGATCGGGCCGTACAAGCTGATGAAGGGGCAGACCATCGAGATCGTAGTCCCCGCGAACATGGAGCGCACACGGGCCATGATCCATCAGTCCACGCCCTGAACGCGCGGCGACGTCGGCCTTTCCGTCACTGCGCGGCTTCTCCTTCGAGATAGGTATAGCCCTCGAGGCCGGCGACGTAATCGGCGATGAAGGTGTTCGCCTCCTGGCGCGTGATGTGCTTGGCGGCGGCCACCTTTCGCCGAAAGGTCTGCAACAGATCGGAGGCGCGGAACTGCACGTAGTTCAGCACCTCGGTCACGGTGTCGCCGTGCACGAGATCGGTGACGTCGTACGAGCCGGCCTGCGCGAGACGAATGTGCACGGCGTTCGTGTCGCCGAACAGATTGTGCAGATCGCCGAGGATTTCCTGGTACGCGCCGGTCAGGAACACGCCAAGCATGTACGGCTCGCCGTCGTGGAACTCGTGGAGCTCGAGGCTCGGGTTGCCCGACTTGTCGCCGACGAACCGGTCGATCTTGCCGTCGGAGTCGCAGGTCACGTCCTGGATCGTGCCGCGGCGCAGCGGCTCCTCGCTCAGCCGGTGAATCGGCATGATCGGGAAGAGCTGATCGATCGCCCAACTGTCGGGGAGCGACTGGAAGAGCGAGAAGTTGCAGAAGTAGCGGTCGACGAGGGTGGCGTCGAGATCGGCGAGGATGTCCTCGAAGTCGTCGCGATGCCGCTCGATGAACTTCGACAGCACGTTCACCGTGCCGACATAGATTTGCTCGGCCAGCGCCCGCTCACGCAGCGAGAACACGCCGCTGTTGAACATCTCCTGCGCGCGCTCCTTGTCGAACGTGAGGTCATGATAGACCTCGCGAATTCGCCGCTTGGACACGTTTTTCCGTGAGGCGTCTCGGTAGTCGGCCGCCATCTCGTGGAGAAGCTGGTGATCGTCGTCGGTCAGCTCGGGAACCGGCCGGTCGCTCTGCGACTCGACGTCGATCACCTTGAGCAGAAGCAGCGCGTGGTGCGCCGTGAGCGCCCGTCCCGATTCGCTGATGATGTGCGGCATCGGAATCTCGTGCTCGCGGCAAGCCTCGGCCAGCGTATAAACCACGTCGTTCGCGTACTCCTGCAGCGAGTAGTTCACACTCGCGTCCGACGTCGAGTTCGTGCCGTCGTAGTCGACGCCCAGGCCGCCGCCGACGTCCACGTGCGTGATATCCAGCCCGAGGTTGCGCAGCTCGACGTAAAAGCGGGTCAGCTCGGTCAACCCAAGCTTGATGAACCGGATGTCGGTGATCTGCGATCCGAGGTGAAAGTGAATCAGCTTCACCATGTCGAGCCGGTTCGCCGCGCGCAGCTTTTCGATCGCCTGCATCAGCTGAGCGGCGTTTAGACCGAACTTGGACTTTTCGCCGCCGCTCTCCTTCCAACGGCCAAACCCGCGCGACGCGAGCTTGATGCGCACCCCGGCGGTCGGCACGATTCCCATCTCGTCCGCCGCCTGGAGCAGCACGTCGATCTCGCTCAGCTGCTCGATGACGATGTAGACCTGATGCCCCAGCTTCTGCCCGGTCAGAGCGAGGCGCATGAACTCCTCGTCCTTGTAGCCGTTGCAGACGATCATGTGGTCGGTGTTCTCGGCGAGACCAAGGATCGCCTGGAGCTCGGGCTTGCTGCCGCACTCGAGGCCGACGCCGTGCGACTTGCCGAACTCGACGATCTCCTCGATCACGTGGCGCTGCTGATTGACCTTGATCGGGTAGACCGTGGTATAGCCGCCGGTGTAGCCAAACTCCTCGCGCGCCTGCCCGAAGCGCGTCGTCAGCGCCTCGATCCGCGATCGGAGAATGTCGGAGAAGCGCAGCAGCACGGGCAGGGCGATCCCCTGCTCCTCCAGGTCGTTCGTCACCTCGTACAGATCGATGACGCGATCGGGCCGCTCCTTGTCGGGGCGCACGATGACGTGGCCGTCGTCGTTGATGTCGAAGAAGCCGGCGCCCCAGCCCTCGATGTTGTACAGCGCGCGCGCGGCTTCGATCGACCAGCTGCTCTTGCCGGAATCCGCCGGAGCGGCATCGGCGATGTGCGTGGCCATGGGCGGAAGCTAATCGATCACGGATAGAGCTGGCGAACGCCCCACGCCGCCCCATCGCGCGAGTACAGCTCGCGTACGTGGAGCCGGCTGGGCATGTTCTTCCAGAACTCGATCCGCTCCGGGCGCACGCGGAATCCGGACCAGTACGGCGGCCGCGGCACGACGCCGCCGGCAAAGCGCCGCTCGACTTCCGCTACGCGCGCGTCGAGATCGCGCGGCGACCCCATCTCCCGACTCTGCGTCGACGCCCAAGCGCCGACCTGGCTTCCGCGCGCACGCGACGCAAAATAGGCGTCCGCCTCGGCATCGCCGATCGTCTCGACCGGGCCCTCAACCCGTACCTGAACTTCGAGCGGCTGCCAGTGGAAGCAGAGGGCCGCGCGCCGCGTGGCGAGGAGCTCACGGCCCTTACGGCTCTCGAAGTTGGTATAGAACGCGAACCCGCGCTCGTCGACCTGCTTGAGCAGCACGATGCGAACGCTCGGCCATCCACGGTCGTCGACGGTGCCGAGGGCGAAGGCCGTCGGCTCGGGCAAGCGTTCGCGCGGCACCCGCTTCGCTTCGTCGAGCAACGACTGAAAGCGCGCGATCGGGTCGTCGGTCGCACGCGCCATCAACTGGTCGCCCGTTTGAAAAAGCTGCGCATGCCGAGCGCCCAGAAGCCAGCGGCGATCACGATCAACGCCGCGGAAACGATGATGAGCGACATGTGCGGCAGCGACGGAGTCAACGCTCCGCGCATGCCCTCGGACACGTACACCATCGGATTCACGAGCACGACGTACTTGATCACCGGGACGACGTCGAGACTCCGCCACGGATAATACGCGCAGCCAAAGAAGATCATCGGGGCGATGATCACGCTGAACATGAGGCCGATCTGCTGCGGGGCGATCGCCGTCCCGAGCCACATGCCCAGCGACGAGAACGCGAGCGAGCCGAGGAGCGCGAAGCCGATCACGACGCCGAAGTGCGACAGGCTGAGGCCGGCGATCGGGCCCATGATCAGACGGGCGACGACGAGCACGAACGCCGAGGCGATGACGCCCTGGATCATGCCCGAGACGATCTTTTCAGCGGCGATTAGGCCCGTCGGCACGGGGGCGAGGAGCCGATCCTCGATTTCCTTGGTCCAACCGAAGTCCTGTACCATCGGCAACGCCACCGACTGGATCGCCGACAGGCTCAGGCTCGCGGCCAGGATGCCCGGCAGCAGCGCCGATTGAAAATCGCCTTGCACGAAGTTCATCTTGGGGAGCAGATAGCCGAACACGATGACGAACAGTAGCGGCTGCATCGTCGTTCGCACGAGAAAAAAGAACAGCTCCTTCCGCGCCACGCGTACGTCGCGGCGCAACAGCGCGAAGAAGACCGACATCGCGCTCGCCGTCAATCGAGCTTCCTCCCGGTGCGCGCCACGAACAGCGTCTCGAGGCTCGGCTCGGTGAGGCTAATGTTGGCGACGTGAAATCCTTGATCCTCGACGAGCTGGATGACGGGAGAGATGACGCGTCCACCGCGATCGCTGTACACGCGGAGCAGCGGGCCGGCGGAGGTGACCCGCAACACGCCTGGCTCGCGCCCCACGGCGTCAACGAGCGCCGCGCCGTCGCCGCGCAGTGTGATCTCGACCAGTGTACCGCCGGGCGCGCGCTCCTTGAGCGCCGCGGGCGTGTCGAGCTCGAGGAGCTCGCCGCGATCGACGATCGCGATCCGGTCGCAGAGCTTGTCCGCCTCGTCCATGTAGTGCGTCGTCATGATGATCGTTCGGCCTTCGGCGTGGAGCTCACGGAGGATGTCCCAGAGCGCGAGCCGGGTCTGCGGGTCGAGCCCAACGGTCGGCTCGTCGAGGAAGATCACCCGCGGCTCGTGGATGAGGGCCCGCGCGATCATGAGGCGTTGCTGCTGGCCGCCGGACATCTCGTCGACCTTGGCGTTGGCCTTGTCGGCGATGCCCAGTTGCTCCAGCAGGGCGAGCGCGCGCGGGCGCGACGCCGACGCCGAGATGCCGAAGTAGGAGGCGTGAAAGAGCAGATTCTCAATAGCGTTCAGACTGCGGTCGGGGTTGGGACGCTGCGGCACGACCCCGATGCGCTGCCGCACCTGCACGGCGTTCGTCGCGACGTTGGCGCCCCCGACGAGCGCCGTACCCGACGTCGGCCTGACACGCGTCGTGAGGATGCCGATCGTGGTCGTCTTACCGGCGCCGTTGGGACCGAGAAGCCCAAAGAGCTCACCTTCGCGCACCTCGAGGTCGAGCGCGGTCAGGGCGACGATCTCGCCTCGTACACCTTCGCTCATCCCGGGCGGCGCGCCATTTCCGCCGAACTGAGACGCACCCCCG
>JBIOHX010000292.1:0-4742 GCA_044449465.1 Gemmatimonadales bacterium | reverse complement strand
TGCCGGAGCCGGCGGTGTTGCCTTGGCCCGCGCCGCGGCCGCGGGTCTGACCGCGGGCTTCGCCGCCGCGGCGGCCGATGGCGGCCATGTGGTCGCGGTTACGGCTCACCGCCACGCCGCCCTTGCGGCCGGCCTCGCGAGCTTCGCCTGAATCGAATTCGTGTGCGGTCCCCTTTGCGTGCGCGGCACGTCCGCCCTTGCTCGCGATCTCGCGCTGCTTCTCGCGGTCCATCGACGCGAAACCGCGATTGCTGCGCGAGCGCGCCTGCGAATTCCCGCTCGCCGATCCGCGCGCGTTGTCATTCGAGTTGTCGCGCTGACTTCCAGCGCGATCGCCAGCGCCGTTCGTTCCCGTCGCCGTGATGCGATCATCGTTGCCCGGTCTGTTCGGCATCCTGCTCCTCCTAAGAATGGCTGATCGAATCGTGGACGTTCAGCCCCGCACGTGCCTGTGGGTCCGACGCCGCCTGCCTCAGGCCCCCCCGGGCCAATGCGGTCAAATCGAATGCAAACAATGCGCCGGAATACGGGGGACGCGCGGGCTCCCGACGCGCGGTTCGTGATTTGTGACCCTCGCGTCAGCCGGCCGTCGTCTCTCCTCCTAGCAAAGTCAGTACCTCGCCCGTGATGTAGCTCGAATCGGCGTTCGAAGCGAAGAAGACATAGGTCGGTGCCAGCTCCTCCGGTTGCCCGGGACGCTTCATCGGCACCTCGGCGCCATGCTTCGCCGCCTTCGAGGCCGGTTTGTCGGCCACGTTGAGCGGCGTCCAGATCGGGCCCGGTGCCACGCAGTTCACTCGGATCTGCCGCTCGACGAGACTCTGCGCGAGCGACTTGGTGAACGCGTGGATCGCGCCCTTGGTCGCCGAGTAGTCGAGGAGCTGCGCGCTGCCCTGAAGACCGGTGATCGAGCCGGTGTTGACGATCGCGCTCCCCGGCTGCATGTGCTTGACCGCGGCACGTGCCATATAGAAGTAGCCGAAGATGTTCGTGCGGAAGGTGCGCTCGAACTGTTCGTCGCTCAGCTCCTCGATCGACTCCTGATGCTGCTGATATGCCGCGTTGTTGACGAGGATGTCCATCCAGCCGAATGCGTCGACCACCGCCTGCACGGCGCGCTCGCAGAAACGCGAGTCGCGCACGTCGCCCGGAATGAGCAGGCACCGCCGCCCTTCGGCAACGACGGCGCTCTCCGTGACTTCCGCGTCCGACTGCTCCATGGGCAGGTAGACTATGGCGACGTCCGCCCCCTCGCGCGCGTAGAGCACGGCAACCGATCGGCCGATGCCGGAGTCGCCGCCTGTGACGAGGGCCACACGGCCGTCCAGCTTCCCCGAGCCTTTGTAGTCCGGCGCCTCGAACCGCGGGTGTGGCTTCATCTTCGATTCGAGCCCCGGCCGGCGCTGATGCTGCGCCGGGAACGGCGGCTTTGGCTTTCGTGCGGTCGAGCGCGTGCGCTTCGTCGTCGCCATGGCGAATCGTGCGCCGCAAGATCGGATCCACGCTCGCACTATATTCCCGGCCATGTCGCTGAGCGTTCTCCTGCTTGGTACGTCCGCATCACGGCCGACCGTCGAGCGCAACGTGTCGTCGCTCGCCGTTCACCGCGAGGGTGAGACGCTCATGTTCGACTGCGGCGAAGGAACGCAGCGCCAAATGATGCGCTACGGGGTGTCGTTCGCGCTCGAAGACATCTTCTTCACCCACATGCACGCCGACCATCTGCTCGGTGTCATGGGGCTGATCCGGACCATGGCACTGCAGGGCCGCGCCGAGCGCCTGCGGCTTTGGGGTCCGCGCGGCGCGGCGAGGACGTTGCGCCGCGTCGAGGCCATGGGATTCGAGCGCTCGACCTTTCCGATCGAGGTGCACGAGATCGAATTCGGCCGGCGCGTAGAGCGAAATGGTTATGCGATCAGCGGCTTTCCCGTCGAACACGCCGGCTCGACGTCGCTCGGCTACGCCATCGTGGAGGAGGAGCGAAAGGGCCGCTTCAATCCCGATCTGGCGCGCGAGCTTGGCATCCCCGAAGGCCCGCTCTGGGGACGCATCCACCGCGGCCAGCCGGTGACCCTCGACGACGGCCGCATCGTCGAGCCGTCGATGCTCGTCGGCCCGTCGCGGCCCGGCCGCACCGTGGTCATCACCGGCGACACGCGTCCCTGCCAGGCGACGATCGACGCGGCGCGCGGCGCCGACCTCCTCGTGCACGAGGCCACTTTTGGCGACGAAGAAGCGGAGCGCGCGGTGGAGACCGGCCACTCGACGGCGCGTGAGGCGGCGGGGGTAGCGCGGGAGGCCGGCGTGCGCCGGCTATTGCTGACGCACTTTTCAGCGCGCTATTCGCGCGACGCGTCTGACCTCGAGCGCGAGGCGCGCGAGGTGTTTGCGCCAACACTCATTGGAAAAGACGGATTGGAGCTCGACGTACCGTTTCGCGACGCCGGCGACGGGGAGACGGCGGCTCAGCCGTCCGACGCCGCCGCGGGCAGGAGCGCATCGGGACGCGAGATGCGCATCGAGCGGCGGTAGAGCCGCGCGAGCTCGGTGTCGTCGAGCGAGTCGAGCACCTTGCTTTTGGAAAGGTGCGACGTGACGCTCCGCGCTTCCGGCCCGTTGCTGATGTACCAGTTGTACCGGTCGAGCCGCGAGCTCGCGCCGCTGGGATGGCGGAACAGCACCATCGCATTGCTCGAGCCCGGAAGCTCGACGTCCACCACCCACTCGATGCCGTCCGGCGATTGCCACAATCTCACAGATTTCATCCAACGAGCTCCGGCGACAACCGCTGGCGTCCAGCGTAACCGGCGTCGACCTCGTGCCAGAATTGGACCTCGGGCTCGCCGAGCCGCCAACAGAGCAACACCGGCCGGCCGCCGACTTCGCTCGGGAAGTCGACGAGGCCCAAACGCGGATCTTTGAGCTGAATGCCGAGATCGGCGAGCTCGCGCGTGTACCCCTCGAGCTCGCGCGCGAGCGTCAACGCCTTCCGCTCGAGGTTCACCGGATTGGTGTGCGGATCGTCGGCACGCGCGGTCGATGCGGCCAGGTCGAGCTCGAGAATGGTTTCCCGCCAGCGGCGATGATGTGCGACGACGTCCTCGAGGATCTTGCGAACCAGCGGAAGCGTTCGGTTGGCTTGGTCGACGGTGAACTGCGTCATGACGAAAGGTAGCGTGGATCGTGAACGTCAGGCTTCTGATTCGCGCCCCGACTCCTCGGCCTGACGCTCCTCGAGGCGGCGGCGTCTGCGTTCGCGCGCTGCCGCGTTGCGCCGCCACTCGTCTTCCGTTTCCGGCTCGAGCAGCGGTACATCGATGGGACGACCGTTTGAATCAACGGCAACGAACGTCAGATAGCAGGAGTTGGTGTGCCGTCGCCGCCCGGTGAGCAGGTTTTCCGCCTCGACGCGAACGCCCACTTCCATCGACGTGCGGCCCACATAGTTGATGCTCGCTTTCATCACCACGAGATCACCGAGATAGATCGGCTCGCGAAAGTCGACGCGATCGATCGACGCCGTGACCACACTGGCGCGGCTGTGTCGAAAAGCGGCGATCGCCGCGCACTTGTCCATCATCGACAGGATCACGCCGCCAAACACGTGGCCGAGGTTGTTCGCATGACCAGGCATCATGAGCTCGGACGTTTCGTGCCGGCTGTCGCTCACCCTTTTCGTTGCGCGCATGGGCTCGGGCGAAGTGAATGGGAGGGTGCGCCGCCGCCATGGCGACGCGCGTGTTCTCGTCGTAGTTCGACGCCTCGTCGAAGGCGCGCGTGAGCGCGCCGCGCGTCGAGTCGCCAATCGCAAGACGATCCAGCCAGTCGATGCGGTGCAGCGGCCCGAGCATGGCGCCGACCGGCCACTCGCGGCGCGCGCTGTCGGCGATTGACAGATGCGCCACTTCGCCCGTCGTATCGTAGCGCGCGATCACCCGATAGCCCGCGCCCTGCCAGCGGTCATTGTCCGCGTCGTCCGTCGTCGGCAGCCCGCGCGCCACGGCGCCCCACCAGCCCGCGCCGGTGGCCGCGACTGGATCGATCTCGGCGACGCTGCCCGACGCGCCCTCGCCGCGCGCCGGCACTCCGAACCCCACCCCAGGCGAGCCGGCGACCACTGAGAGGGTGAAGCTGCGCTCGTCGAACGAACGGCGCGCGAGTGCATCGGCGGCGCGTCGCTGGTTGGCGGAGAGCGAGGGACGCAGTTGGAGCACCGAGTCGCGCATCGCCTCGAAGCTGCGACGTCCCGCACCGATGATGCGTGTTGCCGCCGAATCGCCGAACAGCTCGGCGACGCTGACGGATTTGCCGGTGCGCAGGTCGAGCACGCCGCGCCGCGTGGAGTGCCAACCGCGCGCGCCCGCGTTCGACAGGTCGACGCGATACTCGTACGACACGTAGGGCCCGAACACCTCGAGCACGTCGAGCTCGGCGGTAGCCGACATCGCGGGATCGGAGTCGCCCTCCTCGTCCGGGTCGAGCGGCCGCTCGTCAGGGTGTGCCTTGGCGTAGGCGCGCGCGAGCCGCGGCACCGTCGTATCGGCCAACACCGCGAGGCTGTCGTCGGTGATGAGATCGCGACGGTAGAGACGCTCGCCGAGTAACAGCGCATCCTGATACGAGTAATCGTCGTCTGCGGTGTAGAGCTCGTAGAAGCGGCCGCCGTGGTCCCAGGGATCGGGGCCACGCGCCCACATCGCGTCGAAGTACGCGTCTGTCGTGGCGGTCGTCGCCGACGCGTC
>JBIOHX010000291.1:0-4780 GCA_044449465.1 Gemmatimonadales bacterium | reverse complement strand
GCTCCACGCCGAAGAGCCAGCCGTAGGCGTAGGCGCCGCCCGCGGTGTTCGCCAGCGCGTTGAGGATGGGCCAGTCGGCGATCGCGTCCGACCCGTCCTTCATCGCCTCGGTCTCGCGGAACGGCGACGCCACGCTGCCGGTGTCGAGATGGTCGCGGCCGATCACGATCGGCGCCGAGATGTCGCCGCTCGCCACGAGGTCGTTGAGCGCGACGCCGAATCGTGCGCGCTCGCCCTGGCCTAGCCAACAGATGCGGGCCGGAAGCCCTTGAAATTGCACACGCTCTCGCGCCAGCGCGATCCACCGGTGGAGATGCTCGTCGCCTGGAAATAGCTCGAGCACCAGCTCGTCGGTGCGCGCGAGATCGCGCGGATCACCGGAAAGCGCGACCCAGCGGAACGGACCCTTCCCCTCGCAGAACAGTGGGCGGACGTATTCCGGGACGAACCCTGGAATGTCGAACGCGTTCCGCACGCCGTTGTCGAGGGCGACGGTTCGGATGTTGTTGCCGTAATCGAAAGTGATCGCGCCGCGCTGCTGGAGCGACAGCATCGCCTCGACATGTCGAACGATCGACGCATTGGCGCGCTGCACATACGTTGCCGGGTCGGCGCGGCGCAGCTCGGCGGCTTGAGTCAAGGTGAGCCCGGCGGGAACATAACCGTTGAGCGTGTCGTGCGCGCTCGTCTGGTCCGTGAGCACGTCCGGCGTGACGCCGCGCGATACGAGCTCGGGAATGATCTCCGCGGCGTTGCCGACGAGACCCACGGAGAGCGCGCGCCGCGTGCTCACCGCCTCGCGAATCCAGGCGAGCGCTTCGTCGAGGCTCCGGGTCTTGCGATCGCAGTACTTCGTCTCGAGCCGCTTGTCGATGCGCGCCTCGTCGACGTCGATCCCCAGTATCGCCGCACCGTTCATCGTCGCGGCGAGCGGCTGGGCGCCACCCATGCCGCCGAGGCCCGCGGTGAGCACGAAGCGGCCGGCGAGCGATCCGCCGAAGTGCGTGCGGGCGACAGCGCCGAACGTCTCGTACGTACCTTGAAGGATTCCCTGTGAACCGATGTAGATCCACGAGCCGGCCGTCATCTGACCGTACATGATGAGTCCAAGGCGCTCGAGCTCGCGGAAATAATCCCACGTTGCCCAACGCCCCACGAGATTGCTGTTGGCGATGAGCACTCGCGGGGCCCACGCGTGCGTGCGGAACACTCCAACCGGCTTGCCGCTCTGGACGAGCAGCGTCTCGTCGTTCTCCAGTCGGCGGAGCGCGGTGACGATCGCGTCGAACGCCTCCCAACTTCGCGCCGCGCGGCCCGTTCCTCCGTAGACGACGAGGTCGCCTGGACGTTCCGCCACCTCGGGGTCCAAGTTGTTCATGAGCATTCTGAGGGCCGCTTCCTGCTGCCACCCCTTGCAGGAGAGCGTCGAGCCGCGCGGCGCGCGAATGGTGCGCACGCCGCGAATGCCGCGCGGCATCGTGTTCGTGATCGTCGAAGACATCAGACGGCCATGGTTGAAGATGAGATCTCGTCATCCGCGATCGCCCGGGCTAGCCGCTCTACGTCTGGCGAGAGTGTGCGGTCCCGCTCGAGGGCCGGCACCAGCCGCCGCACCGCGGCGTGCGCGCGCAGCACGCCGCGCCCGGGTTTGAGCGGCGCGCGATAGTCTAGTCCTTGCGCCGCGCACATCAGCTCGATCGCGAGCACGTAGCGCACGTTCCGCACGACGCGCCGCAGCTTCCACGCCGCGGTCATCGCCATCGGAACCATGTCTTCCTTGTTCCCGTCCGTTGGGATCGTGTCGACGCTGGCCGGATGCGAGAGCACTTTGCACTCGCTGGCGATCGACGCCGCGGTCACCTGCGCCATCATGAATCCGGAGTTGACGCCGGCATCGCGCGTGAGAAAGGGCGGCAGACCCTCGTTCAGATCCGGATGCACCAGCCGGTCGATCCGGCGCTCTGAGATCGTCGCGAGGTTCGTGAGCGCGATCGCGAGAAAATCGAGCGCCATTGCCACCGACTGGCCGTGAAAGTTCCCGCCGCTCAAGAGAGAGCCATCCTCGAAGACGAGCGGATTGTCGGTCGCCGCATTGAGCTCGCGACCGATCACGCCGGCGGCGAAGTCGATCGCGTCGAGCACGGGGCCGTGCACCTGTGGCATGCAGCGCAGGGCGTACGCGTCCTGCACCCGCGAATCGTTCTCGCGGTGCGACTCGCGAATCTCGCTGTCGGCGAGGAGCTCGCGCAGATATGCCGCCGACGCCGCCTGCCCGAGCTGGCCGCGCGCGTCCTGGATGCGCGAGTCGAAGGCGACGGGCGTGCCGCGCAACGCTTCGAGCGACATTGCGCCGGCAACGTGCGCGGTGCGCCAGAGTCGGTGCGCGTCCACGAGCGCGAGCGCTGCGATCGCCGTATGCGCCTGCGTACCGTTGATGAGGGTCAGCCCTTCCTTCGATTCGAGTGATGCCGGCGTGAGCCCGGCCAAGCGCAGCATCTCGACGGCGGGGCCGGCTCGGTCTCCGCGCGTGAGCGTACCTTCGCCGATCACGGCGAGTGCGAGATGCGCCAGCGGCGCGAGATCACCGCTCGCCCCGACGCTTCCCTGTTCCGGAATCGGCGGCCAGAGCCCTGCGTTCAGCATGCCGAGCAGAAGATCGGCGAGCTCGGGGCGCGCGCCAGAATATCCTTTGGTGATGACGTTCGCGCGGAGGAGCATCATTGCGCGCACTTCACGTTCCGGCAACAGATCACCGACGCCAACGGCGTGGCTGCGCACGAGATTCACCTGCAGCTCGGCGAGCCGATCCGGTGGAATGGCGACATCCGACAGTTTCCCAAATCCCGTCGTCACTCCGTAAGCGACGGCGCGGCGCTGCACCAGATCGTCTACCACGCGTCGCGTGGCGAGCACGCGCTTTCGGGCGGCCGGCGCCATCGAGACGCGAGCATGGCCGTGGGCGACGGCCGCGACCTGTTCGAGCGTGAGCGAATTCCCGTCGAGGACGACCTCGTTCGTCATGTGCGGGAATGTCAGGGGGGTACTTGGACAATTCAAGTGCGCCCCCCAACCTCCGCGAGCGGATCCGCTCGACGATCAGCGCCGCGACAGCTCCACGTTACCCGGCGCGCTCTGATACGACCAGTCGAACACTGCGTAGTCGTTCGTCACGAAGTCGATGCGCAGCGCGGCGAAGTGGACGCCATCCGCGTTCTGCAGTCGAAAGACGTACGCCAGCCCCGGAATCGCCTGCAGGCTCTGCGCGGCGTAACCCGACGACGGCGCGCGATCGACTGACGTGAGGTCGGCAACCGGCGCGGGCGAATAGAGCACAAGCGTCGCGCCGGTTCGTCCCGGTGTTACCCAGAGTGTGCCGTCGGCGTGACGTTCGACCTTGAGATCGAGGTCCGCGCGCGTCGAGCGCGTAACGACGCCAAGACGCTGGGTCGTGTCGTCGATGAACAGGAAGCCCGAGCTGTCGGCGCGCGACGCGGTCGCGTAGACGATCGCGTTCTGCGCGTCGAACCGCGGCGTGTCGAGCCGAGCGGCGCTCCACTCGCTCTCGTGGCCGTCGCGCGTCAACGCGCTCACGGCGAAGCAGCGCGACTGCCCGTTGGCGAGATTGCCGGCGAGAAATCCATCCGAAACGGTCGTTCCCTCGACGACCCAGTTGCTGGTGCAGACGCCCCGCGTGTCGTCGTACGGCGTCGAATAAACGCGGTAGTGGTCGAACGTGCCATTCGAGGCAGCGACCGCGTTGTCGTTCCAGATGAGCTGGATCGCCGTGTTGAGCGATACCGACGTGAGACCGGTTGGCGCGGGCAGTCGCGCCGAAAGGTCGATCGTGAGAACCTGCGAGCGCCCGAGCTCATTCCCGTTCTCATCCACCGTCGCGACGTAGTACTGCGACTCAGGCACGCCGGCATCGTGAAAACTGGGCGACGTCGTGGTCGCTCGCAGCTGCCAGTCGCTTCCGCCGTCGCGCCCGTACACGTTGAACGAATTGGCGTTGCCGCTGCGCGGAATGTCCCAGCTCAGGAGCACACCGAGCGGCAAGTTGGGATCGCCGCTCGGAATCAACTCGTAGGTGAGGTTGGTCGGTGCATCGGGATCGGTGAACGGCCCCGTCAGCGCGTCACAAGCTCCGATCGACAGCACGAGCGGCACGACCAGCACGCGAGACAGGCGCATGAGCGCTCCGGGTGGGTTCCACGCCCACGCATTGCAGGGTCTGCGCCGACCGATCCGAGGCGCTAAGTGATTGGCCTGCTGCCGGTTGGTCGAACGCACCTGCCAAGGAGCGTCACCGCGAGAGGACAGCCGGGCGGCGCCTTTTGAGAACGATTCTAAGTGGTCTTAGAACGGCACGATGCCATTCCGAACCGTCGCCCGATTGTAATCGAACTTGAGGTCCGGCTCGGCCTTGAGCGCGATCGTGAAGGTGAACGCGAAATTGCCGTTTGGCGACTGAGTGAACCCAAAGTTGGCGCGCCAGTCGTGCAGCTCGCGTTGGAGTTGGACGATGTGCGTCGCGAACTGGTGATGCTCCAAGTCGTACGTCGTATTCCAGTGCGCGGTCCACTTGGGCGTCAGACTGAACCCCAAATCGCTCACGATCGATGTCGTCGCCGGGAAGTTGTACTGCGGGCCGCCGGCGGTGCTCGATCCAACCGGCACCTCGTTCGTCGGCTGCGCCGCCTGTTGGGCGAGGCAGGTGTCGAGCACGAGGGGGTTGTTTCCAGCGACCTGCTGGCAGCGCACCTTGGGGTCGAAGCTGATG
>JBIOHX010000290.1:0-4781 GCA_044449465.1 Gemmatimonadales bacterium | reverse complement strand
GCTCTTCACCGCGCGGTCGAGCGCCACCCAGGCCATGACCTTCGAGTGCGTGAACTGCTGGGGTTTGCCGCGCACTTCCCAGATGCTCTGGTCCGGGTTCCGCCAGATGCGGCAGAGCTGGTCGATCAGCGCGCGCTCCAACGACCACGCCTCGTCGCTCTCGGGAATCTTGCCCTGCCGCGCCTGGTGCAGCGCGTCCATCACCTCGCCGAAGACATCGAGCTGAAGCTGCTCGTGCGCGGCGTTGCCGACGCGAACGGGTTTTGAATTTTCATATCCCGGCAGCCACGGCAGCTCCCACTCGCGCAGCAGTCGTTCCCCGGCCAAGCCGTACATGATCTGAACCTGATTCGCGCTGCCGGCCGCGGCGCGCAACAGCCAATCGCGCCAGGCGGCGGCTTCGCGGAAATAGCCGCCGTTCATCAGCGCCAGCAGCGTGAGCGTCGCGTCGCGCAGCCAGCAGAACCGATAGTCCCAGTTGCGCACGCCGCCCAAGTGCTCGGGGAGCGACGTTGTCGGCGCGGCAACGATGCCGCCGGTTGGAGCATAGATCAGTGCCTTGAGCGTGATTAGCGACCGTATCACCGGCTCCCGCCACCGACCCTCGTAACTGCACTGGGACGCCCACTGGGTCCAGAATTGTTCGGTGATCTCGAGCGCCTTGATCGGATCGACCGGCTTCGGCGGGTCGAGATGCGATGGACCCCAGGTCATCACGAACGACACCCGGTCGCCCTCGCCGACGGTGAAGTCGCCCACCGTCGTCAGCTTTTCGCCGTGCAGCGGCACGTCGGCGCGAATCACCGTCATGTCCGGTCCAGCCACCGCGCGGAGCGAGCCGTCGTCGAGCCGGCTCACCCACGGCACGATCGAGCCGTAGTCGAAGCGGAGGATCAACTGCGTCCGCATGCGAACGCGCCCGCGTTTGCCGACCACCGTGCGTACCACGTTCGACTTGCCGTCGCGCAGCGGCATGAAGTCGATCACGAGTACCTCGCCCTCCGAGGTCGTGAAGGTCGTCTCCAGGATCATCGTATCGCCGCGATAGCGCCGCGACACCTGTGGCCTCTCCTCCGCCGGTGCGAGCTTCCACCGGCCGTTCTCCGGGCCGCCGAGCAGCGCGGCGAAGCAGGCGCCGGAGTCGAAGCGCGGCCAACAGAGCCAGTCGATCGATCCGTCGCGCGCCACGAGCGCGGCCGTCTCGCAATCCCCGATGAGCGCGTAGTCCTCGATGCGGTTGCTCATGCGCGGCGCGTCAGCTCGCGCTCGACACGGCGCCGCCGGACGAGAAGTCGATCACAGTTTTCACATCATCGTGCTCGAGGGTGAACGCGTCGCGCCACTGCTCCAGCGGAACGCGGCGGGTGATCAGCCGCGAGAGCCAATCGGCATCGGCGGCCGCGAGCGCCTCGATCGCCGCGCGATAGTGCCGGCGGTTGGCGTTCACCGAGCCGAAGATCACGCGGTCCCCGAGCACGATCGCCCGGTTGAGCGAGCCGACGTCGACCTCGCGCGTCGCCCCGACGTCCGAGACGCCGGCCAGGCACACGATCCCGTCCGGGCTCGCGCGCCCGGCGACCGCGAACACGAGCGACGGCGCGCCGGTGCATTCCAGGATCACGTCGAAGTCGCCGGGAATGTCGTCCAGGCTCCCGGAGTGATACGTCGCCCCGAGAGCGGCGACCATCCGCGGCTTGAGCCCGTCGGTGGCGCGATCGAGCACGTGGACCTCCAGCTTGCGCTGTACGCCGAGCAACGCGCCGAGCAGACCAACCGGTCCAGCCCCGGTGACGAGGACCCGCCGCGGATCCCAGTGCGCGCGGCGGCCGATGCGCTCGGTGTGATCCCACGCCTTGGCGACGACGCTCGCCGGCTCCGTGAGCACGCCGTGAATGCCGAGCGTCTGATCGAGCCGCACGACGTAGGCGGCGTCGAGTCGATAGTACTCCGACGCGAAACCGTCGAGCGCCTTGATGCCATGCTCGGTGTACTTGCCATTGCGACACATATCCCATTCGCCCGCCGCGCAGTTCTCGCAGGGGACGGGGTCCGGGTGTCGCACGACGCCGATGACCAGGTCGCCGGCGGCCAGCCCCGAATCCTTCGGCGCCTCTTCGACGCGGCCGAGTGATTCATGGCCGATGATCAGCCGTTGGTGGCCGGGAGGCGCGGTGCCGTACTTCGCGGCGATGATCTCGCGGTCAGTGCCGCAAACACCGAGTGCGACGGCGCGAACGAGCACGTTGCCGCGCTCCGGACCGGGAACGGGAAAGCTTTCGAGCTGCAGCGAGTCGGCGACGCCGGGCTGCACGGTGAGGGCGCGCATTGTGTGCATGGGGTCGCTCAGCCACGCAGAAATCGCACCCCGGCTGCGTAGGACGTGGATCGTGGGGCACCAAATGCCCTACATTGCGGCATGGCGCGGACGAAACCCCCGAGCGTGATCGTGATCATGGGCGTGTCGGCGGCGGGGAAAACCCACCTCGGAAACAAACTCGCCCAAGCGACCGGCTGGACCTTCTACGACGCCGACGACTACCACTCGGCGAAGAATAAAGCCAAGATGCACGCCGGCCATGGTTTGACTGACGCCGATCGCCGGCCATGGCTCGAGACGCTGCGAAAGCTGATCGCCGAGGTCATCTCGCGGCGCGGCCACGCCATCCTTGCCTGCTCGGCGCTCAAGCAATCGTACCGCGACGCGCTCGTGCCGCGCGGCGCCGTTCCCGGCGCCGTGCGGTTCGTGTACCTCGACGTGCCGCGCGCCGTCCTCGAGCAGCGCCTCGAAAAACGCGTGCGGAAGCACGAACATTTCGCCGGCCCGTCGCTGCTCGATAGTCAACTCTCGACGCTCGAGAAACCCCTCGACGCGCTCTGGCTGGACGGTACGCGCCCCCGCCGCAAGTTGGCCGAGACGATCCGACGAGCGTACGACATCTAATTTCTGTTGTCGCAGCCGCGGCTCTCCTCCGTCACAATCCGTCCGCTCCGTAAAATCGGTCGTTTCCATCGTCATCGAACCATACCGCGCTCGATCCCAATTAATTCAGGCACACCGGCCCCCGCCGACCGCCCCCCGCCGCCGGTGCACTCGCTGGACCAGCCTCCCTCGGCCATACGTTGTCCGACGGATCCCGATCCGGGAACCGGCAGTGCGGATCGAGCACGATCTTCTCGATCTTGCGCCCGCCCAAGTCGAGCGGTGCCTCGAAAGTCTTGCTCCCGTTGAACCAGACATCGACCGGCCACGTGACGACCGCCGTATCGCCTTCGATCACCGCGTTCCGCATCTTGCGAATCGCCCCGCCGCTCGGGGCAAGCTGCACCTCGAGCACCACCGGCGCGGGCATCTGGCCATCCTGCCGAACGGTCACCGTCGTTCGCCCGCCATTCGTCGTCACCCGCTGGATCGACTCGTCGACCGATTCGGTCGTGAACAGCCAGTAGTTCCAGAACCAGCCGAGATCGCGGTGCAGCGCGTTGCTCATGAAGAACGCATAGTCCCAGGGCGACGGATGCTTGAACCGCCAAGCCTTCGCGTATTCGCTCTGCGCGCGCCACACCGCCGTGTCGCCGACGATGCCGCCGAGCATCGACAGCATCAGCGGCGCCTTGCCGTACGCCTGGAACGAATACATCGGTCCGCCGTAGTTCGCGTCCCACATCAGCGGCGCCTCACGCTCGTCGCCGCTCGTGCGGCCGTACGACTGCCCGCGTCCGTCGAGCACCGGCGCTTCGTGCGCTTCGTCGGCGCCGGAGAGGATGTTCATGTATTGATTGAAGCCTTCGTCCATCCAGCCGTACCACGTCTCGTTGCCGCTCACCGTCATCGGCCACCATTGGTGGCCAGTCTCGTGGTCTGCCGGCCGGTCGTTCGACATCACCAGCATCGGGTATTCCATGCCGTTGTCCGGACCGTCGACCATCGTGTGCTGCGGAAACGGGTCGGGCATCCAGAGCTTGGAGTAAAACTCGAGCGCGTGCCGGAGAATGGCTGCGGCCTGCGCGTACTGCGGCGCGTGGCCCGGCAGATAGTAGTAGTAAACTGGAATAGGCCCGCGGCCGGGGATCGTGGCGCGGGTCGCGTCCCACACGAAGTTCTTGGCGGTCGCCCAGGCAAAGTCGTTCACGGTGTCGGCGACGAAGTGCCAGACCAGCCGGTCGCCGGCCGCCGTCGCGCGTCCTGCGCCCGTCTCCTCCGGTCCCACGATCGCGCGCGACGAGTCCGACTCGAGCACGTGCGACAGTCGCTCGCGCGCCGCCGGCGTCAGCACCTGCTCCGGATTCTGCAGCACCCCCGTCGCGCCGATGATCCAGCCGGCCGGCACATCCAGGCTCACGTCGAAGTGGCCGAAATTGTTGTAGAACTCTGACGGCCCCAAATACGGATCGGTGTCCCACCCGCGCAGATCGTCGTAGACCGCGACGCGCGGGTACCATTGCGCCACCTGGTACAACGTGTCGCCCCAACGGTAGGTCATGCGGTGCCCGCGCCCCGCCCCGCCGGCGAGCTTGTAGTGCCACTCGACGTCGATCGTCGCGTTGCTCTTCGCCGCGATCGGCGACGGCAAAAGGATCGACGCCGACGTCGTATGTATGCCGATCGCCACCGGCTCGCTCGGCGCCGCGCCGCGCCCGCCCCGTCCGCCGAACCCGGCCGAGGGGTCGAGATTGACCGCCGCGCCGTTCACCGAGAGCTTCGTAATGACGAAGCCGTCGGTGTTCTCCGCCGGCACCGACGTGCCGCGCGGCACGTCGCCGCGGGAGATGTTCTGGTCGAG
>JBIOHX010000289.1:0-4797 GCA_044449465.1 Gemmatimonadales bacterium | reverse complement strand
CTACTGGTCAACCTCGAGCGACGGCGGGTCAACCGAGGGCGCGTGCGGGTCAACCTCAGGCATCTGCCGGTCAAGCTCGGGCAACTACGGGCCGAGCTCAGGCAACTACGGGCCGAGCTCAGGCAACTACGGCTCAAGCTCGGGCAACAACGGGTCAAGCTGGGGCAGCAACGGTCCAAGCTGGGGCCAGCTCGGGCCAGGCGCGGGCGAACGCGCGTCAAGCATGCGCCAGCGCGGGCGAAGCTCGGGCAACGGCGCGTCAAGCTCGGGCAACGGCGGGTCAAGCTCGGGCAACTGCGCGTCAAGCTCGGGCAACGGCGGGTCAAGCTCGGGCAACGGCGCGTCAAGCTCGGGCAACTGCGGGTCAAGCGTGGGCCAGCGCACGTCGAGCATGGGCGAACGCACGTCAAGCACGGACGGTTGCGTGTCGAGCGCGCGCCGCGATGGGCTCGATGAGAGGATTCCCGGATCAGACGCGCGGAAATGCGGAGTCAGCAAGGGGAAATGCGGAGCCGGTGCGGCGAAAAATGGAGCAACTTCGGGAAATCGCAGGCCGAGCGGAGGGAACTACAGATCGAACGGAAGGAAGATGTTGTGGCTGCCTCGACCTCGCCGCGGCGCCGGATTACGGGCGCGTAGCACCGGGCGGCGCCCCTGGCTGGTTCGAAGTCACGCCTCGGCCAGCGCTTGCCTCGGCGTGCCATTTCGGCAGACGGTTCTGCCCGTCGCGAGCAACCGCCGGGGTGACGTCATTGTAACGTAGCCGATCACGAACTGCTCTGGCCGATCGATCGTCGCGCGGGGTATAACTAAGGGCAACGCCCGCCTCTTCGATCCGCCTGCCGAATGTCCAACGGTCATACCAGTTCCGCGCTCTACCTCAATCGTGAGCTGAGCTGGCTCGCCTTCAATGGCCGCGTCCTCCACGAAGCGCTCGATCCCCGCGTGCCGCTGCTCGAGCGGCTCAAGTTTCTCGGCATCTTCTCGGGGAATCTCGACGAGTTCTTCATGGTGCGCGTGGCCGGCCTGCGCCGGCAGGCCGCGGCCGGCGTGGTGCAGTCGGCGCGCGACGGATTGGCGCCGCGGGACGCGCTCGACGCGATTTACGGCGAAGTCGGCCGCCTCTGTGCGCTCCAGCGTCGCTGCCTCGATGATCTGCTCCACGAGCTGAGTGGCCGCGGTGTCCGGCTGCTCGGGGTGCCCGATCTGACGCCGAGCGAGTGGGGCGAGATCGACGAATACTTCGAGTCGCAGATCTTTCCCGTGCTCACGCCGCTCGCCGTCGACCCGGGCCATCCGTTCCCGTACATCTCGAATCTCTCGCTGTCGCTGGCCGTCGAGATTCGCGACCCCGAGCGGGGCGACGTCCACTTCGCGCGGGTAAAGGTGCCGAAGAGCCTGCCGCGCTGGGTGCCCGTAAGCGGCCGGCCCAATCACTTCGTGCCGCTGGAGCAGGTGATCGGTGCCAACCTCGGCGCGCTCTTCTCCGGCATGGAGATCGTCGGCTGGTACGCCTTCCGGATCACGCGCTACTCCGATCTCGATTTGCCGGTCGAGGAACCGGAAGATCTGCTGGCCACGATCGAGGAACAGGTTTTCAAGCGCCGGTTCGGCGAGGTGGTGCGCGTCGAGGTGCAGGACGACATGCCAGCGCATCTCCGCGCGCTCCTGCTCGACGAGCTGCGCGACGACGACATTCCCGAGGCGGGCCGGCTGAGCGAGCGCGACATCCACGGCGCGGGGCACCTCCTCGATCTCGTCGATCTCGTTGGTCTCCAGTCGCTCGACCTGCCGGCGCTCAAGGATCCGCCGTTCGCGCCGGCGGTGCCGGCCGAGGTGCGCGACGCGAACCGGAGCATCTTCGACACCATCCGCGACGGCGACCTGCTGGTGCACCACCCGTTCGACTCGTTCGCGACGTCGGTCGAGCGCTTCCTCGAGGAAGCGGCGCAGGACGAGCAGGTGCAGGCGATCAAGCTCACGCTCTACCGAACGTCGGGCGACACGGCGTTGGCCGCGGCGTTGGTCGAGGCGGCGCAGCGCGGCAAGCAGGTGGCGGTGATCGTCGAGCTCAAGGCGCGGTTCGACGAAGCGAACAACATCACCTGGGCGCGGCAGCTCGAGGACGCCGGCGTGCACGTGGCGTTCGGCGTGGCGAGACTCAAGACCCACGCCAAGATGGCGCTCGTCGTGCGGCGCGAGACCGACGGCATCCGCCGGTACGTGCATCTGGGGAGCGGGAATTACAATTCTCGCACAGCGCGGCAGTACACCGACATCGGGCTGTTCACCTGCAGCCCGTCGATCGGCGCCGACGCCAGCGACTTGTTCAACTCGCTCACCGGCTACTCGCACCAGCTCCTGTACCGCAAGCTGCTCGTGGCGCCAGTGAATCTGCGGGCGCGGTTCATCGAGCTGATCGATCGCGAGGCGATCCACGCCGCCGCCGGCCGGCCGGCCCGCATCGTCGGCAAGATGAACGCGCTCGTCGACCCCGACGTCATCGACGCGCTCTATCGTGCGTCGCAGGCCGGTGTCGCGATCGACCTCATCGTGCGCGGCATCTGCTGCCTGCGCCCCGGCATTCCGGGCACGAGCGACAACATCCGCGTCGTCAGCATCATCGGCCGCTTCCTGGAACACTCGCGCGTCTGGCAGTTCGCCAACGGCGGAGCCGAGGAGTTTTACATCGGGTCATCGGACTGGATGCAGCGCAACTTCGACCGCCGCGTCGAGGCGGTGGCGCCGGTCGAAGATCCGGCGCTGCATGCCCGGCTGCGCACCTTGCTCCAGACTTATCTCGAAGACAACCGCCAAGCCTGGGTGCTCCATTCGACCGGCGTCTGGACGCAGCGCGAGCCCGATGGGGCGATTCGCGCGTCGCACGAGCGGTTGCTCAAGAACTCGTGGGGCGACGCGGCGGCATCCGAGTCACTCGATCTCCCCGTCGTCGTCGATCGCGTCGGACGAGAGCACCCGCCGGTCCGGAGCCACGACTTCGACCGGCACGCCCGCGAGCCGAGCCAGTAGCCCGGACTTTCGGCTCGCTCCCCACATCTCGAGCCGCATCGTGGCGAGCGGGCTCGCCGGTACGGGCGTGAGACGGAGCGCGCGCTCGAGCCACCGCACTTTCACGCCGGCCACCGCGCTCACATGGCCGCGATCGAACCCGTCGGCCACGCGCAGAATGGCCGATAGTCGTTTGATGCGCTTGCGCAGCGACTTCTCGAGCATGCCGAAGTTGCGATGATCCCTCTTCGGCGCGCTGCCTCGGTGGTAGCGAGCCACGTTCGCGATCACGACCTGTTCCGACGGCGGCATGCCGAGGAGATCGGCGTGGAGAATGAGATGATACGAGTGCTTGTGGTGGCGTTCGTAGCTGATGTGATACCCCGAGTCGTGGAGTAGCGCGGCGTCGGCGAGGGTCGCGCGATCGGCCGGCTCGCATCCAAGCCGCTCGCCGAGCGAATCGAACAGCTCGAGCGCGAGACGCTGGACGTGCGACGAGTGCGGCTGCTCGACGTGGCAGCGTTCGGCGAACTCGGCCACCGATCGCGCCCTCGCCTCTCCGGGGTCGGCGATCGTCGGCGCGACGCGCGCCGCCTCGAGCAGCAAGCCCTCGCGAATCCCGTAGCGCGAAACCACGATCTCGCGCGCCTCGAGGCGCCGCAGCACTTCAGCGGCGACGGCGAGCCCGGCGACGATGATGTCCGCGCGCTCGGCGTTGAGGCCCGGCACGTCGCGCCGTTCGTCCGGCGACATGTCGGCGAGCGTGTCGAGGATGTGTTCGAGATCGGCGCGCGGGATGCGCGCCGCGTGCACCGACCGCGCGGTGAGCACGCCCTGCCGCGCGAGGTAGATGCCGGCGAGGTTGGTGAACGTTCCGCCGGAGCCGATGAACTGCGCGCCGCGCCAGTCGCGTTTCGGGATCAGCCGATGGATGCCCGCGGTGACGGCGCGGCGCAGGCGCCTGATCTGTTTGTCGGATGACCCTTCGCGCAAGTATTCCTCGGTCAATCGGATGGCGCCGAACGGGAGCGATCCCAATCGCTCGATGATGCCCTCGGCGCTGAGCGCGAGCTCGACCGACCCGCCGCCGATGTCGACGACGACCGAACGCCCGACGCCCATATCGAAGTGCGCGATGGCGCTCCGAAAGCTGAGCCGCGCTTCCTCTTCGCCGTCGAGCACGCGCACGCGAAGCCCGGTGACCCCTTGCACGCGGCCAAGAAACTCGGCGGCGTTCGACGCGTCGCGCACGGCGCTCGTCGCGACGGCGTCGACGCGTTCGGCGCCGAGCTGGCGCGCGAGGGTCGCCATGCGCTCGAGCGCGTCCGTCGCAGCGGCGATGGCGAGCTCGGAGATCGCACCGCTGTCGGCGAGTCCCGCGGCGAGGCGGGGCGCGGCCTTCATCTCGTCGACGACCTGGATCGCGCCCTCGGCGGAGACGTCGGCGACGATCTGCCGGATCGAGTTGGAACCGATGTCGATCGCGGCGACGCGGCGGTGGCCGGGGGCGATGGAGCGCCGCGAGGGCTTGTCTCGAGTGATCGAAAGTACGGAGGCCATGGGGAACGCTCCGGTCTCGGGATGCGCCAAACTCAAGAGGCGACGCTTGCCAAGGGTGCGCCGCTGTTCGCACGCTCGAATATATCATCCCGCGCGCCGCGATGGTCGTGGCATTGAATGAGTACCTGCGCATGACGCTCGAATCCAACGCAGCTCCGTCGCGCCGGAATTCAATGCCGGAAGCGGCCCGGCGGCGAACCCGAAACGTGCCTGGACAAGATCGATCGT
>JBIOHX010000288.1:0-4824 GCA_044449465.1 Gemmatimonadales bacterium | reverse complement strand
CACCGTGATGCCGAGCTGCGCCATCTTCTCCGGATCGAGCTCGAGGAGCATGGCGAAGTCGCGCGTCGGAAACGGCGTCACGTCGCCCACCCCCGGCACCCGCTTGATCTCGTCGAGGACGTTCAGCTTCAGATAGTTGGCGAGATAGGTCGCGTCGTAGCGCGGGTCCGTCGACCGCAGCGCGATCACGGCGAGGATGTCGGTGTTCGCCTTGATGATCGTGATCCCGTTCGTCCGCACCGCGTCGGGCAGCTGCGGCTCGGCGAGCTTGACCGCGTTCTGCACGTCGACCGCCGCTAAATCCTGATTCCGCGTCACGTCGAACGTGACGGTGATGTTCGTCGACCCGTCGCTGGCGTTCGAGGATGCGTAGTAGAGCAAACCTTGAAGGCCGGCGAGCTGCTCCTCGATTGGGGCGGCCACCGCTTGGGCGGCATCTTCCGATGACGCCCCCGGATAATTCGTCGTGATGCGGACGGCCGGAGGCGTGATCAGCGGGTAGCGCGCGATCGGCAGCAGCTGGATCGCGAACAGGCCGAGCAGCGTGATGACGATCGAGATGACCGCCGCCAGCACCGGGCGGCGGATGAAGAAGTATTGTGGCTCGCTCATTGCGCCGCCACCGGCTTCACGACGCGCCCCGGCGCGACCTTCTGAATGCCGTCGACGACCACGCGGTCGCCCGGCGACAACCCGGAATCGATGATCCAGAGGCTGCCGCTCCACGGTCCGGGCTGCACGTCACGCGCGGTCACGGTGTCGCCCGCGCCCACGACGTACACGAACTGCCGCCCGAGTCCTTGCTGTACCGCGCGCTGCGGCACGGCGAGCGCCTTGGCGCGCGCAAATCCCTCGAGCCGCACGCGCACGAATTGCCCCGGCACGAGGCGGCGGTCGCCGTTGTCGAACTGCGCGCGAAATTCCTGCGTGCCGCTCGCCGAGTCGAGCGTCGGCGCCACGAAGTTGATGCGACCCACACGCGGCAGCAGCGAACCGTCCGGCAGCACCACGCGCACCGCGGCGGCAATCGGCGTCGCGCCGTCGCGGGTCACGCTCGGCGACAAAAGCGCCCGCGCTTGCGGATCTTGCTGCCACGCGAGCAGCTGCTGCGACGACGGATGAAAGGTCACGTAGATCGGATCGAGCTCGTCGATCGTCGTCAACAGGTCACCGGGCCCCGTCACGCGCGCCCCAAGCTCCATCCGCGCTCGACCCACCTGCCCCGCGATCTCCGCGCGTATCACCGTGTCGTCGAGATCCTTCTTCGCGGCGTCGACCGCCGCCTGCGCCGACTCGAGCTCCGAGCTCGCGTTGTCGACGTCCTGCTGCGCCACGGCATGCTTCGGCACCAGCGGCTCGAGCCTCGCCAGCGTGCGCTTGGCGTTGTCGAGTCGCGCCACGGCACTCCGATACGCCGCGTCGTACTTGACGACGTCCAGCTTGTACAACACTTGCCCCTTGTCGACCAGGCTTCCCTCGGTGAACGGCCGGTCCGTCACGATCCCTTCCACCCGCGAACGCACCTCGACGCGGCGGTACGGCTCGACCTGGCCGACGAATTCGTATGGTTCTGGTATGCTCGTCGGCACTACGGTGACGATGCCGACTTGCGCGGGCGGCGGCACGAACCCCTGTTGCGGCTGTCCTGATTTGGAGCAGGCGGTCGCGCTGACCGAAGCGGCGACGACTAATGAGAGCGCGACGGAGCGCGCAGGCGAGCTGTGCATGCGGAAGGCGCGGGAGAGAGTGACGGGCGGGATATGTAATTTCGCTCATCGTGCAAGGGGCCGCGAGCGGTGACCGGGCGGCGCTGGCGGCGGTTGAGCTGTGACACCGACGTCTACGAGGACATCATGTCGTTCAGCGCTCGCGCACAGCTTAGCCGCGCTCTCTCCCTCGGCGCCATCGCCGCGGCCGTCACGGCCTCCGCCTGCGGCAAGGACAGCACGGGACCGATTGCTACTGGAGACCAGGTGCAGCTCACCGCCGCGCAACTCGGATCGCTCGACAGCACCGGCGGCGTCATCGTCTCCGCGAACCCGGGCAACCCGGAGCTCGAGTCGCTCCTCGACTCAACGCTCGACGTGCTCACCGCCGGCATCCAGGCCACACGACTCGACGTGACCACCAACGTCACGGGCGCGCCACTCTTCTTCGTCGGCATCCATCGCGCGTACAACCGCTTCACCGGCACGAACCCATTCTCGACCTGGACGCTCGTCGGCTTCGACGATCCCTCGCACCTGGTGAACCTCCTCGAGGTGAGCGGCTTCGCGCAGGCGGGCGGTGGCGCGGCGCCGTCGTCGGTGTCGGGCACGGTCGGAGACGGCACCGGTGTCGTGAACGCTCTCATGCTGCAGGTTGCCGCGGGCGGTGCGGTCACTGAATGGTTCGCCAACGCCGGCACCGTGAGCTTCAGCTCCGACTCGGCGTCGACCGGCGCGGCCTGCCCCGGCTTCACACCCACCGCGGTCGTCACTTGCACGATCGAGACGATGCACGTCCACTTCAACGTGACCACGCCGACCGGAACCGGCGGCGCGAGCGCGCGCCAGGCGAGCGTGCCGGCCGACATCGACGTGCCGACGATGCGCCTCAACTATAAGGTCTAGGCACGGACGGTGCCTCTCTCCAGTAGGTCAGTTCCCACTGGAGACAACATCATGTCGTTCGTACGCGTATGCTCGGCGTTCGCGATCGCCTCGATCGCGCTGGTTGGACAGGCTCGAGCGCAAGGGCGCGGCCGGGGACGCGGCGACGAAGCCCACCCCGCCCCGCCGCCCGTTTCTGCTCAGGAGCAGCAACGCCGAATCACCGAAGAGCACGGCCGGCAGCAAGACTATCGAAACAGGCTCGACTCACAGATCCGCGCCGCCCAGGCGCGTCAGAATCAAATGCAAGCCCAGCACCACGCGGCCGAGCTCGCACAGCAGCAGCAGTATCTGGAAGCGCTGCAGCGCCAGCGTCAGCAGATCGCGGCCGAACGCGACTATGCGCACGATCCATACATCACCACGCCCCCGAGCTTCCGCTATCGATTTAACGGCGTGGCGCGCCAGACCAACCAGTACGGCGCCGACGTGCTCCGCCAGGGCGTCAACTATGGATATCAAGAAGGCTACAACCAGGGCGTCGCCGATCGGCGCGACGGCCTGAGATCCAACTACACGAACTCCTTCGCCTATCAGGACGCCAACTACGGCTACAACGGCGCCTACGTTCCCCAAAGCGATTACAACTATTACTTCCGTCAGGGCTTTCGCCGCGGATACTCCGACGGCTACGGGAGTCAAACGCGCTACGGCACGTTCTCCAACGGCTCGGCGTCGATCCTCGGATCGGTGCTCTCGGCGATTCTCGGATTCACGTCGATTCACTGACCGTCGGACGCGTGGCGACCGGGGCGCGGTAGATTCCTCACCAGAATCCACCGCGCCCCGCTCACATGCAACTCTCGCCAACTGAAGTCCGCGTCCTCGGCGCCCTCATCGAGAAAGAGGCGACCACGCCCGACGCCTATCCCCTCTCGCTCAACGCGCTGACCACAGCCTGCAATCAGACATCGAATCGCGATCCGGTCATGGATCTCGGCGAAGACGTCGTGCGCATCGCCGTGAACAACCTCCGCCAGCAGTCGCTCGCGCGTGCCGCGCAAAGCAGCGGCTCGCGCGTCATGAAGTTTCAGCACCTCGCCGACGACAAGTTGAACCTTGACGCTAAGCTGCTCGGCGTGCTCTGCGTGCTGATGCTGCGCGGCCCACAGACGCCCGGCGAGATTCGCGGCCGAGCCCACCGGCTCGCCGAGCTCACCACCGTAGCGGATGCCGACGCTGCCCTCGAGTGCTTGCGCGTCAAAGAGCTGGCAGTCGAGCTGCCGCGGCGGCCGGGTCAAAAAGAAGCCCGCTGGGCACATCTGTTGTCCGGGACGCCGGCGCCGGAAATCATCGAGCCAGAAAGCCCCGATCGGCCCGCGCGCCGAACCGATGAGCGCGACGAGCGCATCGCCGCCCTCGAGCGTGACGTCGCGCGCCTGAGCGCCGAGCTGGACTCGCTTCGAAAGCAGCTCGTCGCCATCTTGTAGCGACTACTCGACTCGGAGCCACAGCGATGCGCCGCATCTCCCTCGCACTCATTGCCGCCGCATTCGGCGTCGTGCCCGTACTCCCCGCGCAGCAGCAAGCCGCGTCGCCGTCAATTGCGCCGCCGGACGAACAGATCGCGGCCGCGATTACGCCGCTTCCCTCGGAGCTGCAATCCGGCGCCGCCGTGCTCGGGTACTCGGCCGGCGGCAAGCTCGTGTCGCTCCGCGCCGGCAAGAACGACATGATCTGCCTCGCCCCCGCCCCTGCAGCCAAGGGCTTCCACTCGGCCTGCTATCACCGCGGCATGGAGCCCTTCATGGCGCGCGGACGCGCGCTCCGCGCACAGGGCATCAAGGGCGATCAGGTCGACACCGTTCGCTTCGCGGAAGTGAAGGCGGGTAAGCTCAAAGTGCCGACCGAGCCGTCGATGCTGTACCAGATATTCGGCGGTACCTTCGACACGACCACGGGCAAGGTGACTGGCGGCAAGCTCCTCTACGTCACCTACATCCCCTTCGCCACCACGGCGACCACGGGCATCTCGAGCGCGCCGTCCGACAAGTCGCCCTGGCTGATGTATCCAGGCACGCCCTTGGCGCACATCATGTTCTCGGTCGGCATGGAAGACGTCGTGGCGCGCGGGGGCACTGGGCAATCCGTTAGCCCGCGCGCCCCACGCCGTCGTCGAAAACAGACCCGCCGGCAACTCCATCCCCACCTTCCAGTCGGCGTAATCCTCGGT
>JBIOHX010000287.1:0-4831 GCA_044449465.1 Gemmatimonadales bacterium | reverse complement strand
GTGGATGCGACCAGGGCTCCCGTCGCGACGAGCAGCATCAGCACGACGACCGCGGGAGCGGCCGAGCGTCGATGTTGCGCCGCGACGAGCGAAAGGGCCGCGGCCAGCCCAGCTCCGAGCAACCATGAGCCAGCAAAGCCGGCGAGCAAGCCGCCGACGTATGCGGCGAGCAGCAACACGACGAGCGGCATGATCGCACACACTGTGTGCGCGGGTTACCGCCAGTCGCATCGTTGAATTGCCGATCGTACCGCGATGCGCCGACGACCCCTCAGCCAGGCGCCGGCGGCGCGTTCAAACGGCGAGCGGCAGCGGCCTCCGCTCGCGTTCGCGAACCACCTGGCCGGTGAAGGTCGACCCGGTCGTGCCGGTGAGCTCGACGTCGAGGTATTCTCCGAGCATGCGTTCATCGCCGGGCACGAGCACCGTCTTGAAGTCGCGGGTGCGGGTCTGCAACACGTCGTCGCCGCGGCGAGAGACTTTCTCGACGAGCACCTCGTAGCGCCGGCCCAACTGACCCGCGTTGGCCGCGCGCGAGAGGCCGCGCACCGTGGCGACCAGCCGGGCCAGCCGCTCGCTCGCCACTTCATCCGGCACGGTCAGCTCCGGGGGCATGCGCGTTGCCGGCGTGCCGTCGCGCGGCGAGAACTTGAAGGTGAACGCATCCGCGAACCCGACCGCGCGCACGACGTCGAGCGTTTCCTCGAAGTCCGCGTCGGTCTCACCGGGAAAGCCCACGATCACATCGGTGGTCACGACGAGCCCGGGGATGGCGCGCCGCAATTTGGCGACGCACTCGAGGTAGCCCTCGCGCGTGTAGCGGCGCAGCATGCGCTTGAGCACGCGACTCGATCCGGACTGCATCGGCAGATGGACGTGCTCGCAGACCGCAGCCACCTCGGCCATGGCGGCGATGACGCCGTCGGAGAAGTCGTTCGGGTGGGGGCTGGTGAAGCGAACGCGGCGAATGCCGTCGACGCTGCCGACCGCGCGCAGCAGCTCGGCGAATCCGAATTCGCCGTCGTGGTACGAATTCACCGTCTGACCGAGCAATACGACTTCCGTCATGCCATCGGCGGCGACGGCTTCAACTTCGCGCACGACGTCCGCGAGCCGCCGGCTCCGCTCGGGGCCGCGCGTGGTCGGCACGATGCAGTAGGTGCAGCGGTAATCGCAGCCCCGCTGCACTGGAATCCACGCCTTGACCTTATCGAACCGCCGCGGGGTAAAGTCCTCGTACTGCTCCTCGAGATCGAAGGTGGTGGCGATGCCCCGCTCACCGCGCCGTGCGCCTTCGATCAGCGCCGGCAGCGCGCGATAGCCGTCGGGCCCAACGACGAGACTCACGTGGCGCGCCTTCTCGAGCAGCTGCGCGCCGAGCCGCTGCGCCATGCAGCCGGTGACGCCGACGACCGCGCCCGGCTTCATGCTTCGGCGCAGCTCACCCAGTCTGCCAATCACGCGCTGCTCGGCGTGCTCGCGAATCGCGCAGGTGTTGACGAGAATGACGTCGGCGCCGTTTGGCCCGTCGACGGCGTCGTAGCCATGCGCTACGAGCTGGCCGAGGATGAGCTCGGAATCGGCGACGTTCATCTGGCAGCCGTAGGTCTCGACGTAGACCGTGGGGCGCGGCTCCGGCGTGCAACTCATTCAGATAAAATAGTTTGCAGCGTCGGATTTCGACAGCGCCGCTCGCGTCGGCGCTGCGCCCTAGGCACTTGCGATGGGGACGGCGCGCATGCGGCCGCCGTCGAGGACGAGCCGCGCCGCGAATCGCTTGAGGTGCGCGCCGGCCGCCGGCTCGCATTGGACCGTGAGATAGTCCTCGGTGAGGCCGTCGGGCCGCGGACCACGGCCGGTGGCTACGACGTCAGCCACCGCCCCAGCGCGCCGCTGCCGGTGCATGGCGCCCGCTCGATCACCATGCGCGCGGAGCTCGGCGGCGCGGTGCCGAATGACTCCGGGATCGACGCGCCCCGGAATTCGTTCCGCGGCGGTACCCGGCCGATGGGAGTACGGAAAGACATGCAGATATGTGAATGGCAATCGTTCAATGAGCGCGAGAGTTTCGCGATGGTCGGCGTCGGTCTCGCCCGGGAAGCCGGCGATGACGTCGGCGCCGAGCCCGAACGTTGGGAGACGCGCGGCGAGCCGCTCGATGGCGCGCGAGTACGCAGCGCTCGTATACCAATTCCGCCCCATCCGCCGCAACAGCCGGTCCGAGCCCGACTGCAGCGGTGCATGGATGTGCGGCGCGAGACGATCGGGGACGGCGGCGAACAGCTCGGCGAGCCGGTCATCGACTTCGGTCGCCTCGATCGACGATAGGCGGAAGCGAACGCGAGGCACGTCGCGGACCAGGCGCTCCATGAGCGCGGCGAGCGTGGTGCCGATGTCCACGCCGTATGAACCAATATGGATTCCCGTGATGACGATCTCGGCGTGCCGTTCGGCGAGAAGCCCTGTCTCGCGAACGAGCACGGCGGCGGTGCGGCTTCGGTTCGCGCCGCGGGCGAGGGTCGTCGCGCAGAAGGTACAGTGCTCGTCGCAGCCGTCCTGAACGCGAAGCAGCGCACGCGTGCCGGCTTGGGCGTGCGTGCGAACGGCACCGACCTCGCGCGGCAGGTCGAGGGCGGCGGCGACCGCCGACAGATCGGCGCCGCCTACCGTCGCCTGGACCGACGGAAGCGCCGCGAGCCGCGCGGCGGGCGGCCGCGCGCCATCGGGGAGTGCGGCCGCGCATCCCATGATGACGGAGCGGAGACCGGGCCGGTCGCGCGCCGCCCGCCTGACCGCCTGTCGCAGATCGGCCTCGGCATCGGCCGTGACGGTGCAGCTATTGAACAGCGCGGCGTCGGCGTCAGCCACGCTCTCGGTGATCGAATGGCCGCCGCGCTCGATCAGCTCGCGAACCGCTTCGGTGTCGTAGTGGTTCGCGCGGCACCCGAAGGTCCGCAGGTAGACCTTCACGCCGGGACGGCGCCGCTCGCCGTGACGCGCACTTCGCGGTGCGCGGGCTTGGTGGGCAGCGAGAAGTGGAAGGCGCTTCCCTTCCCTTCGCCGGCGCTCTGGACCCAGATGCGGCCGCCGTGCGCATCGACGACCAGCTTGCAGAACGCGAGGCCGAGGCCCGAGCTGCGGGTGCGCGGGATGTTCGGGTTCTTGACGCGTTCGAATTTTCGAAAGATGACTTCGTGATACTCGGGCGGTATGCCGGGCCCGTTGTCGGCGACGGTGAACAGGATGCCATCGCCGTCGCGGCGCGCCGAGAGCTGCAGGGTGATTGCCGTAGCGGAGTGGGTGAGAGCATTCTGCACGAGGTTTCCGAGCACGCGCTTGAGCAGCGCCTTGTCGGCCTCGAAGACGGGCGCATCGTCGGTGACGTCGACGTCGGCGTGTGCGCCTTCCTGCTGGAAGCGGATCGCCCACTCGTGGGCGACCTCGTTGAGGAGCGCAGCCGGCGCGATGGGCTGGAGGTCGAGGGTCATCGTCGCCTCTTCGATGCGCGAGACCTCGAGCAGGTCGCCGATCAGCGCGAGCAGGTCTTCGGCTTTGCCCTCGGCGTCGGCGAGCATGCGCCGCTGATCGGGGTTGAGGCTTCCGAAGTCGCCGTCGATCAGCATCTCCATCGTGGCGAGCACCGCGGTGAGCGGTGTTTTGAGATCGTGGACGATCATCTTCATGAGATCGTCGCGCATCTTCTCGACTTCGCGCAGCTTGCGCAGGGTGTCCTCGAGCGAGTCGGTCGCCGCCTTGAGCTTGAGCAGGCTGCGGACCCGCGCACCGAGCACCAACCGGTTGTGCGGCTTGGTGAGAAAGTCGTCGCCGCCCGCCTCGATCGCCTTGACGCGATCGGTCGTGTCGTTGAGCGCCGTCACGAAGATGACGGGGATGCTCTTGGTGCGCGGATCGCGTTTGATGCGGCGGCAGACCTCGAAGCCGGTGGAGCGATCGTCGACGCCGAGATCGCCGGCCGGCATCGAGACGTCGAGGATGCAGAGGTCCGGGCGGCGTTCGAAACAGGCGGCCAGCGCCGACGGACCGTCGGCCGCGGCAGTGGCGCGGAAGCCGAGCACGTGAAGCTGGTCGAACAGCAGCTCCACGTTCGCCGCGACGTCGTCGGCGACGAGAATCAGCGGCGCATTCGCCGGTGGCGCGATGGTCTCCAAGAAACGCTCATGGCCGAACGGTGAACCCGAAGCTCAACGTCCAGGCGTGTTCCGACGCCCCGATGTCCGCCGAGCGCGCGGCGTGGATGACGGCGAAATCCGCCAACACGCGTCCGCTCGCGAACGAGGTGCCGAGCCCGCCCGTGATGCTGCGCTCACGAACCTGCGCGCCATCGGCGGTGAAGGGAAGCGTCCGGGCCCGAAATCCGCCGCGAACGAACACGAGCCGGGAGCCGATCGTGGGGCCCGCCATGTCCGCTCCAATGCTGGTGTCCCAGGCGTCGACGCCCTTGAGCGTGGGCGACCCAAGCCCTCCGAGCGCCGACCATTGGTCGCGCGAGGTGCGGATGGCGATCTGCGAATTGGCGATGCCGTTATAGGCGACCGAAGCGCCGAAGCTGTTCGGCACTCTCGCCGAACCGAGCGAGGTGTCCTCGACGGCGAGGTGGAGGGAGCCGCCGAGGCGGGCAGACAGGCCGGCGGAGAAGTTGTCCCCTACGATCTCGACGCCGGCGGAGGCGGCGCTTCCCTCGAACGCAAGGATCCGGTTCTGCCTGAAGGGCTTGAACACCGTGGTGTCGGCGAAGGCCTGGGTGATGCTCACCAGGTTGTGGCCGGTGATGGCGTGCGCGCCGACACCGATATGGAGCCAGCCGACCGGC
>JBIOHX010000286.1:0-4860 GCA_044449465.1 Gemmatimonadales bacterium | reverse complement strand
CTGCCCGCCCGGCCCGCGCGATCTCGCGCCGGCGGAGCGCCGTCGCCACGATGACGATGACGACCGCATTCGGCGCGACGTCCGCGCACTGGAGCGCGACCGGCGCCGTCGACCGGCCGGCGGCGTCGACGGAGGGCAGCATGACGATCGACGGTCTGCACCGGGCCACGACGCGGACGAGCGCCCGGCGATCCTCCACCCGCGTCATCGCTGCCACCCGCGCGAGCGCGGGAGCGACGAGCGCCTCCTCTCGCAACCCGGCGAAGCAGCCGGCGACGACTCGATATGGAAGAGCTTGTATGAGCGTCTCTAAATTCCTCTCCTCGTCTTTGCACGAACCCTTATGGAAGATCACGTTCGCATGATGGCGAACAGCGTCCGCACGGTTGGCCCCCGGAGTCCTCTGGCGGCGTACCGTCGAGATCTGCAGTCCTCCGACTCGCCAGCGTTCGCGACCGACGACGGCGCGTGGCTCGGGGTTGCCGCCATGGTCGCGAGAGCGGCGCGGCGCGACGGAGCGGACGGCGCCCGGTGCCTGCGGGAGGCCGCGTCGCAGGCCGGCCGCTGGCTGGCGGCGCGCGGGCACGCGGCACGACCGCGCCTCGATCCCAGCACCGGCGATGCTCGCTCGCCAGTCGATGTTCTGCGCGCACTGACCGACCAGGTCGAGGAGGCCGGAGCGCTACACGTCGCCGGCAGCTTGCTCGAGGGGTTGCTCATCGTGGCGCGCGCCGCGCCGCTGGAACAGGGCCGTCTGCGCGCCCAGGCCGGTCGAGTCGCCTGCAAGCTTGGCCACATCGACCACGCGGTCGAATTGTTTCGTCGAACATGGCGATTGGCCGCTCGCTTCGACAGCGACGAACTTCGCGTTCGGGCGTGGATCGGCCTCGCCTCGGTTGCGCAGGTCAAGGGCAATTATCCTGCACTGGAGCGATGGAGTCGGCGCGCACTCCTCCTCGCGGAGCAGCGCGGATATGTGCGCCTCGGCGCAATCGCGCGGGGGGGGCTGTTCGTTCGCGCTGCGCGGGCGATGCAATTCGACGCCGCGATCGCGGAGGGCTGGCGAATCCTCCAGGACGTCGTGGGGGACCGCACGGCGGAAGCCGAAGCGCTCAGCAACCTCGGACAGCTGGCGCTGGACATGGAGCAGCCGGCCGTTGCCTGCGCCGCTTTCGCGACCGTCTTCGAGCGCACGACAGCACCGCGCATCATTCTCCCCGCACTCGGCGGCTTCGCGGTCGGGAGCGCCCGGCTGGGAGACGCAGCTGCGCTCAACTGGGCGGTAGACCAACTGTCCACGCTCCTCACGTTTCCTGCGGCGCCGTATGAGGCAGCGATGGCACTCATGGATGCCGCGGTCGCCGTCGCCCGCGCCGGCTGCGTGCGCGAATCACGGCTCTTGCGCCGCGCGGCCAAGGCGCTCGCGCGACGCGATGGATACCACGAGGTCATGATGACCGCCGAGCTCGCGCCGGCGTCGCCGCACTGCGCTGTACACGATCTCTCACAGGCGGCGACGCAGGTGTTCGATGGCATTCTCACGCTCGCGCCCGCCGACCTGCCTGACCGTGTTCTCTCGTCGGTGTAATGCGTGTCACGCCTTGTCTCGGAGCGGTCGATGCGGGCCGGCGCGCTAGCCTGCACACTGGGTCCTGCCGCCGATGACGATGTACCCGCTGCGGCAGGTGAGGGAATCCGACGGCGTGGTGTCGAACCGTGCGCCAGCAATGCGTCGCAGGACGACGAGTCTCACGGAAAGCTCCTGAAGACGGAGGTGTCCATATACAACCGGGAGGGCGGCCCGACAGTCATGGCCGGTCGCGGTTCGTTACGCCATGAGGGGATGTCGGCGGCCATGACGGTCGTTCACGTGTGCGGGCCCGCGTCAATCGGGTTCGCCGTCGCCGACGCCCTGCGCGGTCTGGCGAGCGTCCGCGTGAGCGCGCCCATCGCCGAGCTGCGCGGCCGGCGCAAAGACGACCGCACCGTCGCGGCCGTTCTCGTCGCGCCGCGCGATCCGACGGGCGCGAGCGGCTCGGTGTTCATTCGCGAGCTGACGACCGCCAATCCAACGATTCCCGTCATCGCCATCTGTGACGCGGGGCTCGACCACTCGGCGACGATTCGGGAGCTTGCGGCCGCGGGCGCCCACGAGCTTCTGTTTCCGCAGCTCGACCTCACCGGCTCCAGCCTTCGCTCGATCATCGCCACGGCCCGGCACGAATGCGTGACGGCCGCGGTGCTCGACCGCGTGCTTCCGCTGTTCCCGCGTTGGCTGCACCCGTTCGTCGAACAGTGCGTCGCGCAACACGAGACGGCGACCCGTGTCGCCGACGTTGCGCGCATCCTCGGCGTCAACCGAAAAACCCTGTTCGCGCACTGTCTGCGCCACGATCTGCCTGGACCGGCCGAGATTCTCAGCTGGTGCCGGCTATTCATGGCCGCGTATCTGCTCGAGCACAGTCAACGGACCATCGAAGCCATCGCTCTGGATCTCGACTGGGCGTCGAGCACGGCACTGCGAAACATGATGAAGCGCTACACCGGCTGCCGCGCGTCGGACATTCGCCGGCTCGGTGGACTGACGCGAGTGATCGACGCATTCGAACGCCGTCGAGAAGCCCGCGAGCGATCGTCCGCCTGACGCGAGCGACTGGCGATCGCGGCGCGATGGTAAGTTGAACGGATGCCCCGCATCGGCGTCATCGGCTCATTCGTCTGGGACATCATCTACACACGCGACCGCGCCCTTCCCGTCGAAGAATGGGGCGGCATCACGTACGCGTTGAGCGCCCTCGACGCCGCGCTGACGGACGACTGGCGGATTGTCCCACTGAGCAAAGTCGGTCATGATCTCGCCGCCAATGCTGCGCGCTTCTTCTTCGGCCTGCGGCACGCCGCCGCCGACGCCCCCTTCGGCCCAGTCGTTGGCTACCCCAACAACCGTGTCGAGCTGCGCTACTACTCTGATGAGCGCCGGAGCGAGGTGTTGACGGGCGGCCTCCCCGGCTGGACATGGGGCGAGCTCAAACCGGTTCTCGATGCCGCGCGTCTCGACGCGCTGTATGTGAATTTTCTCAGCGGCTGGGAACTGGACCTCGAGACGATGCGGCTCATCCGCCAGCATTTTCACGGGCCGATCTACTGCGATCTGCACATGTTCGCCTGGGCCGTGGCGGAGAACGGACTGCGCTCGCTGCGCCCGATCTCGAACGTGCGGGAGTGGTGCGGCTGCGTGGATTTTCTCCAGGTCAACGAGGACGAGATGACGATGCTTGCGCCAGACCCGATGGCCCTCGCCGCGACGGCGCTGCACGCCGGCGTGCGGAACTTGATCGTCACGCTCGGCAAGCGCGGCGTCGTCTACTTCGCCGCGCCCGACTTCACGCGGCTCGCCGATCTCGAGGAGCCGCGCGCGTTCGCCGCGTCGGTCGGCCCGGTCCGCACGTCGCTCGTGCCGCCCGAGCGCGTCGCCGACGCCGGGGACCCGACGGGATGCGGCGACGTGTGGGGCGCGACCTATTTCTCCCGACTGCTCGCCGGTGATAACTTGGATGCCGCCATCCTCGCCGCGCATCGCGCCGCCGCCCGCAACGTCGAGCACCGGGGCGCCTCGGGCCTCGCCGACCATCTCAGGGGAAAGATCAGCCTCACGTGACGACCGTCATCACCGTTCCGCCCTCGCTCGATGACCACTCCTTCGAACAGGTGCTGGAGCAGGTGGCGCCCCTCGCCGCAGATGCCAAGATCCTCATCGACGCGCGCCACGCGCGCTGGGCGTCGCCCTACGGGCTGACCGCGCTCCTCACGCTGGCACAGACGCGATCCGAGCGACCCGCGCTCGCCGTCCCCGAGCTCGAAGAGACCGCATCGTACTGGGCGCGTGCCGCGTTCTTTCAGCACGCCGAGGCGCTTTACGAGCTCCACGGCAGCTATCCAAAGCGGCGTGAGACCGGCGAGTCGAACGTCCTGCTCGAGATCACGCCGATCGCGAAGAGCGACGACATCCACACCATCGTCGGCCAGGTACAGGAGCGGCTCAAGCGAATCATCCAAGATGAGCTGAAGCTCGAGACGAAGGCCGTCCTCGGCTTCACGATGACGCTCTCCGAGGTGTGCCAGAACATCATCGAGCACGCCGGGCAAGGCGGATGGGTGGCGGTGCAGACCTATCGCTGGACGAAGCGCCTCGGGCGTCGTGTCGTCGTGATCGCGGTCTGCGACGCCGGGCTCGGCTTTCGCCGCTCGCTCGAGAGCTCGCCCGGGCACCTGCCGAGCGCGCGGTGGGACGACGCGACCGCGCTCGAGGAGGCGGTGATCCGCGGCGTGAGCCGTTTTCGCGAGCGCGGGCGCGGCCAGGGGCTGGCGGGAGCCAGGAACTACGTCGGCCGCTGGCAGGGCAAGCTGTCCGTGCGCAGCGGCACGGCTCGCATCGCGATCGTGCCGAATTGGGACGACGACGTTCCGCTCGCCGAGGGATTGCCGCAGTTTCCAGGAGCACAGCTGCAAGTCATCATTCCAGAGCACGCCCCCGCGGCAGCGTCTCAGGGACCGGGCCGGTGATGAACCACATCGATGTCAGCAGCGTGTTGCGGCAAACGGTCGCCTGCGACCTCTACTCGAACCTCGTCACGCGGTCGACCGGGGCCGCCGTGCGCGGGCAGATCGAGCGGTTGCTCGGCGACTTCGGCGACGACGGCGGGCGCGCGCTGACCGTGATCGACTTTTCGCATGTGTCAATGATCGATTTCTCATGCGCCGACGAGGTCGTGGCCAAGCTGCTCATGCGCTACATCGACGACGCGCCACCGCGCGACGCCTACTTTCTCGTCCGCGGCGTGAAAGACGACCACTGGGACG
>JBIOHX010000285.1:0-4878 GCA_044449465.1 Gemmatimonadales bacterium | reverse complement strand
TCAGCAGACGATAGTGGTCAGCCTTGTCCAGCGCCGCTGGAATGGCGACTGGCGTGATCGGTTTGAGCGTGTACATGCCAACCTCCGCCCTTGTGCTCACCCCCGGTGTCGCCGCGAGAATAGCTTCACCAACCGCCCGACGGGGTCGTAGAACTCATCGACCACACGTTCTTTGAGGGGAATGATCGCGTTGTCGGTGATCGTGATGCCTTCGGGGCACACCTTGGTGCAGCACTTCGTGATGTTGCAGTAGCCGATCCCGTGCTCGTGGCGCAGCGCCGGCACGCGGTCGGCCGTGTCGAGCGGATGCATCTCCAGCGCCGCCGCGTACACGAGGAAGCGCGGGCCGATGAAGCTGTCGTGCTTCTGATGGTCGCGCAGCACGTGGCACACATCCTGGCACAGAAAGCATTCGATGCATTTCCGAAACTCCTGCACTCGGTCGACGTCGACCTGCTGCATCCGCCAGGTGCCGTCCGCCGCGTCGGGCGGCCGCGGCGTGAAGCGCTGAATCTTCTTCTTCACCTCGAAATTCCACGACACATCCGTCACCAGATCGCGCACGTGCGGAAAGGCGCGCATCGGCTCGATCGTCACCGGCCCCGCCGGATCGAGGTCCGCCAGGCGCGTCATGCACATCAGCTTCGGATTGCCGTTGATCTCCGCCGAACAGGAGCCGCATTTGCCGGCCTTGCAGTTCCAGCGCACGGCGAGGTCGTTGGCCTGCGTCGCCTGGATTTCGTGCACGGCATCGAGCACGACGATCCCTTCCACGACGTCCTGCTTGTATTCCACGAACTCGCCCGTGCCTTGGGCGCCGCGCCAGATTTTGAATGAGCGCGTCGAGTGTTTGGCCGACGCGTCCTGCGCTGCCTGCGCAGCCGTGTAGGCATCGGTCGCCTCGAGGCCCGTTGCCGGCGCGCCACCACGTGGCGCCTCTGGAGCGGTCGCCATTATTTCATCTCCTCGATCACGGCCTTGAGATTCTCGGGCATCGGCGCGATCGCCTGACGCGACAGCTGCATCTCGCCGCCCGACCCCTTGGTCAGCACGAAGTTGAACGCTCCGTACGCCGGATCCTTGTCCGGATAGTCGTCGCGAAAGTGTCCCCCGCGGCTCTCCTTTCGATCGAGCGCCGACCGCGTCACCGCTTCCGCCACGGTGAGCAGGTTCTTGAGGTCCAGCGCGGTGTGCCAACCGGGGTTGTACTCGCGGTTGCCCGGCACCCCAACGCGCCCCGCGCGCTGTTTGAGCGACTCGATCGCCGCCAGCGCCCGCTCCATCTCCGATTGCTTCCGCACGATCCCGACGAAGTCCTGCATCGTCTCCTGGAGCGACTCCTGCACCTGGTACGGACCCTCGGCGCCCGTCCGCTCGAACGGCTCGAGCGCCTCGCGCGCCGCGCGATCGACTTGCGAGAGATCGACCGGCACCGCGCCATTCGTTTTGGAAAACGTGGCGGCGTGCTCGCCGGCTCGCTTGCCGAACACGATCAGATCGGACAGCGAATTGCCGCCGAGCCGGTTCGCGCCGTGCAGGCCGGCCGCGCATTCGCCGCAGGCGAACAGGCCCGGCAGGGTCGACATCTGCGTGTCGCCGTCCACGCGGATGCCACCCATCACGTAGTGCGTCGTCGGGCCGATCTCCATCGGCGTCTTCGTGATGTCGATTCCGGCCAGCTGCATGAACTGATGGTACATGCTCGGCAGCTTGCGCTTGATGTGTTCCTCGGCGTTCGGGAGCTTCTCCTTGATCCACGCGATGTCGAGGAACACGCCGCCGTGCGGCGAGCCGCGCCCTTCCTTCACCTCGCGCACGATCATTCGCGCGACGTGATCGCGCGTGAGCAGCTCGGGCGGCCGCCGCGACGCCTTGTCGCCCTGCGTGTACTTCCAGCCTTCCTCGGGCGTGTCGGCGGTCTGCGCCTTGTAGTTGTCCGGAACGTTCTCGAACATGAATCGCTTGCCGTCACGGTTCTTCAATACCCCACCCTCTCCCCGCACGCCTTCCGTGACGAGCAGGCCGCGGACACTCGGCGGCCAGATCATGCCCGTTGGATGGAATTGCACGAACTCCATGTCCTGGAGCGCCGCGCCGGCGTGATAGGCGAGCGAGTGTCCGTCGCCCGTGTACTCCCAGCTGTTCGACGTGATCTTGAACGCGCGGCCGATGCCGCCCGTGGCAAGGACCACCGCCTTCGCCTTGAACAATCGAAAGCGCCCGCGCTCGCGGTCGTACCCGAATGCGCCTGACACACGGCCGCCATCGGTGAGCAGCGTGAGCACCGTACACTCCATGTGTACGTCGAGGCCTTGGTGCACGCCGTGATCCTGCAGCGTTCGGATGAGCTCCAGTCCCGTGCGGTCGCCGACGTGCGCGAGCCGCGGATAGCGGTGACCGCCGAAGTTGCGCTGGAGGATTCGTCCATCGGGCGTGCGGTCGAACAGTGCGCCCCAGCCCTCGAGCTCCTTCACGCGATCCGGCGCTTCCTTGGCGTGCAGCTCGGCCATCCGCCAGTTGTTGAGGTACTGGCCGCCGCGCATGGTGTCGGCGAAGTGCACGCGCCAGTTGTCGCGATCGTCGACGTTGCCCATCGCCGCCGCCATCCCCCCCTCGGCCATCACCGTGTGCGCCTTGCCGAGCAGCGACTTGCAGACGAGTCCCACGCTCACGCCCTGCGCGGCCGCCTCGATCGCTGCCCGAAGCCCCGCTCCCCCGGCGCCGATCACCAGCACGTCGTGCTCGACCGTCTGATACTCGGCGCTCATCGACAGACTCCAGTCGCGCGCGCCCGTGGCCCGCGCGTCACAGAATCCTCCAATCATGCCACATCCCCATGGAGCACATCCGCACGTACAGATCCGCGAACGCCACGCCGATCAGCGACATCCACGCCCACTTCATGTGCCACCGGTTGAGACAGCTCGAGCAGTCGTAGGCCTTTTTCCGCACCGGATGCCGCGACAACTGATCGATGAACCCGCCGACGACGTGCCGCATCGAGTGGCAGCCGAGCGTGTAGCAGGTGAGCAGCACCACGTTGAGCGCGAGCACGAGCGTCCCGACACCGATGCCGAACGTCGCGCCGCCCGCGCCGTTGTCGAACCAGAGCGCGTTCCACACGTCGTGCGCGAGGATGAACAGAAAGATCACCGCGATGTAAAGGAAATAGCGGTGAACGTTTTGCACGATCAGTGGAAAGTACCGCTCGCCCAGGTAGCTCGTCCGCGGCTCGCCCACCGAGCAGTTCGGCGGGTCGGCCCAGAAGGCCTTGTAGTACGCGCCGCGATAGTAATAGCACGTCACGCGGAACAGCCCGGGAAACGGCAAGATGATCAAGGCCGGCGAGAACGGCAGCAGCCCCGGCCACCACCCGGGCTTGGCGCCGAACCACGCCGTCCGCGGGTCGCCCCAGAGCTCCGGGGAGTAGAACGGCGAGAGATACGGCCCGTACGTGTAATGAGCGTTCTGGAACGCGGCCCAGGTCGCGTAGACGACGAAACCGCCGAGGATCGTGAAGACGACGAGTGGCTGAAGCCACCATGCGTCGCGCCGCATCGTCTCACCAAAGCTCCGGTGGAGCAGCGGAAGCGGTGCATGAGCCATTTCAATCGTGGGTCAGGGTGAGTGCGCGGCCGTCGCGCGCGGGTAATGGACTCGACGCGGCCTGCCGCGTCAATGCCGCGACGCCGGCGGCTCCGGCAGAACGAAGCTGAACGGATAATCGATGACCTGCGGCACGGCGCAGCCGCGTATCGCCGCCGGACGAAAGCGCTGCCCGATCAACGACTTCAACGCCGCCCGCAGGAAGATCGACGACGTCGCGCGCACCACCTCGAGCGCATCGAGCACCGGCGCGCCCTCCGCGTCGATCACGACCCGCAGCACGACCTCGCCCTGCGTCAGACTATCCGCGCGCGCGTCCGCCGGAAACTCCGGCGGCGGCGACCCCGCCAGCGGCACCGCATCGACGACACGCATTCGCGGAAAACTCGTCGACACGAACCGCAGCGCCCCGGGCAGTGAATCGCTCGAGAAACGAACGTCGAGACGCATCGAGTCGGCGCCGTCCGGCGGAACGAACAGCATGTGGAGCGAGGCAAGATCCTCGATCGCCGCGACCGCCGCCTTCTCGAACCCTGGCGCCAAGGCGGCACGAATCACGGCCGGACGCGCGATCACTCCCTCAGCGTTCGACGAGACCCGATACATGCCTGTGACCGTCGGTGCGCGCAGCGAGGACGCGGTATCGCCGATCGGACGCAGCGCCGGCATCACCGCTGGACCGGCGAACACCGTGAGCCGGAATGGACGCGGAGCGACGAACGCCGCGCCGATGTTCGATTGGAGCTCGGCCGCCTGCTTGGGTCCCAGCACGCCGCCGTCGCTCCGGCGAACCGAGATGAACAGCGCCGCGGCGACGGAGTCGACGCGCGCCGCCGAGACGATCGAATCGCACTTGGCCGTGCTGTCGTGCGCGGCGCGCGCGCCCGACAGGGAGTCCGTAATCCGCTGCGCATTGAGCCTACGTCCATGCGCGGCAGTGCACGCCGCAACCAGCACCAGCGAGCCGAACCGAGCCCGTCCCACTCGCAGCAGCCTACCCCGCACCACGCTACGCTCCCGCCAACCGCGCACTCGAGCGCCGGGCCGCGTAGAACAGGCCAACGCCCACGACATCGAGCACGATCACCACGCTCGATATCTTGAGCGCGAAGCTCATCCAGCTCGATACATCGATGATCGGAAAGATCGAGAGCACCACGTACAGTAACGTCACCGCAAAGCCGGACGCGGCGGCGACGCGCAGCCAGCCTGCGGGCTTTCGCTCGCTGCCGCGGAAGCCGACCAGTGGGATCGCGAACATCACCAGATAGG
>JBIOHX010000284.1:0-4896 GCA_044449465.1 Gemmatimonadales bacterium | reverse complement strand
CCTCTTGAGCGGTGTCCGATCCGTGCAGCTCCGCGCGGCGGCGCTGTACTACTTCGGCAGCTTGCACTCGACCCCCGCCGCGGGCTCGCGATGAAGGACACCGTTCGCATTGGCGTCGTCGGCACGGGCGCCATCGCGCAGTTGGCCCACCTGCCCGTGCTCGCCAAGATGCGCGGTGCCGAGCTCGTGGCGGTCTGCGACAACGATCGGCCAAAGGCGCGCTCGCTCGCCGATCGCTTTGGCGTGCCCGACGTGTTCACCGACATCGAGGACCTGCTCGAGCTCGATGACCTCGAAGCCGTCGTCGTCGCGACGCCAAACCATTTGCACGAGCCGCACGTGCTCAGCGCGCTCGCCGCCAAACGCCACGTGCTCTGCGAGCGCCCACTGTCGCTGACGTCGCGCGGCGTCGAGCGCATCCTCGCCGCGGCAGCGCGCGCCGACCGCACCGTCACGGTCGGCAACAACCACCGCTACCGTACGGACGTCCAGACGCTCTCGCGGTTCATCCACGGCGGCGAATTGGGCAAGATGGTCGGTTTGCGCTCGGGCGCCTATCACTTCAAGCACGCCGTCGAGGGCTGGCGCTTCCGGCGCGCCGAGTCCGGGGGCGGAGCGTTCCTCGAGCATGGCCTTCCGTTGCTCGATCTCGGACTCTGGATTGCCGACTACCCCGAGCCGGTGCGCGTGACGGCGCACATGGACCGCGGCCGCGGCTCGGCGTCGGTCGAGGAAGCGATGGTCGTGCAGCTCGAATGCGCCGCGGGCGCCTCGTTCGTGATCGACGTGTCATCGTCGTACGTCGGCGAGGAGGAGCGCTCCTGGTTCGAGGTGCTGGCGACACGAGGCAGCGCGCGCCTCGCTCCGCTGCGCGTGGTGAAAGAGTTGAACGGCCGGGCGACTGATGTGTCGCCGAGCGGGGCAGCGGGGCGGGAGAGCGCGTTCATACAATCCTATCGCGCCCAGCTCGCGCACTTCGTGGCCGTCGTCCGGGGCGAGAGTGAGTACGAGCCGCCCACCGACCAGGTCACGCTGCACCGCGTGACGGAAGCGATCTACAAATCGGCGGAAGAGGGCAAGGAAGTTCGCTTCTAGCCGGCTTTGCCCTCGGCGCGCCCCGCCCCCACGGGGCGAACGGCAATCCCCGCGCTCTCGAAACCCGCGCGCAGGCTCCGCGCGAACTCCGCCGCGTGCGGTCCGTCGCCATGGATGCAGATCGTGTCGACGCGGAGATCGATGTCATTGCCGTCGACGGCCGTGACCTTGCGCTCGCGCACCATGCGCACTGCGCGGCGCACTGCTTCGCCGGCGTCGTGCACCTGCGCGTCGGGCCGCCGTCGCGAAACGAGCGAGCCGTCGGGCATGTAGTTGCGGTCGGCGAACCCCTCGCCGGCCGATCGGAGCCCGAGTGCCTCGCCGGCGCGCACGAGGTGGCTCCCCGGGAGGCCGAACAGGACCAGCGCCGGGTCGACGTCGCGCACCGCGCGGGCAATCGCGTCGGCCAGCGGACCATTCGCCGCGGCCATGTTGTACAGCGCGCCATGCGCTTTCACGTGCTGCATCGGCACCTGTGCCGCGCGCGCGACGCCGAGCAGCGCGCCCACTTGGTACACGACCAGATCGTAGACTTCGTCGGGCGTGACGTCCATCGTCCGCCGTCCGAAGCCGACCAGATCGGGCAGGCTCGGGTGCGCGCCGACGGCGACGCCGCGCTCCTTGGCCCGCGTCACCGTCGTTCGCATCACGCTTGGGTCGCCGCCGTGAAAGCCGCAGGCGACGTTCGCCGACGTGATGTAGGGGAATACCGCGTCGTCCGCGCCGACGGTGAACGCACCGTAGCTCTCCCCCATGTCACAATTGAGATCTACACGATCGCTCATCGGTCGCTCCAGCCGAAACGAAGTCCAATCGCCATGCGCGCCTGCGTGAGCTCCTGTTCGCGGTCGACGTACAGCCGCTGCGCCTCTTCAATGTCGATCGGTCGAAACCGCAGTCCGTCGCCCGGCTTGAGCTGCGCGACCAGCGGCAGGTCGACCGACGCCACCTCGCCGATGCGCGGGTAGCCGCCCGTCGTCTGCCGGTCGGCCATCAGCACGATCGGCGCCCCGTCGGGCGGAAGTTGCACCGTGCCGAACGCCACGCCTTCCGACAGCAGCTCGATCCGCTGGCGAAGCGCCAGCGTATGCCCCTCCAGCCGATAGCCCATCCGGTCCGAGCTCGACGACACACGAAAGGTGGTCGAGTGGAACTTGGCGCGCGACTCCGCCGACAGTGCGTCGGTGTGCGCGCCGGCGATGACGCGTACCGCGACGTCGCTCGCGTAGGGCGGGCGCAGATCGATCCCCGCGCTCCACCGCGCGACGCGCGCCGGGTGGCGATCGCCGTCGGCGTGGAGCGAGCGCGCGATGCGCGCCGAGAGCGCCGACGGTGCGCTGAGCGCCAACCGATCGCCGGCGCGAAGCGCGCGTCCGTCCAGTCCCCCGAATGCGGCGCGTGTGTAGGTGCCGCGGCTGCCGAAGACGGTGGGTACGTCGATGCCGCCGGCGATCGCGAGATAGGCGCGGCAGCCCGTCTTCGGTTTGCCGAAGCGCAGCGTTGCTCCCGCCGCCACGGCGGCCGGCTTCCACGGCGGCACTGGCTCGTCGTCGATCGACGCATCGAGGTCGGCGCCGGCGAGCGCGATCAGCGCCGCCTGCTCGAACACCAGCGTCGGGCCGATGAGCGTCGTCTCGAGCGCGGCCAGCGAATCGTCATTCCCGACGAGCAAGTTCGCCACGCGCAGCGCGAGCCGATCCATCGCGCCACCAGCCGGAACACCCTCCCGCTGGTGCGTCGGCCGGCCGAGATCCTGAACCGTCGTGAAGAGCCCCGCGCCGCCGACGTGAACGGTCACGCCCGCCAGTCGCTAAACTCGGTCGGTGAGATCGCCCGAAAGCGCACGCGGTCCCCGGTGGCGACGAGCGTGGCCGGCTCCCGGGCGATGTCGAACACGGCGACCGGCGTGCGCCCGATCAGGTTCCACCCGCCGGGCGACACGAGCGGATAGACGCCGGTCTGTCGCCCCCCGATGCCCACCGCTCCCGCGGGAACGCTGGTGCGGGGAGTCGAGCGACGCGGCGTCGCGATGGCCTCGGGCAACCCTCCCAGATATGCGAAGCCGGGCATGAAACCGACCATATACACCAGATAGCTTGCGCCGGAGTGCAGGCGAACGACGTCGTCCGGCGTCAGCCCGTGCCGTTTGGCGACATCCTCCAGGTCCGGTCCCAGCTCGTTGCCGTAGCAGACGGGTATCTCGACCTCGCGCGGCGTTGGCAGCGCGTCGGCGCGAAGGTCGGTGAGCACGCGCTCGAGTGTCGACACGATCCGCTCGTACGGCGATCCCGGGCCGGCGGCGACGCGCATCGGATCGTAGTGGACGGCGATGCTGGCGAACGCGGGCGCGAGGTCGACGATGCCGCCCACCCGCGCCGCGTCGAGCCGCGCGGCGGCGGCGCGCACCCGGCGGTGCGTGGCCTCGTCGATCGTCGTGCCGAATGTGACGGTGACCGCCTGGTCGCCGAGCGGGGTGAAGCGCATCGCGAAACGATACTGCGCCCCGGCGGACGGCGCCATGACCGGCGCATGCGATGCGCTACGGGTTGTGCAGCGCCACCTGATCGAACACGCCGGCGTCGACGAAGCTCTTTAACAAATGCTCATCGATCATCCCCTCCCGTGCCTCCACGGAAAGAATCTCCAGCGCGTGCGTCCACGGCACGGCGCGCTTGTACGGCCGGTCGGTCGCCGTCAGCGCGTCGAAGATGTCGGCGATCGTCATCATCCGCGCTTGCACCGGAATCGATTCGCCCGTGACGCGGCGCGGGTAGCCGGCGCCGTTCAACTTCTCGTGGTGCGTATAGGCGATCTCGGGAATGCCGCGGAGCTCGCGCGTCCACGGAATCTGTTCGAGAAAGCGGTACGTGTGCGTGACGTGCGACTCGATCTCGCGCCGCTCCGCGTCGTCGAGATTGCCGCGGCGAATCATCAAATACTGGAGCTCGTGGTCCTCGAGCAATGGCCGCTCCACGCCGTTGAAATCGGCGTAGGTGCGCCGGTTGAGCTCCCGCAGCTCGCCGAAGGTGCCCTCCGCCAGGATCGTGGGCTCGTTGGCGTCGATGATGCGCCCGAGGGCGCGCCGCAATTCGTCGCGCGCGGTCTGGCGCGCGGCGCAAAGACGCGAGAGCTCCAGGTCGTGAGCGGCCCGTCCGCGCGAGTAGAGCACCTCGGCGCGCGCCCGCTCGAACTCGAGCTCCGACTGCTGGAGCAAAAAGGCGAAACGGTGGCGGATGAGCTCCAGGTCCTGCGGGTACAGCTTCTTTTCCTTGACGAGCACCTCTTCGCGCACGCCAACCTTGCCGAAATCGTGCAGCAGACCGGCGTAGCGCAGCTCCCGAAGCTGCTCGCGGCTGAAGCGGAGATCGCGGTACGGACCGTCGCCGCAGCGGTCGACGGCCTGGGCAAGGCCGACGGTGAGTGTGGCGACGCGGCTCGAGTGACCCGATGTCGCGGGGTCGCGGGCTTCGATTGCCGTCACGGCCGCGGTAACGAAACCTTCGAACAGCCGCTCGATGTCGTCGTACAACCGGCTATTCTCGATCGACACGGCGGCCTGCGAGGCGAGCGCGCTCACCAGCTCCACGGCCCGCGGGTCGTAGCCTTCGACTTCGTGATCGACGATGTCGGCCGACGTCAACTTTACCTGCGGGTCGCGCTTGCGGTTGATCAGCTGCAGCACGCCGATCCGCTGGTCCCGGTGATCCTTCATGGGAATCACGAGCATGGACTTGGAGCGGTATCCGTAGCGCTCGTCGAACGAACGGTTGATGGTGTACTCGACGTCCGGCGGGAGGTAGT
>JBIOHX010000283.1:0-4905 GCA_044449465.1 Gemmatimonadales bacterium | reverse complement strand
CGGTGACCGGGTGCCGAAACACCAACCACGCCGCGTGCAGGAAGTGACGACGCGGTGGCAACCCCACCAGCTTGCGCCCCCCGCCCCCGCCGTAGGTGTCGTCGCCCACGACCGGATGGCCGATCGAGGCGAGGTGTACCCGGATCTGGTGCGTGCGCCCGGTGTGAAGGTGCGCCCGCGTGAGATCGGTGGAGTCGAAGCGCGCGAGCCGGGTGAGATCCGTCCTGGCCGGCCGTCCAGTACTGACGACCGCCATGCGCTTTCGGTCTCGCGGATCACGGGCAATTGGTCGCTCGATGGTGAGGCGGTCCTGCGATAGATGTCCCCATGAAAGGGCCGCGTACCGCCGACTGATCTGCCGTGCGGCAATCGCGGCCCCTAGGACCCGATGCGCCCGGTCAGTCTTGGCGACGAGGAGCAGACCGGATGTTTCCTTGTCCAGGCGGTGGACAATCCCCTCCCGACCGGCTTCGGAGCCGCTGGAAAGTGTTGCCCCTCTTCCCTTTAGCGCGTTCACAAGGGTTCCCGTCCAATTCCCGGGCGCCGGGTGGACCACCATGCCGGCAGCCTTGTCGACGACTAGGAGGTCGTCGTCCTCGAACGCGATGTCGAGCGGAAGGTCCTCCGCCCCGACCTCGCGTGACGGCTTGGACGGGACAGCCACCGTGATGGCCTCGCCGCCGCGCGCGCGGTAGCTCGCCTTCTCCCGCCGGCCCGCGACGAGGACGTGCCCTTCCGCGATGAGCGTTGCCGCCTGGTTCCGCGAGAGGTCGAGTCGCTCCGCGACCAGCAAGTCGAGCCGGGGTGCGTCATCCGGAGCATCGAAGCGGTGCGGCTCCGGTGGTGCCGTCATTTTGCCGATTGCGTTTCGATCGGGTCGCCGGCGCGCGCAATATCACGATCGTCGCGCCAGAGAACCAAGGCAAGCAAGACCGCACCCACCGTCACCGCGGAGTCCGCGACGTTGAACGTCCAAAAGCGCACGTCACCAACGCCGATGTCGATGAAATCGACGACACCGCGGGCCGAGACGACGCGATCGATGAGATTGCCCGCGGCGCCGCCCCAGATCAGGCCCAGGGACAGCGTGCGCGCCAGATCACGGCCGGGCGTCGACCGGTGCAGGCTCCAACTCCGATACAATCGCCAGACGATCACGAGGGCGATCGCGGCGAAGGCGCCGAACAGCCAGCGCTGATAGCGCCCCAGCGACATGCTGAACGCCGCACCCGGATTGTAGGCGAGCGTGAATCGCACGACACTGCCGATCACACGATGCGGCACTCGGTCGAGCCCGATATACCGAACAACGAGGATTTTTGAAACTACGTCAAGCGCGATAACGGCGGCGGCCGCGGTCCAGAACACGCGGCCGTTGCGATTCGGTGCGTTCATGCGGGGGAGTGTTACGAGAGCTCGCGATGCTCGCTGGCGACGGATGCCGGCACCGTCGCCTCGGCCTCGGCGTCTTCACCCCACAGCACCCATGCGAGCAGGAAGGCGCCGATGCTCACCGCCATGTCGGCGATGTTGAAGGTCGGCCAGCGCGAGTCGCCGAAGCCGATGTCGATGAAATCGACGACACCGTCGCGCGACGCGATGCGATCGATCAGGTTGCCGATCGCGCCGCCACAGACGAGGGCGAGCGATAGCGTGCGAAGCAGGTCGCCGGGCTTGGTCGCAGCATACAGGCGACCGAGGATGACGAGCGCGACGATCGTGAGGACCATGAAGATCCAGCGCGAATAGCTACCGATGTGCAGCCCGAACGCCGCGCCCGGATTGTGGACGAGGGTGAAGCGAAGCCAATCGCCGTAAATCGCGTGCGGAATCTGCTGCGGAATCAAGCGCGACGCAGCGAGCGCTTTCGTGGCGGAATCCACCGCGGCCACGATCATGAGCACGGGCCAGAATAGCCCCGCGTTACTTCTTTGCATCTTCCTCACGCTGCTTGCAATCGATGCAATACCGGGCGTGCGGCAGCGCGTCCAGCCGATCGAAAGCAATCTCGTTCCCGCATTGGTGGCACTTTCCGAATGTCTCAGGCGACCGGTAGAGCCGACGCAGCGCCTCGTCGATGTGCCAGAGAAAGCGCCCCTCCTGGCTCGCGAACAAGAACGCCTTTTCGCGCTCCATCGCATCCGTTCCCTGATCGGCCATGTGGAACGAGTAGCTGCTCAGGTCACCATCGGCGGACTGCGGCGTGGCACCAAAGGCTTCGTCGTTGCGGCCGAGCTCCTTGAGCACCCGGCGGCGCTCGTCGAGCAGACGCTTTTCGAAATGCTGGAGCATTTTCTTATTCATCGCCTTCGGCTTCTTGACGCTGTTGGTCGTCGGCATTGCTACTGAACCCTGGTAATGGCCACGTGGGCCGTGATCTCGTCAAGATCGATGCGTTGCATGTGTTCGGTACGCTGCCCATCGTGATCGGCCGGATGGCCCTCACCGCCTCGCACCTGCAGATCGAGCCTGGTGGCGAGGACTTCGTCCGCGATGCGCGAGCCGTGTGCCTGGACGACGGCCTCGAGCGCCGAGTCGCCGACCAGCGTCAACACGATCCGGTCGCTCACCGCGAACCCGGCCTCCTTTCGCATACGTTGTACCCGGCTGATGAGCTCCCGTGCGCAACCCTCCGACCGGAGCGTCGGTGTCAGCGTCGGATCGAGCGCGGCGACGAACCCGCCGTCCTCCTGAACCACGAACGCGCCCGAGGCCCGACGCACGATCGTCACGTCCTCCAAGTCGAGTTGGTGCGAATCCCCCTCAACGCTAACGACCAGCGGCTCACCGCGCTCGAACGCGCGGAGCTGGTCGCTAGTAAAGGCCCCGACCGCTCGCGCGGCCAATGGCGTGCTCTTGCCGAATTTCTTACCCAACGAGCGGAAATTGGGTTTCGGCTCGAGGGTGACGAGCGCATCGCTCGAGGTGGCGAAGCCCACCTGTTTGACGTTGAGCTCTGCCGCCAGCAACGGCACGAGCGGCTCGAGATCGTCGTCGTCCACGTTGGGCGCGACGCAGACCATGCGCGCGAGCGGTTGTCGCACCCTGATCCCCACCTCCTCGCGCGCCGCCCGGCCGAGGCGCGCCAACGCGCGAATCGCGTCCATCGCACGGTCGAGCGCCGGCTCGGCAGGCTCGTCGCGCGGTGACACGAACGCGGCCAGGTGGACCGAAGTTCCGGTCAACTCGCGGTGCACCCAATCGCTGACGAACGGCGCCAGAGGGGCGAGTAGGCGGCAGACGGAGACGAGTACGTCGCGGAGCGTGGCGAACGCGGCCCGGTTGTCGGCGGACTCCACGTCATAGAAGCGGGCGCGATTCACCCGCACGTACCAGTTCGCCAGATCGTCATCGACGAACTCGATGATCGCGCGAGCGGCGGCAGTGGCGTCGTAGGCGTCGAGCGCCGCGTCGACGGTTCGTTCGAGCAGGGCAAGGCGCCCGACCATCCAGCGGTCGACGGGTGGCCGGTCCGCGACTGCCGGGTCGTCGTCGGACGGAGCCCAGCCGAAGTTGGCGTACTGGGCGAAGATGCCGGAGTAAATGTTCTTGAAGGTTCTGAGAAACCGCCCGACCTGGTCGGCGAGCGCCTGCTCGTCGAAGTTGCGCGGGACCCACACGACGCTCGACGACACCAGAAACAGCCGCGTCGCGTCAGCTCCGTGCCGGGCGATCACTGCCCACGGGTCAACGATGTTACCACGGCTCTTCGACATCTTGAGACCGTTGTCGTCGCGGACCATGTCGTTCACGACCACCGCGCCGTAGGGCGCCACGGCTGGTCGAAGCGGGCGGCCGACCGACCGGGCCTCGTCGTCGCGCGCGGCGGCGAGATCGCCGGTGGGTCCGGTGTTGTTGGGAAGCGCGTTACCGAGTCCGGTCGCGATGGCGAGCAGCGAATAGAACCAGCCGCGCGTCTGATCCACCCCCTCGGCGATAACATCCGCCGGGAACTGGTCCGCGAGCGCATCGCGATTCTCGAACGGATAGTGCCATTGCGCGAACGACATCGACCCCGAGTCGAACCAAGTGTCGATCACCTCCGGCGCGCGGCGCATCGTCCCGATACATCCGCCGGCGCGGCAGCGCCAGGTATAGTGGTCGACTCCCGGCTTGTGGGGATCGAAATCACGCTGCAGCGCCGAGCCCGAGCGCTCGGCGAGCTCGGCGTAGCTGCCGACGCACTCGACGTGCTCCGGGTTGTCGGCGCAGATCCAGACCGGGAGCGGCGTGCCCCAGTACCGATCGCGCGAGATCGCCCAATCGACGTTGTTCACGAGCCACTCGCCAAATCGTCCCTCGCCGACCGACGGCGGGTGCCAGTCGACGCGCGCGTTTCTCGCCAGCATCGCGTCGCGATACGCGGTGGTGCGGACGAACCACGACGTGCGCGCGTAGTAGAGGAGCGGCGTGTCGCACCGCCAGCAATGGGGGTACGAGTGGACGATGCGCGCAGACTTCCAGAGCACGCCACGACGCTGGAGCTCCTCGATGATCAGCGGATCGGCATCCTTGACCCATAGTCCGCCGACCACGGGGAGCGACGAGGGGAAGTGCCCGCGGGCGTCCACTGGCTGGAGGAACGCCAGGCCGTGGCGCTTCCCGGCCGCGTAGTCGTCGGCGCCAAAGGCGGGCGACATGTGCACGACGCCGCTGCCGTCGGCGGCTGAGACGAACTCCTCGCCGACGATGATTTCGTGCGCCGTGCCCTCGGGATAGTCGACCCAATCGAGCGGCCGGCGGTAGCGGCGACCGACCAGATCGGCGCCGGTTATCCGCCGGACGCGCTCCCATCGCGTCTCGTAGTCCTCGCCGAGCACGGCCTCCGCGCGCGGCGCGGCAAGAATGAGCGTTCGCTGATCCTTGGCCGAATCGCGGCGGATGAGCTCAACATACTCGAGATCG
>JBIOHX010000282.1:0-4925 GCA_044449465.1 Gemmatimonadales bacterium | reverse complement strand
GATGAAGGCGTCGCCCCCCCCTTCTTTGATCTCGCGCACGATCCACTCAAAGTCCTCGTACGCGTCGGTCGTTGGAGGCAGGGCGTAGACGCTGTTCTTGATCGCGATCGCGCCGACCCGCTGCAGTCGTCGCCCGATCTTGACGCGAAGATAATCCGGCCTTCGCGGGATTTGAACGATGAGGAGCAGCCACCGCGTCTCGGACGGCGTCACACCAACAGCCGCGCTCGCCTCCGAAGCCGAGGAGGCTTCCCGCGGTGGCGGCTGCGTTCGCTGGGGGGCTGGGCGGCGACTAGGCATCGCAGTGGACCGTATCGCAACTGTATCACCAATCGGTACGCTGGGCAACCGTTTCGGTGCGCATGAAGGACGACCACCAAGCGGTGCCGCGACGGGTGCCTGGACATGGCATCCCAACTGAAGCATCGTATGGTCGGCCAATGAGCAGATGAGGTCACGCGCCTTTGGCTCGCCAAGCGCCCGCCGGACCGCGCGGCACGATCGTCGCTCGCGTGGCGTGGCTCATCGGTGCGTGTGCCTGACCTTCTCACTCGATCGAGCAGATCCGAAGAGACCCCCAACGGAGGAGTCGATGCGAACGAAAGTTCGAGTGCATCCCGTGGTTGCCGCATTGATGTCGGTGGCGCTGCTGGCGGCGCCGGGTGTGGCGCAGCAGAAGGGCGCGTCGTCGTGGTCGGCTGTCGAGAGCGCCTTGGGCCGCAAAGGCGCGATGAACCCCGGGAACGTGATCAAGTTCAGCTTCCCGCGGAGTGATCTGAACGTGAGTGTCGGCGGCGTGACGCTGAAGCCGGCGCTCGCGCTCGGCGGCTGGGTCGCGTTCAAAGACCTCGGTGATGGTCAGGCGATGGCGATGGGCGACCTCGTGTTGACCGAGGACGAAGTGAGCTCCGTCATGGGCGCGCTTCAGGCGGGCGGCGTCGAGCAGACGGCCTTGCACAACCACCTGCTGACCGAGTCGCCGCGCGTGATGTACATGCATATCCTCGGGCACGGCGACCCGGCCAAGATCGCGCGCGCCATTCACGACGCGCTCGCGCAGAGTAAGACGCCGCTCGGCCCCGCGCCTGCGCCGACCGCACCGTCGGCGGCCGGTCTGGATACCGCCGGCATTGCGAAGGCGCTCGGTGTCGCCGGCAAATTGAACGGCGTGGTCTATCAGGTGAGCGTTCCACGGAGCGAGAAGATCGTGGAGATGGGGCAGGAGGTGCCGCCGTCGATGGGCGTGGCGACGTCGATCAACTTCCAACCTACCGGCGGCGGGAGAGCAGCGATTACCGGCGACTTCGTGTTGCAGGGAAGCGAAGTGAACCCGGTCATTCGCGCGCTGAAAGGCCATGGCATCGACGTCACCGCCCTCCACAGTCACATGATCGACGAACAGCCGCGGCTCTATTTCATGCACTTCTGGGCGAACGATGACGCGGTCAGGCTTGCCACAGGTCTGCGCGCCGCGCTCGATCAGACGAAGTCGAAGAAGAGTCAATCACGCGTCCCTTAAGCGTCGCGCGCGTTCGGATTGAATTCATTCCCCTCTTATGCGTCGGACGAGGTCGTTGAACATGCGGAAACTGAGATGCGGCGGCCTTTGGACGGTGTCATTGAGTCTCGTGCTCGTCGTGGCGAGCGTTGCACCGACTGGAGCGCAGCGAGCTCCCGATGATACGACCAAGACATTCTTCGTGCGTCGCGACCTCGCGCTGACTGGCATCGCCATCGCCGGGACCGCAGGCCTGAGCGTGTTCGACAAACGCATCGCCCGCTGGACACAAACGTCCAGCGTGCAGGGGCCGCCGTCGCGTCGTACATTCGTGAACGATCTAACGAAGGTCAACGAGACGACTCTGACGGGCGCGGCGATTCTCAGCTATGGCATCGGGCGTCTCGCACACGCGAGCACGATGGCCGACGTGTCGCTCCACACGGCGGAATCGACCATTCTCACGAGCCTCATCAGTCAGGCGATCCGAGGGCCGGTCGGTCGCCAACGGCCGAGCATCAGCCCCGACGATCAATACAAATTCCAGTTTGGAAAGGGATTCACCAACTTCAACAATCGCTCGTTCCCCTCGCTGCACTCGGCGGTCGGATTCGCCGCGGCGACGGCGATCGCGACCGAGGTTCACGAGCGCAATCCAAAGGCGAGCTGGTGGGTGACGCCGGTTGCGTACACAGTGGCGATGGTGCCCGGGCTGACGCGCATGTATCTCAATCAGCACTGGGCGAGCGACATCGCGGCGGGAGCGTTCGTTGGCGGTCTGATCGGCACGCGCGTAGTCCGATATGCGCACACGCACAATCGGAGCAAACTCGATCGCGTGTTGCTCGGAAGCACCGTCATGCCCGACGGCCACGGCGGTCTGACACTCGGGTTCGCCTTCGATCGTTGAGCGTGCAGGCGTCGATGCGCGCCCGCAGGATCGCCGCGGTCCGCCCATCGCGCTACCGTGTTGCGCTGATGCTTGGCGGACTCGCCGCGCTTCCGAATGTCGCCGGAGCGCAAGCGCCCGCCGCCCGAATCGCCGTTCATGTCACGCAGGACACGGTGCCAATCGCGAATGCACTGGTGCGTGCGGGAGCGAGTCGCGCGACAACCGACGCTTCGGGAGATGCCGTGCTCCGCGCGGCGGTCGGTGCGGCGACGCTGGTCGTCACGAAGATCGGTTTCCATCCCGACACGACGACCCTGTACCTTCGCGGGCCAATCGACACGTCGCTGGTCGTGCATTTGGTCGAGCAGCCGGAGACCGTTGCGCCGATCTTTGTGACGAGTACGCGCACCGAACGGCGGCTGGAGCAAGAGCCGCTTCGCATCGAGGTGCTTGGCGGCGACGACGTGAGCGAGAAGAGTGAAATGCGCCCCGCCGACAGTCGTACGCTGCTGAGCGAGATGAGCGGTGTGCGAATTCAGACGCTCTCGCCGCTCGGCGCGACAAATGTTCGACTCCAGGGGTTGCCTGGGCGCTACACGGCGGTCCTCAATGATGGGCTGCCGCTGTACGGCGGACAAGCGAGCGCCTATACGCTCGTGGATGTCGTGCCACTCGATCTCCGGCAGGTCGAAGTCATCAAGGGCGCGGCCTCGGCGCTCTACGGAGCCCAGGCATTATCGGGCGTAGTGAATCTCATCTCGCGCCGACCGCCGGACACGACTCAGGTGCTCGTCAATCAGAGCGCGCCGTTGAGCACTGATGCGATGACATTCATCGCCGGCTCGCTTGGCCGCAGCGCATCGATGACGGTGCTCGCCGGGTTGCATCGGCAGAGCGCTGCAGACAATGATCATGACGGCTGGACCGACGTCGCCGGATTGCGGCGCGCCGAGGCGCGGTCGCGGCTGTTCCTCGACGACAGTGCCCGCCATACGATGATGATCACCGTCGGCGGATTTGCCGAGGACCGTGCCGCCGGGACGGCCGGGCAGACGCCGAGCATCGGGCCGCGTACACCGTTTGTCGACAGCCTCTCGACGCGCCATGCGGACATCGGACTCGTGGGCGACTGGCGAACGACGGGCCCGTTGTCGTTTGCCGCGAGAGTTTCGGCCAGTGATGAAACTCGGCGCCACCGCTTCGGCGACGTCACGGAGCCGGACTGGAGGCGCACGTTCTTCGGTGAGGCGACCGCCACGCGCTCGCTGCGTGTCAATCTGCTCATCGTCGGCGGAGCGCTGCTGAAGGATGTGTATGCGAACGCTGCCGTTCCTCGATTTGACGCCGTCTATTCGACTCCCGGTCTGTTCGTTCAGGACACATACTCGCCGCTGGCCTGGGCGTCCGCGACCGTGAACGGCCGGTGCGATCGGTCCAGTCTGTACGGCACGATTTGTACGCCTCGGCTGTCACTTCTAGTCGGCGCGCCGGCAGTCGTTTCGGCGCGAATCTCCGTGGGAAGCGGCTGGTTCGCCCCCAGGCCTCTTACCGAGCAGACAGAATCATTCGGATTGTCACGCCTGTTCGTGCCGGCGCCGCTCGCGGCCGAGCGCGCGCGAACGGCATCGTTTGACGTGACCGCCACGCGCGGGCCGTTGCAGCTCAACGGGACGATGTTTGCGAATCGTGTGGCGAACCCTCTCGGGCTTCAGACGATCGCGGGCGATACGACGGGAGCGGTAAACCTCGTGAATGCGCTGGGCCCGCTCGAGGCTCACGGTGGAGAGGTCTTCGCCGTCTTCAATCGCGAGCCGTTCGTGGCGACGGCGTACTACGCCGCGACGAGGAGTCGCGAGCTCTCGACTGAGACTGGCAAGACGCGCGAGGCGCCGTTCACCCCGCGCGAAGCGGCGGGAATCGACTTCGCAGTCGAAGATGATGAGTCCGGCGCGTACGCGGCGCTCGAAGTGTTCTACACGGGACGTCAAGCGTTGGAGGACGACCCGTACGCGACGATCTCTCGGCCGTACACGACCGTCGGTGTGCTTGTCGCCGACCGCTGGAAGGCGTTGAAGGTGTTTCTCAATGCTGAGAATCTCACGAACGTGCGGCAGACTGCGTGGCAACCGATCGTGCGCACTCGCGTCGGGGAAGGGGGCTCGTGGACAGTCGAGCCATGGGCGCCGCTCGAAGGCCGGCGTCTCAATGCCGGCGCGCGATGGCACTGGTGAGGTGCGAGGCGCCGCGGCCGGCGAGCCGATTCTTCGGTTCGTTGCCGCGCTATTCCGCGCGCAACGCTTCGAGCGGACCCACGCGGGCGGCGCGCCGCGCCGGAAGGTAGCTCGCGACGACGGCCGTCGCTGCCAACACGCCGATCGCGATGCTGAGCGATGGCACATCGAGCGTTCCGACGCCAAAGAGCTGCGTTCGAATCAACCGCGTTGCCGCAAGCCCCGCCGGCACGCCGATGACGACTCCTATAATGGCGACGCGCGCTGCTTCGCCGAGCACCATTCGCGTCACATCGCCAGGCTC
>JBIOHX010000281.1:0-4928 GCA_044449465.1 Gemmatimonadales bacterium | reverse complement strand
TTGGCCGTCGGGCCGGTTCTCCCGGCGAGCGGGTGTGTACGAATTGGCGGTTCGGCGCTACAATATGCGCCCGGTGAGTCTCTTCCCCACCACGGAGGACGCATGTCGACGCACATCAAGGTACTCGGCTGGCTGCACATCATTTACGGACTGTTCGGCCTGCTTGGCGCGATCGGTGTGTTCGCCGCGGCCACGTTTGGTGGCCTGTTCTCCGGCAACCTGGGTGGGATGTTTGGCGGGATCCTTGGCGGTACGATCGCGGCAGTCGTGATCGGCGTGATGTCCCTTCCCGGGGTCATCGCCGGGTGGGGCCTTTTGGCGCGTCGCCCGTGGGCGCGGATCGTCATCATCATCCTGTCGATCTTGGAGCTGATCCGCTTCCCTCTCGGCACGATCGTCGGCGTCTACGGCCTGTGGGTATTGCTGAGCAGCGAAGGCGCCGCACAGTTCCAGGCGGAGCCGGGCCTTTAGAGAAGGCTCATGCGCTCGGCCGAGCTTGCGCCGCCGCCCGAGCGCAGCATCGCCTGGATCGCACCGTTCGTCGTCTTCATCGCCTGGCTCTCGCTCGACCGTTTCATTCCGCTCGCGTATCCGATCAAGGAGATCGTGCGCGACGGCCTGCTGCTCGCCGCCATCGTGGCGTTCTCGTGGCGCGTGATCGTTCAGCGCGCGACGCGAGTGACGCGGTGGGCACCGAGCGTCGCGCTCGGACTCGGGGTGTGCGCGGTGTGGGTGGCGCCGGACGCGCTGATTCCCGGTTGGCGAGACCACATCTGGTTTCAGAATGTCGTGATGGGCCGCGTTGCCGTCACGATTCCGCCGATCGAGCTCACCTGGCTGATGCTGGTGCTCCGCACCATACGCGCGGCGCTGCTGGTGCCGGTGATCGAGGAGCTGTTCTGGCGCGGCTGGCTTCCGCGGTGGCTGCAGAGCCCGCGCTTCGATCGTGTGCCGCTCGGCCAGTATACGCCGTTCGCCTTCTGGGCGACCGCGGTGCTCTTTGCCGCGGAACACGGCCCGTTCTGGGAGGTCGGCCTCGTCTGCGGCATCGCCTACAACTGGTGGATGCGGCAGACGCGCTCACTCGGCGACGTGGTGCTGGCGCATGGCGTCACGAGTCTCGCCCTGTCGATCTATGTGGTGGCGACGGAGCGATGGATGTTCTGGATGTGATCGGGGCCTCGAGGCCGAGCACCGCTCGAACCGCGGCGCGGCTCACCTTGCCGGCTGGCGTGCGCGACAGCGAATCCACGAAGTGAATGCGCTTGGGTGCCTTGATGGAATCGAGCTCCGCCTTGACGAACGCCACCAGCGCCGCGTCGCTGACCGAGCCCGGGTTCGCGAGGCGTACCGCCGCGTGGACGGCTTCGCCCCATTTCGCGTCGCTCACGCCAAATGCGCACGCTTCGACAACCGCCGGATGCCGTTGCAGCGCCGCCTCGACGTCACCCGGGTACACTTTGAACCCGCCCGAGTTGATCACCTCGCGCAGCCGGCCACGGATGTAGAGATATCCGCGCTCGTCGAGGTAGCCGAGGTCGCCGGTGTGCAGCCAACCGTTCACCAGCGTGCGTGCGGTGAGCTCGGGTTGGTCGAGATAGCCGCTCATCACGAGCGGACCCTGAACGACGATCTCACCGAGTTGCATGGCCGACACCGGTGCGCCGGCTTCGTCCACGATCGCGACGCGCGCCACGGGCGATGGCCGGCCGACGGACGCCAAGTTGTCGCCGACCATTTCACTCGCCCGCATCGCCGTGATGATTTGCGGCGCTTCGACCTGACCGTACGCGGTTTCGACCACCGGCCCGAATACGCGCTGGGCCTGGCGAATCCGCTCGGCGCTCATTGGCGCCGCCGAGTAGATGAGGTGCCGGAGCGATGAGGCGAGCGGCTCCGCCTCGGGCAGCGCGTCGATCAGCGAGTAGATGAGCGTCGGCGGGGCATAGAGGGTGGTGATCGCGCGCTCGCGAATCGCGGTGAGCACGGCGTCGGGCTTTGGGTCCTCGACAAGCGTGTGGCTGCCGCCCGCGGCGAAGATTGGGAGCACGAAACAGGAGCTGCCATGTGTCAGCGGCGCGGCGATGAGATTGGCGTCGCTCGCGTCGAGCTGGAAGAAGTCGCCGAGCCCGCGCGCCTGTGCGTCGAGGCTGCGCGCGGGCTGCACCACCGCTTTCGGCGCGCCAGTGCTCCCGCCGCTGAACTTGATGATTTGCTCATCATCCGGGTCGTGGGCGACCGGCACGGGGGTTTCACCACGGTGGCGCGCGATCAGGCGGGCAACGGCCGGGAGCTCGGTCGGTCCGGTTTGCTTGGCGATCACGATCGGCGCGGCCGTCGGCGTGAAGCGATCGAGGCACGATTGATCGGCGACGAACAGCGTCGGCCGCGCGACGCCGATCATCGCGTCGAGCTCGGCGCGTCCGTTGCGCGGGTTGAGCGGCACCCAGACTTTTCCGGCCGCGTAGGTCGCGAGAAGCGCGACGAGGTGCTCCGTGGTGTTGCGCGCGCAGATGCCGACCCGGCTTCCGGCACGCGCATCGAGCGACTGCAGCGCGCTCGCGAGCGCGTGCACGTCGGTCACGAGCTCGCGGTAGGTCAACGGCTCCCCCGGTCCGGCGATCGCAATGGCGTCGGCGCGGCGGGCGGCGCCTCGATGGAGATAGTCGATCGCCCGCAGGCTCTTGCTCCGTCGGAGAGGGCGGGCTAATGTCGCCGTCACGGCGCCCGACTGTCAACGTCAATTCGCACCGCTCGCATGCCCTTTCCAATCCTCGGACTTCACCACGTCACGGCGACGGTCGATGATGCGCAGGCCGATCTGGACTTCAGCGCCGGTGCGCTCGGGCTCCGCATGGTCAAGAAGACGGTGAACTTCGACAACCACGGCGTCTACCACTTCTATTACGGCGACGAGCGAGGCACGCCGGGGACGATCTGGACGACGTTTCCGTACAAGGGCAAGAACGTCGTCGCCGGCACCAAGGGCGTAGGGCAGATCACGGTGACGTCATTCTCGGTGCCGGAGGGGTCGCTCGAATTCTGGAAGGCTCGCTTGCGGGCGCGCGGCCTCGCGGCGACCGATCTGCCGCCGCGCTTCGGCGAGGAGTCGATCGTCGTCACCGATCCGTCCGGGCTCGCGATCGAGCTGGTCGGGAGCCGCGGCGACGCGCGGGCACCGTGGCTGTCGAGCGGAGTGAGCGCGCACGAGGCGGTGCGCGGGCTCCACAGCGTATCGCTCTCCGTTCGCGACCCGGCGCAGACGATCGGGCTCCTCCACGACCTGCTCGGCTTCGACGTCGTCAACGAGATGGACGGCCGAACGCGCGTGGGTGTGAACGGAGGCGAAGCGGGGAAGGCCTTCGACATCGTCCGTGCGCCGGATGCTCCTCAAGCGAAAAACGGACTCGGTACCGTGCACCACGTCGCGATGGCGATCGCGAGCGCCGACGACCAGCTTCGCTTGCGCGAGGAGCTCGTGCGGCGCGGCATGCAGGTGACGCCGGTGATGGACCGGCAGTATTTCCAATCGATCTATTTTCGCGAGCCGGGCGGCGTGCTGCTCGAGGTGGCGACGACGCGCCCCGGTTTCGCCGTCGATGAGCCGGTCGAAGAGCTCGGGCGTGGGTTGAAGCTTCCTCCCTGGGAAGAGCCGAGCCGCGCCGAGATCGAGGCGGCGCTTCCGCCGGTGCGATATTGAAGCACATGAAACCGCACGAAGGCGGATCGGTCATGCTCGCGGGCGCGTCGCTGGACGGGGCGCGCGGCGCTGCCATCCTGGTCCACGGGCGCGGCGCGTCGCCGGCGAACATCCTCGAGCTCGTTCCGGCGATCGACCGCCCCGATATCGCCTACCTCGCTCCGGGGGCCGTCGGCGGCACGTGGTACCCGAACAGCTTCATGGCAGAGCGCGAGAGCAACGAGCCGGGCATCAGCTCCGGGCTCGGCGTCATCGCCGGGCTCGTCGACATGCTCATGGCGCGCGGTTTCGAGTCGCGGCACATCCTGCTGCTCGGTTTCTCACAGGGCGCCTGTCTCTCGTCCGAGTTCGCGATTCGGCATCCACGCCGCTACGCCGGGGTGATGGTGCTGAGCGGAGGACTGATCGGCCCTCCAGGCACGAGCTGGGACGACGTCTCCGGCGATTTCGGGGGGACGCCCGTTTTTCTCGGCTGCAGCGATATCGACGCGCACATCCCTGCCGCGCGGGTGATCGAGAGCGAGGCGGTGTTTCGCCGGCTCGGGGCGGAGGTCGCGCGGGTGCTCTATTCGGGGATGGGGCACCTCGTCAACGACGATGAGATCGTGCGCGTTCAGAGGGCGATCGACGCGATCGTGCCGCGGGTGCACTCGGCGTGAGCATTCTGGCATGCTGGATGAACGCTCCTTCGCACTTTTGCCAGGCGGAAACATGACGACGACGGTCAGAGGCGCACTCGCGTTCCTCGGCGCCGCAGCGATGGCGGCCTGCTCGCGCAACGCATCGATGATTCCCGCCGCCTCCCCGCCAGCGTCGAAGCCGGCCGCCGGAGCCGCGCCGTCGCGCGTGTTGCCCAACGACATCCGCTGGTTCAGGACCGCCGCCGAGTACCGAGCGCTGGCCCGCCAAGCGTACACGGCTGCGGGCGATCATCTCGCGGAGGCGTCGCGCGGGCTCGCGGCGGGGCGTTGGGGCGTGATCCTCGACGCCGACGAGACGATCATCGACAACTCGGAGTACGAGCGCCGCCGCTTTGCGGCCGACAGCGGGTACACCGACGCGAGCTGGTTGACCTGGGTGCAGGAGCGCGCGGCGCCGGCGGTGCCCGGCGCGGTGGAGTTCACGCGGCGCGTTCGCTCGCTCGGCGGCCGCGTGGTCGTGGTGTCGAAGCGGGCCGACTCGCTCTGCGCGCCGACTCGCGCCAATCTCTCGTCGATCGGACTCGTGG
>JBIOHX010000280.1:0-4964 GCA_044449465.1 Gemmatimonadales bacterium | reverse complement strand
TTGGGGGCGGTAAACCCCTACACTTTGGGCCGGGGCGGCCCGCCCGACCCGCCCCCCCGCCACCGCGCTGAACGGGATCAACATTGCGATGCCCATCCCCGTCGGTGAGGGGATGAACGCGCGCCACGACCCGCGTTGTTCGAGCACCGTGAGCACGACGCCCGCGACTGCGCCCCATACAAAGGATGCCGCCGATGAACATGCTCGCGCTGATGCTGAGGGATCCGCTTCGTCCCCGCCGTCGTCCCGGCCGTCTCGACGATGTTGTTCTCCCAGCGATTATAATTCTTTGAAAACAGCCCGAGCGCGAGAAATCCGAAGAACGCCGACACCGCCGAGCTGTTCGGCCCGAAACCCCCTGAACGCGCCCCGGTCGGCGGTCGGCTAGCAACCTGCCGCGGTCGAACGCGCCGATCAAGCTGGTCGTGACTCCCACGCACGGTAAACGTCCATTGGCCATGATCGCCGCGGCCGTGAGGTCGATATGCATCGGCGCCGTGCTGAGCGCGTCAACCGCCGGCACGCGCGCCGCGCACTGCCAGCTCCCGTCGTCCGTCGACGGGTTACCGGGGAGGCGCGTGACGGTGGTCGCTGTCCCCGCCGAGATCGCCGGCCGCACCTGCCTGTCACTTGGTGACGACATCTGGGCGCCGGATATACGAGAAAGCCGGCCCTGTCGCCCTCTCGGCATCAGGACGCTTGGCCGCGCGGCCGGAGTCGATTGGTCGTACGGCGTGTACGATCGCGCCTGGTCGATTCCCGCCGCCGCCGGTGCGCCACCCGACACCGTCCAGGAAATCGAGATCGTGCTGTTCACGTCCGTGGAGCGCGAACGGGACCACTCACGCACGTCAGGTTCGCGGCTCGCGCCCGTCTGGCACGACCGTTTCGAGCGGGACGTCTTGCGCTCGATGACACCCGACGTCGTGCCGACGGTGGGCGGCGGTGCGCTCATTTCGTTGATGCAGTGCGTCAACGGCACCGGAGGCTGCTCTCACGAGGCGATGCTCGTTCGCGACAGCCAGTGGCGGCCCGTGAAGCTCGGCTTTCTCGATTCCCTCCAGCACCAGTTCCCCGGCGCAGTCCGCCACGGTTTTCGCCTGGACGTGCACACGCTCGCGGCCGACGCGGCGCTCTATTCCGACACGGACGCGAACTGTTGCCCGTCGCGCAGTGCCGAGATGACCCTCCGCCTGCGCGGCGACTCCCTGACGATCGTCACCCTCCGCCTCCGTTCCACCCCCCTCCCTGATGACGAATGAACCGCATCGCCGCCCTCGGCATCGCACTGAGTCTTGCCGCCGCCCCGCCACTCACTGCGCAACGCGTCGACCACGCGGAGCACCACCAGTTCACGATCGAGAACTTTCGCACCGAGTCCGGCGTCGTCCTGCCGAAGGCCATCGTCGTCTACGGCACCTACGGCCATCTGAACGCGGCACACGATAATGCGGTGCTGTTGCCGTCGCACTACATGGCGAACCACCACGGCTACGAGTGGCTGATCGGGCCCGGCCTCGCGCTCGATACGTCGAAGCTCTTTCTCGTTGCCACGGAGCTCTTCGGCAACGGCCACTCGTCGTCGCCGAGCAACACGCCGGAGCCGTACCACGGCCCGCGCTTCCCCGTCACGACCATCCGCGACGATGTCGCGGCGGTGCACCAGCTGTTGGCCGATGATCTGAAGATCACTCATCTGCGCGCCATCATCGGGTTCTCGATGGGCGCGCAGCAGGCCTTTCAATGGGCGGTCAGCTACCCCGACTTCGCCGACCGGATCGTGGCGACGTCGGGCACGGCGAAGACATACGGCCACGGCATCGTCCGCCTCGAGGGGCAGATTGCCGCGCTCACCACCGACTCGGCGTTTCACGACGGCGACTACACCGCCGAGCCGAAGCGTGGCATCTCGGCATTCGGCATGGTCTGGGCGGCCTGGCTCTACTCGCAGGAGTGGTGGCGTCGCGAGCTGTGGCGGACAGTGACGCCGCCAGGCACCACGTTCGATCAATACGTCGACAGCTTCCGCACGGGGTTTCTGTCGAATGCCGACGCCAACGACATGATCCTCCAGGCCCGCACCTGGCAGCGCCACGACGTCGGTGCAACGCCTGGCTTCGGCGGCGACGTCCAGAAGGCGCTGCGATCGATCAAGGTGCCCTTCCTATATATGCCGTCGGAAACCGACCTCTACTTCCCAGTCGGGGACGCGCGCTACGAAGCCCAGTTCATGTCGACGGTGCAGCTCGTCCCCATCCCATCCCTCTGGGGCCACCCCGCCGGCGCCGGCGCGAGCCCGGCCGACAAAGCGTTCTTGAATACGACCATCGGAAAGTTCCTCGCTGGTCGGTGAGGCCGCTCGGGAGGCTACACAGAGATTGGACTACGGATTGGACGGAGGGGCCGGATTCAACGGAAACGGCTTCATATGGTTTTGGCAGATGATTCTGTAGAAATCTGCAAACCGGCCGAAATGAAGTAACAGGCCAACCTCGAGATTGGTGGCTCGGAGGTAGTTGAACAGCTGACGGCAGGCGTCTCGGCGCAAGCCCTCGGTCGCTTTGATCTCAACTATCAGCTTGCTGTCCACCACCAAATCGAGTCGCTGCTGCGCGATCTCGATGCCGCGGTATCGAACTGCTACGCCGAACTCGCGGCTGATCTTGTGTCCACGTCCGATGAGCTCAGCCTCGAGCGCGCGGCTGTACACGCTCTCCAAGAATCCGAATCCAAGTTGGCGATGTACAGCGAAGAACGCCCCAATCACCGAGTGACTGAGGTGTTCTTCAACCAGGCCGCCGGCCCGTCGAATCGTCATTCCGTCAAATTCGGCCCTCTCCGTTCAATTCGTAGTACCATCTCCTTTTGGCTTGTATCGCGGCATCGCAAACTTTACTCGCACCTCACCGCCCGCACCGCCGCCGGAACGCTGAGCGCCGCGCGCCCGTGTGCCGTCAGCATCTTGTTCAGCTCCGTCACCCCAGCACCGCGCACGCGTTCCCACGCCATCGCCGTCGTCTCGAGCTCCTTGCACGTCGCCGCGTATGCGGCCAGTGCCGATGGTGTCGGCGCCATGTCCCCCAGATCCTGCGCGTTCAACTGATTCACCATCGCCCCGTTGATCGCACGGAAGCTCGGCGGTACCGCGTTGCCGCGCCCGAATCCGCCGCGCCCGCGTCCGGCATCCAGACCGGCGATCGTGTCGATCTGCGCCGCTAGCGCCAGCGCGCGTGCGCCCGCATCCGAGAGCTCCGGCGCTGCACCCGCCGGTACGGCGCCGCGAAGCGCCGTCTGGAGTACGATCGCCGCTTCGTGCGCGGTGTACGACGCCTCGATCCCCGCGAGCAGTTTCTTCTGCAGCGCATTCTGTGCGCGGATCGCCGCCACCGACGCCGGCGCGCGCGGATCGGGCCGCACGACCGCCGTCTGCGTGTATGCCTTGCCGTCGACCGTGAGCTTGAGCGTATACGTTCCCGGCGGCGCGACTGGGCCCAATGGAGAGGCCGGCGTCAGCCCCGGGTTGGCGTTGATCTCGAAGGAGTGCGAGAACGCGGGGGGAGAGTCGTAGCGCAGATCCCAGTGCGTGCGATTCTCCCCCTCGCTGTTCGGAAGCGAAAAGGGCGGCGCGACCCAGAAGTTCGGATGCGGCGGCCGCGCCGCTTCCATGACCGGCGGTGACCGGCGGCTCGTCAGATGCCGCACCGCTGCGCCCGTCGAATCGAACACGTCCAGCGTGACGAGGCCGCCGGCCTGCGCCAGCCAGTAGTCGGCGATCACGCCCTCTTCAGGATTGAGCGCGTGCGGCACCTCCGGCGGAAAGGGCGTGTCGGCGCCCACGTTGCGACGCACGCGCACCGCATCGCCGGGCTTGAACAGATGCGCCCGTGCCTCGGCGATCGTGCCCGCGCTCGCCGGCGTGAGCTGTCGGAGCATCGTGTAGTCGTCGATCGCCCAGAAGCCGCGGCCGTACGTCGCGGCCACGAGGTCGTTGCCCTTGAACGCAATGTCGCGATACGACGTCGTCGGCAAGTTCTGCTGTAGCGACTGCCAGTGGTCGCCGTCGTCGAACGACACGAACATTCCGCTCTCGGTGCCGAGGAAGACGAGACCCGGTTTCTGCGGATCGTTGCGGATGACACGCGCGAAGCTGCCGGACGGCTGGCCCGTCGGGAGCCCGTCGACGATCTTCGTCCATGTCTTGCCGTAGTCGCGCGTGCGGAAGACGTACGGCGTATAGTCGCCGACGCGGAACGCGCCGATGGTGGCGAAGGCCGTTCCCGCGCTCGAGTGCGACGGGTCGACCGACAGCACCTCGGCGCGCGCCGCGTTCGGAATGTTCGGGATCGACGCATCCTCCCAGGTCTTGCCGCCGTTCCGTGTCATCTTGATCAGGCCGTTGTTCGTCCCGACCCAGATCATGCCCGGCACCACGGTCGACGCCGACATCGACTCGATCGCTCCGCCCGGCGGTGCGCCGCCGCGGCCGCCGCGCCCGGCCGCAGGCGGCGCGTCGGCGCGCACCGCGAGATCCGGGCTGATCGCCGTCCAATGCACGCCGCCGTCCGTCGAGGTCCAGACCGATTGGAAGGCGGCAATGAGCATATGCTGGTTCCACGGCGCGAATAAAATCGGCTGATCGCTCGTCGTGCGCAGCCGGCGCGACGGATCCATCGCCGGGCTGACGTTGATCCATTCCTCGCTCGGATAGGAGATCTTGAGGATGCCGGACCCGCTGGCGTACACGGTGTTCGGGTCGAGCGGATCGGGGACGATCGTCCCCCACTCCCACCCCGAGACCGGGTTCCAATCGAGCGGCGTGATCGCCCCCAGATTGCCGCGCATCCGGGTGCGGATCGCGCCCGCGTCCTGCTGCGTGCCGTAAACCCACGCCGGATATGAATTGTCGATCGAGAGGTGATAGATCTGGTCGGTCGACTGGTTGTACCACGAGCTCCACGTGTCAC
>JBIOHX010000279.1:0-4982 GCA_044449465.1 Gemmatimonadales bacterium | reverse complement strand
GGTGAGTCGCGCGGCGCGCCCGCGATCGGCTGAACGACGGAAGAGCGCGCGCACGCGGGCGACCAGCTCGTCGGTATCGAATGGCTTGACGAGGTAGTCGTCTGCGCCGGCGTCGAGGCCGGTGATCCGGTCGGCCACCTCGCCGCGTGCGGTGAGCATGAGGGCCGGGGCAGAGAAGCCGTGGCGGCGCAGCTCGCGCATGACCTCGAAGCCGTCGCGGCCGGGAAGGCCGACGTCGAGGATGACGAGATCAGGGCCGTCGCTGAGCGCGCTGGCGAGGCCGGCGTCGCCGTCGGCGGCGGCGAGAACGTCGTAGCCGTGCTCAGTGAGCACGCGCCGGAGCAGCGCCACGAGCTCGGGACTGTCTTCAACGACGAGTATGGACTTCGTGGCGAGCGCGGCGAACATGTGTCGCGGAACTTATCTCGTGGCATGCGGCGAGCAAGCAGCGGCCAACGGTCGCAGCTCCGAATGTCAGCACTTGAGCGGAGGTGCGCGTGCCGCTTGCTTTGCTTCGTGCAAGCAATCGACCGGTCGCCGATCGTGGTTCTCGGAAGCATCGCCGCCGCGGCGACGACGGGCGCGCTGCTCGCGATCGGGCGGCGGTTGGGAGGACCGAGCGTGGCGCTCGCGGCGGTTGGAAACGTCGTGGTGCAGGCGCCTGGCGGAGCCGGCACCCCGCCGGCGATTCTGGTCGGGCTCGCGCTGCACGTGGTGGCGGCGTTCGTCTGGACGGCGGTGTTTTTCGCCGTCTGGAATCGGTTACAACGACGCGATATCGTCGCGGCGCTGATCGTCGCGGCTGGGCAGCTCGCGCTGTCGTGGATCGTGGCGCGGGCGAGCGGGGCTGGAATCGCGACCGTCGTTCCGCTCGGCGATCGTGTCCTGTTGGCGCTGATTCTGGCGTTGTCACTCGTAGTGGGCATGCGCTTTGCCTTTTCGCCATTGCGAAATGCATGACGGAGTGCAGGCGCGGCGATCCATGTGACCGAAGCCTTTGCACGGCAGTTGTACAAGGAACATTGCCGGCAGGATCGGGTTGGATCCGATAGTGTCGGCGATGTGGCCGGAGCGAAAGCGAAACTCCGGAGCGTCGCAGATCGTCGGGGTAGCAGTGATGGTGGAGCAGTACCAATTACAGGAGGGGGGTATGGACATCCTCGTCATGCTCGAGGAAAACCCCGATCACTCGCCGGTGTTGGCGCATGTGAACTCCGTCCCGTCGCCGTTGCACTCGTCCGAACGGCCGTCGCGCGATATCGTCACGCTGTATGGAGAGCCGAACCCAGAGTCGTTGGGCCTGGCGCTCGCGGCAGCGGTCGTGTCGCACCGAACGAATGATGGTCGAACCGAGGCGATTCGTCATCTCGGGGTGTGGCCAGAACGGGGCGCGGTTGGAGATGCAGCTTGGCGGGATGCGTCGGGGCGGTTGGTAACGAGCGATCTCGAAATTCCACTCGAGACGCTGCATTCGACGGCGAAGCAATTGCTGGCCGAATGCGGGCAGATGATCCGGCGGCTGGTCGCGGGCTTGTCGATGCCCGATTGGCCGGAAGGCGCACGAAGGGCGATCAGCATCTCGATCGGACCCATCGTCGGGATCACCGGACCGGTGTTCGCTCCGCTCGAGTCGGTGATCGAGCGGCTGAGAGAGGCAGACGGACTGGCATTCGAAACCGAAGGAGACTGAGCGGACACCTTCACTCGTCAGATTCGAAGCACCAGCGGAACGCACGGTAACGAAGTGATGCAGGGGCAGAGCGAGCGGGGCGGCCAATCGGCTGCCCCGTTCTTTTTGCGATGGCTCCAATCGGCCCAGGCCGCCGCGCACGGGTGGGCGGCCGCAAGGCGATCTCGACGGGCAGATGGGGACAATTCCCCTTGACGCATCCCCGCGCCCGCACCAGTGTCACAAAGAGCGGGGGAAGGGGTCGCCATGCCAAGATTGTCGGTCAGCAGCACGACACACCGCCCATCGGGCGGCGCTCGAGTGTTCGCCGATCAGGCGGGAAGACTATGGAGCGTCGCCAACGCGGGCGACGCCGTCGTCTTCGCCTGCATCAGCGACGGCCGGCAGGCCGCACGGGCGATGAGCGCCGACGCGGCGCGCATCGACGAAGCGGTCGGCGACGACACCCTCCGCGCGTGGCTGAACTCAGCGCCGCGCATCGGCACGTTGCCGTGATTCCGGCGACTTGCTCGACCTGCTTCACGGGCTTTCCAGGCAGGAGACGACGCGTATGAGGGAGTTCAAAGGATCTGAGATCCGCAACATCGCGGTAGTGGGGCACGGGGCGAGCGGCAAGACCAGTCTGGTCGACGCGCTCGCCTTTGTGTCGGGGAGCTCGAAGCGCCACGGCTCGGTCAGAGACGGCACCGCGCTCACCGACGGGGCCCCCGAGGAGATCGAGCGCGGATACTCGATCAACCTTGGCTGCGCGTTCGCCGAGTGGCAGGACACGAAGATCAACCTGATCGACACACCAGGGTACCTGGATTTTCAGGGCGACGCGATCGCGGGGCTCGCCGCGGCCGACGGTGCGCTCGTCGTCGTGCCGGCGACGTCCGGCGTCGAAGTGGGCACCGAGCGGATGTTCCGCGAGGCTGTGGCGCGCGGCGACGCGGTGCTGTTCGTCGTCACGATGATGGACAAGGAGCACGCCGACTTCGATCGCGTCTATCAACAGATCAAGACACGCCTCACCAACAAGGTGATCCCCGTGGAAGTACCGGTCGGCGAGGCCGCCGACTTTCACGGCGTCGTGAACCTGTTCACGAAGAAGGCGCACCAATTCAAGCGCGGCGCCAAGACCGGGGAGTACGAGGAGAGCGAGATCCCGGCTGAGGCGCAGGCGAACTTCGCCAAATACTACAACGAGCTGATCGAGTCCATCTCGGCGACCGACGATTCGCTGCTCGAGCACTACCTCGAAGGCGGCGAGATCTCGCGCGACGAAGCGATCGCCGGAATGAAGGAGGCGATGAAGCGGATGGAGCTGTTCCCGCTCTTCTGCGTGTCGAGTGAGCTGAACTACGGAATGCAGGCCGTGCTGTCGACGATCGTGGCCGTGATGCCGAACGCGTACGAGATGGAAGAAGTGCACGCGTTCAAGGGCGCCGAGGGCGAGGCGACGGTCGAGATCCACGCCAAGGACGAAGGGCCGTGTGTGGCGCACGTCTTCAAGACGATGTCCGAGCCGCACGTGGGCGACGTGACCTATTTCCGCCTTTTCTCGGGCACGATCGCCAACGGCGACGAGCTGTACAACGCGACGCGCACCGGCGCCGAGAAGCTGAACCATCTCTCGGTGTCGCAGGGAAGGGAACGGCTCGAGGCGCCGCGTCTCCACGCCGGTGACATTGGCTGTGTCGCCAAGCTGCGCAACACGCACACCAACGACACGCTGTCGACGCGCCAGCATCCGGTGCGAATGCCGCTGATCGCCTTTCCCGAGGGCGCGATCCAGATGGCGGTGCACGCCACGAACCGGGCCGACGAAGAAAAGCTCCAGGCGGGCATCCATAGACTGCACGACGAGGATCCGACGTTCGAGGTGCACTACAACGCCGAGACGCACGAGACGATCGTGTCGGGTCTCGGCGAGCGGCACCTCGAGGTCGGGCTGGCGAAGCTCAAGCGGAAGTTCGGCGTTACCGCGGAGCTGACGAAGCCGAAGATCGCGTACCGCGAAACGATCAAGGCCAAAGCCGAGGGCCAGGGACGCCACAAGAAGCAGTCGGGTGGACGCGGCCAATTCGGCGATTGCTGGGTGCGGTTCGTTCCGTTGTCGCGCGGCAGCGGCTACAAGTTCGCGGATGAGATCGTGGGCGGGTCAATTCCGCGGCAGTACATCCCGGCGGTGGACAGAGGCATTCAGGAGGCCGCCGTGCGCGGCGTGCTGGCCGGCTACCCGCTCGTCGATTTCCAGGCCGAGGTGTTCGACGGCTCGTACCACACGGTCGACTCGAACGAGATGTCGTTCAAGATGGCCGGCATTCTCGCCTTCAAAGCGGTGGCGCCGAAGTGCAAGCCCGTGCTGCTCGAGCCGCTCGATGAGATCGACGTCGTCACTCCCGACGAATACATGGGCGACGTGCTGGGTGACCTGTCAGCGCGGCGCGGCCACATCCTGGGCACGGAGCCAAGCGACGGCGGCACGCGTATTCGGGCGATCGTGCCGCAGGCGGAGCTGCACGGCTACGCGAACTCGGTGTCATCCATGACACAGGGGCGGGCGATGTTCACGCGGCGGTTCAAGGGGTACGAGGAGGCGCCGCACGAGGTGCAGGCGAAGATCATCGAGGAGTCGGCGAAGAACAAGGAAGAGGAGCTGGCGGCGACGCACTAGCGCATCCGGTCCGAGAGCCCGGCGCCGGTCGGCAATGGACGGGAACAGCGGCGACTCGCGAACGATTCCGCTCCGCGCCACGGGGCGAAGAGATCGACTGTCCGCTCCGTCAGGAAAGAGGATGACCCCATCCCGGGCGATCTCCCAGTCCATGTACCCTGCGTCGTCGCGCTTGGACTCGATCTCCCCGCGCCGTCGGACGAGAACGTCGACCGGTGCGCCGTTCCTCACGGAGTCGAGCGCCGCCGTCACGCGGGCGCGGGCGTGCCGATAGTCGGCCGACTCGAAGTCCAGTTCGACGGCAAAATCGTAGTCGCTGTCCGGTCGCGCGTCGCCGCGTGCGCGGCTCCCGAACAGAATCACGCGCGATGGGCGCACGCCGTCGAGGATGGCGCGGACCATGGCGTCGAGTCGTTCGCCGGGCTGGGTCGTGGCGCGATGGATCATGAGGCACGATACGCACGGCGACGTCGAGCGGGCAGCATCGAATCGACGCCGGTGCAAGCGCTGAAGTGCCGGCCAGCGCCTCGCTACCTGCCCCGCAGCCAGAGAACGAGCACGCCGCAGCCGCTGCTCGTCATGCTGTATTCGACCGGCGTCTCGTCGATGTGGGGATACCACTCGATGCCGGCC
>JBIOHX010000278.1:0-5027 GCA_044449465.1 Gemmatimonadales bacterium | reverse complement strand
GATGGCGGCACTGAACGTGCCGCTGGGTATCGCGGTGGGATTGTTGTTCGAGCGAATGACTCGCCGGCCAACGGACAATCGGAGGTAGCTCGCGTGAGGGTGACGACGGCCGCGTGCGTGGCGTCCCTGCTCGCCGTCACCTCGGCGTCGGCAGCGGCGCAGCGCATCCGGGGCGTGCTTCGCGACAGCGCCTCGGGCGAGCCGATTCCGGGCGCCGTGGTGTGGGCAACCGATTCGGCCGGACGGTTTCTCGCGCGCACGGTGTCGGTGGACTCTGGAACGTTCGCGGTGCCGCGACTCATCGGTACGGCGCGGCTGCATGTGCTGCGCATCGGATATCGGCCGCGGGAACTGGCCGCGCCCACGGATACCTCCTACAGCGCGCTCGTCATTCGGTTGGTTGCCGTACCGCTCCAGCTTGCCGCCGTCGAGGCCCATGGACAGCGCGTGTGCCCTGGTGAACATGCCAGCGGCGCGGCGCTCGAGCTCTGGTCGCAGGCGCGGTCGGCGCTCTATGCCAGCGTGGTGGCGCGCGAGGCGAACCCCCCGCATATCAGGATCTTCTCGTACACCCAGATGCTCGAGCCAGTGCGCCACACGGTGGTCGACGATTCCAGCGCAACGAAGGATCTGGTCGCCGACGAATCGTACGTCGCGGCGCGGCCGGCGTGGGCGTTCGCGCGCGACGGCTACATGACGGAGGAAGGCGGCGAGCGAACGTTCTATGCGCCCGATGAGGCTGTGATGCTCGACTCGGCGTTCGTCGAAACGCATTGTCTGCGCAATGTGACCTCCGACGCGCGGCATCCAGGGGACGTCGGCGTGGCGTTCGAGCCGATTGCCACCGGTGGGCGCGACACGCTCGTCGACATCGCCGGCGTGCTCTGGATCGATCCACGCAAGGCGGCGCTCCAGTCGCTCGAGTTCAAGTACACCGGGCTCGAGCCCGCGGCGCGCGACGGCAGCGGCGGCGACGTCGTGTTCATCGTCAACGCGCAGGGCGCACCAATGGTCAGCCGCTGGGAGATCCGTTCGGCGGAGCTGGCGAGCGAGGAGCCCGAATCGGTGAACGGCATCCGCCGGCGGCCGCAGCCGCGAGCCGAGCGGACGCGCGTACGCGTCGTTCATTATTTGCGCACGGGCGGTCAGCTCCTATCGGTCATGTGGGGCGTCGGCGACAAATCGATGGAGACGCTCGTCCGCGGCGCAGTGGCAGACGAGGCGGGGCACGCGGTGATCGGGGCGCGGGTGTGGCTTTCCGGGCGGGGCGACACCACCGTAACAGACGCGCAGGGGCGCTTCTCGATCGACGGCGTCGTTCCTGGTCAGTACGTGGCGCTGGCGGCCGACAGCGCGCTCGCGGCCATCGGCGTGAGCCGCGCGCTCCCGATGCGGGTCGACGTGTCCGCCGGCGAGCAGCGTACGGTCAACCTGCTCTACCTTAGCCCCGCGTCGGCGATGTCGCTCGTGTGTCCTCCGACCACGACGCACGCGGGTATGGGCGCGATCCTCGTGCGCGTCGTGACGGCGCGCGGTTCGCCAATTACCCACGCGAGCATCGACGTATACGCGGATTCCGTCGACTCCAACACGCGCCTTCACCCGCGGCAGACCTTCCTGACGAACACGCAAGGCTACGCGCCTGCCTGCGGGCTCCCGGTCGGCCAGAAATTCTGGCTCCGCGCCCGGTGGGAGCCGAGAGCCGCAGTCGCGTCGGCCGAGGTCACCGCGGCGGACGTGATTCCATTACGCCTCGTGATCGGGCCGTGAGTGTCAGGCCGCGAAGACCAGGCTCAGGCAGGTGACTCCGCCCTCGGCTTTGGCGAACTCCGATACCGCAACTGGAATCGGTTCGGCGCCCAAGTCGCTAAGCAACGCGGCGGTCCGGGGGAAGGCGTCGGAGAGAACGACGCGTCTCCCGATCACGAGCACGTCGCCCGCCCACGGCTCGCTGGCCGGCACGGCGACGAGCGCATCGCGCGGAAATGGCGCGGCGTCGATCCAGTCGGCATTGACGAGGAAGCGCCCGCCGGGAAGCGCGCTGCACGCCGTCTTGAGATGCAAGCAGCCGGTCACTGCCACCGCGGTCACGGAGTAGCCGAACGGCGCGGCGATCGAGCGCAGCGCAGCGATACCGGCATCGTTCGTCCGCGGTGATCGGCCAACGTAGAGCGAGTGGCCGGCGCGCACCACATCACCTCCGTCGATCGTCGCCGGCAACTCGACACGCTCGATGCGGCGCCAGCGCGCGAGCTCCGCCTCGATCGCCGGCGTCTCGCCGCGGCGCGAGGGTGCGCCCATCGACATCATCACGGCGACCTCGTCGAGCACGACCGAAGTGTCCTCGACGAACACGCCGTCGGGGAAGCGAAAGTTCGCGTCGAGGAGGACGATTGCGGCGCCGCAGCGGCGAAGCGCATCGCGGTATGCCTCGTGCTGGCGCAGAGCCAGCGCTCCGTCGATCGGCTCATCGCCGACGTACGTGCGCTCGCCTTGCTCCATCTGCGGCGACGGGAAGTGAGTGATGGCGATGAGTCGGCGGTCGGCTCGATCGGTCACGCGCGCCTCATGCGATAGTCACGGGCCGCCAGGCGGCGCGCCCATCGCCTGTCGCAGGAACGCAAGCTCGCTGGCCGCGCCGTGGAACAGGTTATCCGGAAATTTGCGATAGCGCAGGATGTCATCGTAGATCGATGCGTTCTCGTAGGTGTTGAGCCCCATGCCCGCGAGATACTGCAACCGCAGGTTCGAGTCGCGATTGATCTGCGCGTCGACCAGCCAGGGCGCCAAATCGCGCGCCTGCCCGCCGTAGGTCGCGAGGAGCGACAGCGCCGAATTGAAGCCGACTTCGCCGAGCGATTGGACGGCGCGCGCGTAGTCGGGGCGCGACAGCCGCGTTTGCATCGAGTCGACGTTGATCGTTTGGGGCGTGGCGTGGCCGGCGAGCAGTACGTCGTAGCCCTTGCCCTGAATGTCGTTGCTCCAGACGGTGCCGTCGGTGAACACATCGAAGAAGGTCGCGAGCTCGCTCTTCACGACGTCCGGGTAGCTCTCGTAGAGCGGGACCCACTGCGTTACCACACCGCCCGGGTTCAGATGTCGCTTTACCAGGTCGAAGTACTCCTTGGTGTACAACGTCGCCGCGCCCTTCACCCACGGGTGAATCGGATCAGAGGTGATGACGTCGAACTTTTCCTTCGTCGTGAGGATGTAGTGGCGAGCGTCGTCGTACACGATCTCGACTCTCGGATCGTGCGCGACGTCATAGTTCTGCTCGGAGAAATACGTCGACACGATTTTGGGAATCAGCGGCTCGATCTCGCAGATCACGATGCGCTTGATGCCCGGATACGTGAGGAAGGAGCCGGCGGTCACACCGGCGCCGAAGCCGACGACGAGCACCGACTTCGGATCGCGGACGAGAAGCGCCGAGATGTGGCCGAGCATCCGTTGGAGTCGCATGTCCTGGGGAAGGCTCGACGCTTCGACCTTGCCCGCGACATGAAAGTTCCGCGCGCCATCAGGCTCTTCGGACACGGCGATCGACGAGTTCATTCCTTCGCCGACGTACAGGTATTTGGGCTCGGTCGTATATGTGGGTAGGAAGCGGCCGTAGGCGATGAGGCCGTCAGGCACCTTGGGTACCTTGGCGACGAGCGCTATGGCGATGACGCCCGCCGCAATCGCGCCGATCAGCTCACCCGCCCCGGCCGCGACCGGATTGCGTGGATCGCGTTTGGTCGTCGCGCTCACGCCGGTTCGCTTGCCGGCGAGCGACGTGAACACCACCGTCGCGGCGACGATGGCCGTTACGATCAGCGCGCGCTGTGCGTTCTGCGTTCCGATCTGCGGAATGAGCACGACGCTGAACAGCAGCGAGCCGATGATCGCGCCGACCGTATTCGCCGCGTAGACGCGGCCGACGAGGCGGCCGGCGTCCTGGCCGGGCGAGACGACCGCCGCGATGGCGAGCGGGAAGCTCGCGCCCCAGAGGAATGCGGCCGGAAACACCGCGACGAGCGAGCGGAGCAGATCGAGCTGGAAGGTGATCCACGGGCTCGGAGACAACGTCGGATTGATCGGCCAGTACGGAAGCGCACGCGCGAGCATGTATGCCGTCCACGCGATCGCCACCGTGAGGCCGAGCTGCGACCATCCGAGCGCCGCGCGGGGGCGGGCACCGCGCGAGAGATACGAACCCGCACTGCTTCCAAACCCGAGGCCGATCAGGAAAACCGCGAGGATGATCGAGAAGGTATACACGGACGCGCCGAGCATGAGCGACAGCAGCCGCGTCCAGACGACCTCGGCGCCGAGCGCAGACAGGCCGGAGAGGCCGATGGCCACGTACACGGCGTTGGCGCGCGGGACGCCGGGAGTCTTCGGCGAGCCGCTCTCGGTCCTGACGATGCCCGGCCGGTGCGGCGCTCGTTTCGACAGCGCGTAACCGGCGCCGGCGACTGCGAAGTTCACGGCCACCGCGACGATCGTAGTCGTCGTCATGTCGTGAACGCGGAGGAGATAGAAACCGGCGAGCAGACACCCGAACACCGCGCCGGCGATGTTGCTGCCGTAGAAGAAGCCGAGCCAGGATACGCCGGTGGGCGTCGTCTCCACCCAGCGCGCGACGGCGGGCAGCGTCGCGCCCATGAGGAGCGTGGGTGGGAGCAGACAGAATGCGCAGAGCAGGCCGCGCCAGAGGATTCCAGCCAACCCGTGCATCGCGGTGGCCGTGTACACGCCGCCGAGCAGCGGCATGATCACCAGTACGATGAGACCGAGCACGCCGATACCCGCCTCGAGCATCGCGTAGATGCGCAGCGGATGCTGGGCCGGCGTCACGTATCGCGGCAGGAGCAGGCTGCCGAGGCACATGCCGCCCATGAAGGTTCCGAGCAGCACCCCGAGCGACACGGCGTTGGAGCCGATGACGAGCTCGATCAGCTGAAACCAGACGATCTCGTAGATGAGCGCCGCGCAGCCGCTGCCGACGAAAAGCAGGAGGAGGACGGGGAGGAACCGTTGGG
>JBIOHX010000277.1:0-5029 GCA_044449465.1 Gemmatimonadales bacterium | reverse complement strand
CGGCGCCGCCGCGGACGCCGGCGCCGCGGGGCGCACTGTGCCCGACGACGCGCAGGCGGCGAAGAGCACCAACGCCGCCCATGTCGCGGCGCGGGCCGCGGTCACCTGCCGCGCAACCGGCGTGCGATCGACGCGCACAGCACGAGCGACTCGATCATGCTCGACGGATCGGCTGTCCCCAGGCCCGCGATGTCGAGCGCCGTTCCATGGTCCGGCGAGCAGCGGGGAAATGGGAGGCCGAGGGTGACGTTCACCGCACTGCCAAACGACGCGACCTTGATCGCCGTCATGCCAACGTCATGGTACGGCGCGATCACGGCGTCGAAGGCCCCGCGCATGGCCCGCACGAACACCGTGTCCGCCGGAAACGGCCCGTCGATGCCGGCTTCGCGTGCCGCGGGTCGCAGCAGCTCGTCGTCTTCGCGGCCAAAACGTCCGCCATCGCCGGCGTGCGGGTTGAGCGCGCAGAGCGCCAGGCGCGGCTCGGCGATCCCGAACCAATCGCGGAGGCCGGCCTTGGTAGTGGCCGCGGCGCCGACGATCGCGCCCATGGTCAGGGCGGCCGGCACGTCGCGCAGCGCGAGGTGCGTGGTCGCCAGGACGACCCGAAGCGGATTCACCGCGCCCGCGCTCGGCCGTGTCGCCGCGAGCATCATCGCCACCCGGCGCCCCGTGAGCACGGCGAGCATCTCGGTGTGGCCGGGGAAATCGTATCCGCCGGCGAGGAGGGCGCCCTTGTCGAGCGGTGCCGTGACGATGCCGTCGACGTCGCCTTCGAGCGCGAGCGCGACCGCTCGCTCGAGCGCGCGGCCGGCGAATCGTCCGGCGTCGGCGGGCGTGCTCGTGGAAGTCCACGCGCCAGTCTGCTCATCCACGTCGACATTCGTGCCGGCTGGGCCGACAAAAACGAGGTCGGCGGCGGCGCCTACCTGCGCGTCGGACGCCGCCTTGGCGACGATCTCGGGACCGATGCCGCGGACGTCGCCGAGCGTTACGGCGAGACGCGGACGACGAGCGGAATCGGCTCGCACCTGACGCGGGCCGCGCCGATCAGGGCTTGGTCTTGACTTCGCCAGTCGCCGGCTCGTTGAGCATCCAGGCGACGTAGGTCTGCTTGCGCAGGCCGTCCACGTATCGATGGATGCCGCCACGCTGCGCGAGCTCGGTCCGTACCGCGGACTTCATCTCGGCCAGCGTGCGCTCGCCGCCGGCGTCGATCGCCGTGATCTGCGCGACCACGAACTTTGGAACGTCGGGACGCTGCGCGGACCCAGGGATCTGGAAATCGATGATGTCGCCCGGCTTGGTGTTGGCGAACGCCTGCTGGTAAGACACCGGCAAGCTGTCGCGCGCAAAGGCGATGGTGCCCGCGTCTTCCTGGCCCGCGTAGTCGTGATACTTCTTGGTAAGCGTGTCGAATGGCGCGCCACCCTTGAGCAATGCGGCTACGCTATCCGCGAGCTTGTGGGTGCGCGCGATATCGGAAGAATCGATCGCCGGCAGGATCAGGATCTGCCGCGCTTTCACCTCGCCCGTCTGCGCGCGATCGACGCGTACGATGTACGAGCCGATTGTTGTCTCGAACACGGGGCTCATCTGTCCGGGTTGCAACGGCTGCTGGAAAGACCCGCCGAACAACCAGCGCTCGACCTCGGGCGGGTACGTGCCATGCCGCACCCAACCGAGATCGCCGCCCGTCTCCTTCGTGAGCGGGTCCATCGACTCGCGCTTGGCGATGCGGTCGAAGTCCGCTCCACCCTTGATCTGGACCAGGAGCGACTCGGCACGCACGTGCGCGGCCAACCGCGCCGCGTTGGTCGGCGCCGTCGCGATGATGAGCTGCTTGAAAGTGATCGTCGCCGGCTTAGGCCCGAGGAAGGGCTTGGTGCGCTCAAATTCGGCGGCGACTTCGGCGTCAGTCGGGTTCAGCGGGACGATCTTGGAATCCTGCGTCAGCTTGCCGATGGTCTTGTCGAGCGTATTCTGGCGGCGGAACTCGTCGATGAGAAAGCGACGATACTCCTCAGGCGACCCAAGCCCGGCCTTGACGAGATCGGCGCGGTACTGGGCTTCGTTTGGATAGCGCGCCCGCACCGCCCCGATCTGTCGGTCGACGGTCGGCGACACGTCGGCGTCGGTGACCTCGATCTTGAGGTCCTTCGCCTTCTGGAGCAGAAGCTCCTCTTCGATGAGATCGTTGAGCGTCAGCGAGTCGAGCGCGCGGACGGCCGAGTCGCCGGTCGGCTCGGGCACTTCCTGCCGTTGGATTTTGGCGAGGACGCGCTCACGCAGATCGAGGCGCGTGATCGGCTGATCGCCGACCACGGCGACGATGCCGTCGAGCAGCACCGGCCCAGTCTGTGCGTTGAACTGCGGCGCAGCCGGAAGTGGCTGAGTCGGCCGCTGCGCGCCGAGCGTGGCGGCCGCAAGCAGGGCAACGGATGCGGAGACGAGTGTTCTCATACGACGAATACCCACGGTCGAGGGCCAGGGGTCCCTGGCCCTCTCGAAACATTGCGCTACGGCTTCTTGGGGCCAGGCGTCTTGGGCGCCGACGGCTGCGTCGGCTGCGGACTGGGCGGAGCTGCGTTCGGCGCCGGTGCACCGGGAATCGGAACTTGCGATTTCGGCTGGGCCGCGGCGCGAGCCGAGTCGGCCGATGCCCGCACCTTCTTGGCGCGCTCCACGGCGCGATCGATGCCGGCTGAGTTGACCGACGACTCGTACTTTGCGTCGAGAATCTTCTTGAGCGGCAGCGGCACCGTCATCGGCTGCGCCAATCCGGCCATCATACGGTCGAGATAGCTGTCGACGCGCGACGCCGCGAGGCGCTCCTTTTCGGCCGTGCTCTTGGCGCTGTCGGCGAGCATCTGCGGCGCGACACCGAGGGCGCCCTCGACGTTGCCGACGAGTTGGGGGACCGAGTTGTACATCGCCGCCTGATCCTCGGGACGGAGCTGCACCTTCGCGCTGTCGGCGCGGAGGAGGAGGACCTGCTGCGTGGCGACCGACTTCACGAACGGCTTGAGCACCGAATCCGGCGCCTGCGGAATGCGCTGCATGACCTGTTGCTGCGGCGGCGCGGCTTCGACCCAAGCAATGAACTGCGCCACGTCGAGCGAGCCGCCCTTGAAGGTGGCGAGCGTCGCGTGGTCGTTGCGGTGCTTGGCGGTCTCCTTCGCGGCGTCTTTGATCAGCGTCGGGGCGTTGTCCTTCACTTGGATGTTGGCGCCGTTCTGGAGCTGCGCCAGATACACACTGTCGGCGACGCCGCGCGCCGCCTCGGAATACTGCGCGTCGAATTGCGCCTTGGCGTCGGCGTACGGCAGCCGCTGGATGATGTGGTAGCCGTACTGCGTCTCCACCGGTTGCGAGATCTCGCCCGGCTTGAGCGCGGCGACGGCCTTGGAGAACGCGGCGATCATCGTGCCCGGCGCGAACACGCCGAGGTTGCCCTTGTTCTGTGCGGCGGTGGGATCGGTGCTGTACTTCTTCACCATGTCCGCGAAGTTCGCGGCGGTGACCTGGGCGCGCACCGCGTCCGCCTTCTTGTGCAGCGAATCCTTCTCTGTCTGCGACGCCGGCACCTCGGGGTTCTTGAACCCGATGAGAATGTGCCGTGCGGCAAGCAAGCCGCCGGCGGCCTGGTTGTACGCGGCCTCGGAGCCCGAGTCGACCTTAAACGTCTTCTGAACCGAATCCATCATCTTCTGGAGCCGACCCATGTTCATCATTGGCGTCAGGGCGACGTCGACCGCGCGCTTGTCGTTGAGCGAGTCGCCGTGCGCGGCGGCATACGCGATCTGCTCGTAGCCGGTCCAGATGTCAGTGAGGATGGCGGCTGTTTCACGGGTCACCGGCACGGGGAGCTTGGCTTTGCCGAGCAGATCACCGAGTCGCGTGACCGTCAGCTCCTGCGAGCCGGCGCGCGCGACGACGTCGACGTGGGCGGTCAGAGCTTCCTTGAGGCCGTCGCACGCCGCGAGGAGCGTGCAGACAGCGGCGAAGCCGATGAATGGGCGAAAGCGCATGGACTGGGGAACGAGGGTGTGTGGGTGTGTGAGGTAGGATCGCGTCAGGCGGCAACGCCGCGAAGCGCGCGGACGAGGCCGTCGAGCATCGGGGCGCCGCCAAGGCGCGTCAGTTTGAGCGACAGCGGGACCGCGCGGCGGACCTCCGCTTGGAACTGCACGTCGTGAAAGGCCGCGGACAACCCCTTGACCCTGGGTGTCGCAGAAGCCCGAAAGGTAATACGAGCCTCGTCACCACGCACCAGGATTCCTTCTATCCCCAAGCCCGCGCCGATGATCCGCAACTGGGCCTGCGCCAGCATCGCTTCGGCGGGCACCGGCAGCGGACCGAACCGGTCCCGCAGCTCGGTGCGCAGCGCTTCGATGTCGCTCGGATCCGAGAACCGGGCCAGCCGCCGATAGACGTCGATCTTCGCGTCCTGGGCGACGACGTAGTCATCCGGCAGGTAATTCGGAATGTCGATCGTGACCTCGGATGGCACCAGCCTCGGGGCGGCCGCGCCCGACATGAGCCGCCGCACGGTGTCCTCGAGCATGCGGAGATACATGTCGAAGCCCACGGCATGGACGAAGCCCGACTGCTCGGCGCCGAGGAGGTTCCCCGCCCCGCGCATCTCGAGATCCTTGAGCGCGATCCGGTAGCCCGCGCCAAGCTCGGTGTGGTGCTCGAGCACCTGCAGCCGCCGCTCGGCGTCGGGGTCGACCGAGTCGGGCACGATGAGGTAGCAGTACGCGCGGCGGTGCGAGCGTCCGACGCGGCCGCGGAGCTGGTAGAGCTGCGCCAGCCCGAAGTGGTCGGCGCGGTTGATGAACATCGTGTTCGCGTTCGGCACGTCGAGCCCCGATTCGACGATCTTCGTCGAGACGAGCACGTCAACCTCGCCGTTGACGAACGCGTGCATGCAATCCTCGAGCTCCTTCTCGCGCATCTGGCCGTGCGCCACGGCGATGCGAGCCCGGGGCACGGTGCGCTTCACATGGTCGGCGATCGCCTGAAT
>JBIOHX010000276.1:0-5042 GCA_044449465.1 Gemmatimonadales bacterium | reverse complement strand
GTCTTGCACCGTCACACCGGCGCCTGCATCACTTGCCGCACTTCGATCGGGATGATGAGCGGCTTGCCGCCCGGACCAGGCGCCGACGACGCCTTGGCGGCGATCTCGTACGCCCGCTCGGCCGAGGGCCCGTCGACGATCCAGAAGCCGGCCAGGAATTCCTACGATTCGGCGAACGGGCCGTCGGTCACCGCGGGCGCGCCGCCCTTGCTCGCGCGAACCACGCGCGCGTCGCCCGGACCGGCCAGGCCCTCCGCGCCGGCCAGCTCGCCCGCGGCCGCGAGGTCGCGGTTGAGGCTCTGCATGAAAGCGATGTGCGCCTTGAGCTCCTCTGGCTTCCACTTATTGACCTGCCATTCCCCGGCGCCGCGGGGCGCGTGCATCATGAGCATGAACTTCATGGGTCGATCTCCTCTAGGTTGGATTGTCCGGCGGCACCCTTGCGGCGCCGTTCAGAGAGAAGTCGGAGCCGACTCCAAGTTCTCGACATGGTCGTCAAATCGGCCAGCGCCGTGAATCAGGCGTTGCCGCAACCTTAGCGTCCAGGCCGGATGAGGGGCCTACGGCCCCGCAGAGGGCGGTCGCCGCTGCGCCGCCGCGTCGACCGCCTGCTGTCGGCGAAACGCCTCTTCCCAGTCGACGACTGGCGCCACGTCGGAGTCGGCGAGCTCCAGCGACGCGAGCGCCCGCTCGACCACCGGGCCCCCGAGCTCCGCAGGTAGAGCTTCGCCGAAGTCGAGCTCCGCCCGCCGGCACAGGCGCTCCTCGCGAGCGCTGTCGCGACCCTCGGCCGCCACGCCCATGCGGTGCACGCGCGCGTGCATGCCCTCGTGCACGATCGACGAGGCCACGGGCGCGGCAGTGATGTCGCGGCGCGCGAGAAAAGTGAGCTCGGTCATGCAGGTGCGCGTCGCGGGGAAATAGGCGCCGCGGCACGGGTAGCGCACGATCCAGAACTGTGCGAGATCGCGGCGCAGATGCGCGAGGCGCCACGGTTGGTGCGCCGCGATCAGGTCGAGCGCCTCGCCGAGTCGCGCCAAAACGTCGGCGGTCGGAATGTCGGCCCTCGAGTTCTCCACGACGACGCGGAAGCCGCGCACGTCGTGCACCGCGCCGAGCTGCCCGCGCGCCCAATCCTGCAACCGCTGCATCATCCCGTCGAACATTCCCTTCTTACCTCTGCGTCAGACCGACAGCGCCGGCGATGCCTTCATCCCATAGACGACAAAATCGAACCCATCCGGCTCGCCGCCGAGCTCCCGTACCAAGAGCGCGATTTGCCCACGATGGTGGGCCGCGTGAATCGCCGCGTGTTGCAGCAGATCGCCTCGTGCCATCGAGCGCTTCGGACCCGTGCCCAACGCGAACTCGACTTCACCGCGGAGATCATCGTCCGACAAGCCGCTGATGTACGCGCGCATCTGGGTTTCGACGCGTGACCAGACCTCGGTGACCGACGCGAGCGTCGGAAAATCCTTGGCATCGAGCTTTGCGCCGCGTGGCGGCCCGCCGCATCGATCAAGCCACCCCCATTCGGCGTTCAGAACGTGGACGAGCGTGTTGCGCACTGAGCCGTAGCTGCCAGCCACCGTCTGCGTGAACTGCTCGGGCGACAACCGTTCCAGCGCGGTGAACACCCGCTGATTCGCCCAGTAGTTGTAATCGTACAGCCGTTGAATGTCGCGTACCTGCATGTCGTGCTCCACAGTTCGTGAACATGTCACGCAGCGCTCGCTGCGGCCCAGTCACCGAATGACGTCGTACTCCGATTGCACGAGCCCGCCCCGGAACGCGCGCGTCGAGACGTGCGCAACCGCGACGTCGCGACTCAACGGCCCGAACAACGGGCGTCCCGAGCCGATCAGGACCGGAACGCGGGTGACGATCAGTCGATCGATCAAACCCGCCTCGAGAAAGCTCTGGATCGTGAGGCCGCCGTCGACGTAGATGTGTCTTATGCCTCGCGCCTCGAGCGAGGCGACGACTGCCGCCGGTTCGCCAGACATGCGCTCGACGATCGCTCCTGGCGGCACGCCCGGTAGCTCGCGCGACGTGAGCACGAACACCGGCTTGTCATACGGCCAACCTCCAAAGCCGAGCGCCGTCTCGAAGGTGTTGCGGCCGATGACGAGCGCGTCGATGGTGGCCATGAACTCGTCGTAGCCGTGCGGCTCAACGTCGCCCTCGGGCAGGAAGTCGAACGACCCGTTGGGTCGAGCGATGAACCCGTCCAGGCTCGTGGCAATGAACACGGACGCACGCATGCTCAAAGGTAACGCGCTCCATCGTCTTGCCAACCCGACGTCCGGCCGGCGAACTTCCGGCGTCCTCCGGTCGATTCTAAAACTCTCATCGCACGCCAGACGTCATGCCGCCGCGCGCGTCACATGGATCAAAGGTCACGATCGCGGCCGCCCGCAACGGGAAGGGTCTCTTCGCGGCGCGGGCCTTTCGCCGCGGCGAGGACATTCTCGTCATCACCGGCCGCGTCGTCGACCCGGACCTGCTCTGGGAGCGCGGCGGCCGCTTCATGGCCAACTGCATCCGCTTCGGCCCCGAATCGTACCTCGACCCCGGCGACAGCGCGGGCAAGTACATCAATCACTCCTGCGAGCCGAACGCCGGGCTGCGCAAGGTGAGCCAGCGCCTCGTGCTCTTCGCGGCCGCGCGCATCGCCGCCGGCGCGGAGCTCCTGTTCGACTACTCGACCACGATCGGCGACGACGACATCTGGACCATGCGGTGCAACTGCGGCGCGCCTTCCTGCCGCCGCATCGTTCGGCGCCTCGGCGCGCTACCTCCGGATCGCATCGAGCGCTACCTGCGCGAGGGGCTCGTGCCCAAGTACATCGCGCGGACGCTCAGCACTATGAAATGACGAACGACCACGCTTGCGCGTGGTCGTTCGTCGCTTCGTTTGCAACGCTTACCGCTTCGGGTCCAGTATCTCCCCGATCCGGTGATCCATTCCCACCAGATGCAACCGCGTCTCCCGGTCGCCGGCCTTGCCCTGCGCCGCGCGAACCTGCTCGTGCAGCGACACCAGCTCACCGCGCAGCTCCGAGCGTGCGTCCTCCGACAGCGGCTCGATCCGAATGCCGAGTGCCGCCAACGCCGCGAGCTGCGCCTGCTGCGCCGGGTTCGGATTGAGCTTGGCGTTGATCTGCGTCAGGTAGTTGTCCTGCAGCAGACGCCGATATGGATCGATCCGCGGCGCGCTCGACTTGAGCTCGGAGAACAGCCCGCCCTGGAGATCGTCCAGCATCTCCGCCAGCGTGTAGACGTCGGACTTGTTCTTCGCCGTCGCCGCGCCGTCGAGCAGGAAGTTGAGTCGCTGATCGACGAGCAGCTGGCTCAGTACCCGGCCCTGGGCGTTGCCGATCCGTGTCAGCATGCCGCCCGGCGTGACGCGCGCCTCGATCTCGGGACGAATGAGATACGTCGGCGTCGTGAACACGCTGTCGTTCAAGAAGTGCATCGCCGCCTTCTGACGTGCCTTTGAGATCTCGACGAACACCGGGCCGGTCTGACTCCCCGACTTGTACTGCACCGTGCCGCCGCCGATCATCGTCGCCGGATGCGCCGCCTCGGTCGCCCACTGGCCCACCGTACGATCGTACAGATCGCCGAGGAGCTGATTGTCCTCACCGGGGCGAGTGCCCGTCTGCACGACGTAGCCCATCACGCGCGCGATGTTCTTGAACCCGAGCCCCGACGACTTGACCGGATCGGCGTCGCCCACCGCCTCGCTCAGCGTGCCATAGCCCCCGTAGGGGTTGCCCGCCGAGAAGCGGTACCAGGGCACCGAGTCCTGCATCCGGCTCCACGACTCGAGCGTGGCGCGCTCGGCCTCCGGGGTTTTGGCGCCCGGAATCTCCTTGTAGCCCCACATGATCGAGTACTTGTCCCACGGGCCCACGCGCGGCAGAAGGTCGTCGAGCGCGACATGATCCTCGGGCTGCGCCACGTAGTTCATGCGCGAGTAGTCCATGATGCTCGGGCTGTGCCCCATCCGGTGGTTGAAGCTCGGGCTGCGCATCGAGTCCGCCGGGTAGGTCGAGCTGCCGATCTGATCGTGCTGAAGCCCGATCGTGTGCCCGATCTCGTGCGCCACGCCCCACTCGAGCAGCCTGCCCATCAATGAGTCCGGGAACGGGATCGTTCGCGCTCTCACGTCGACCTGCGCCGCCTGCGTGAAGTACCAGTACTGCATCAGCTCGATCAGGTTGTGGAAGATCATCGACGAGCCGTTGAGCGTCTCGCCGGTGCGCGGATCCTGAACGCTCGGGCCGACGGAGTTCTCGACCGTCGACGGAAGCCACCGCACCATGGTGTGGCGAATGTCTTCCGGCGACCAGTCGGGATCGTTCGCCGGCACGTCGCCCGGCACGATGGCGTCCTTGAAGCCCGCGGCCTCGAACGCCGGCTGCCAATCGAGAATCGCTTTCCGGATCCACGGCTTCCACTGGTCCGGGGTATCCGGGTCGACGTAGTAGACGATCGGCTTCTTGGGGTAGCAGAGATTGCCGTCGCGCCTGTCGGAGCACTCGAGCCGCCAGCGGGTGATGTACCGCTTCCGCTTCGCGACCTGCTGGTCGGTGGTGAAGTCGACCGTGCCGACGGTGAAGAATCCGGCGCGCTCATCGGCGAACCGCGGCGTCATCGGGTGTTCGGGAAGCCGCACGAGGCTCCAGTGTGCCACGACGCTTTGGGCCGATCGAGCGCCCGCGCCCGGCAGAACCGGCAGCCCGGGGAATGTCGGCCCGGCGGGACCGGGGACGCCCGTCTGCGTCGCCTCGATCTCCACGTTGTCCGGGAAGCCGCTCGTCCGCTCGACGTACGACCGGGTGGGGTCGATCGTGCCACGGAAGGACTGGAACTCCGGGACCGGCGTGGTGAAGAGCCGCGTCACGTCGATCACCGCGGCGCTGTCCGGGCCGTAGGTGTCGACGTTGAACATCGCGATGATCGGACCGTAATTCGAGTTCTCTACCGAGCGGAACATCGAGGTGCCGCTGTCGGCCGTGATCGCGTACGACGGC
>JBIOHX010000275.1:0-5069 GCA_044449465.1 Gemmatimonadales bacterium | reverse complement strand
GGCGCGTGCTTCGCCGGTGGGGGATCGTGCTGCCGGCGTATCTCGTCGGCGCAGCGCTGTTCGCGCTCGTCGTCGCGCGCACGCGCAGCCTCGAAATGCCGAACGCCGGCGCGCTGCTCGACGTTGCGCGCGGGGCGACGAGCGACGGGTTCGGTCTGACGTTCCTGCGCGCGATCTGGGCGGGCTGGCTAGTGGCGCTGATGGCCTGGCTGCTCGCCTCGACGCGCGAGACGATCGCGCAGATCGCGCTGATCGTCGCCACTACGGCGCCGATCGCCGCGTTCGGCTTTCGCCATTCGATCGCCGGCGCCGTCGAGGCGTTCTACCGCGTCTGGATGAGCGACGCCAATCTTGGCGCGCTGCTCTGGTCGTTCGAGCTGCCCGCGCTCCTGGGCAACATCATCGGAGGCGTCGTGCTCGTGGCGCTGGTGAACCACGGCCAGGCAGGATCGAGGCCGGCGGGCGTATAGTCGAACAGACAGGCGCTCCGCGCGGCTGAACTTTTCCGGCAGGCGGGCGCCGCTACGGCGTCTTCGATCGCGGCCAGACGTTGTTCGAGCGATCGATGTCCACACTTTTCTTGTCGGGATCGACCTCGATCTTCTTCACCGTCTTTCCGGGGAAGGCGTAGACACGCTCGTATGCGGTGGTATTGGTGCTCCAGATCTCCGCCGGATAGTCGAAATTCTCCGTCGAGTTGTCGTTGAGGGTGAAGCGGACGTGCAGCGGGAGCACGCCCTTCGCTTCGTTGACGTAGAGCACGGCCACCGAATCGATGTTGCCCACCTGCTTCGTGATCACGCTGTCGATCGCGACGTCGAAGTGCGGATTCTCGAGGAACCACTCACGGAAGAACCAGTCGAGTCGTTTCCCGCTCACGTCTTCCATGGTATGGAAGAAGTCGGCGGGCGTCGGGTGCTTGAACGCCCAGCGGCGCGTGTACTCTCGGAACCCGTCCTCGAACGCGTCGACGCCGAGGACTTCGTCTCGCAACTGGCCCAGGGCGACGGCGGTCTTGATGTAGGCATTCTCGCCGAGAAGCTCCGGGTTGATCCGATCGGGCTGCACCTCGAGGGGCTGGTCGAAGCCCCGCTGCATGAACCCCTCGACCTGCGCGCGGTCGCTGGCGATGCGCGCCGCGTAGTCCCCCTTCTCCGGATAGCGCCGCGCTTCAGAGAAGTAGTTGATGAACGTGTTGAAGCCTTCGTCCTGCCACATGTGCATCCGCTCGTTGGAGCCGACGATCATCGGGTACCACATGTGGCCGATCTCGTGGGTGATCACGTTGTAGAGGTCGTACTTGTCGCTGCTCTTCGCCTCCATCGCGACCATGGGGTATTCCATGCCGCTGATGGGGCCTTCGATGACCGTGATCTGCGGATAGGGATACTGGAACCAGTGCTCGGAGTATTCCTGGATCGACGTGCGGCCCATGTCGGCGGCGTCTTTCCACGGGTCGACGGCCGACGGGCGGTAAAAGGCATTGGAGAGGTGGCCGTGCCAGCTCGTCGCGTCCCAGATGAAATCGGGGGCGGCGCCCCACACCGCGTCGCGGACGTTGTGCGCGCTGAACTTCCAGGTCACCATGCCGGTCTTCTTCGGGCGCGAGGCGCCGCTCGAGTTCTCCTGCTGCGTCACGACGTGCACCGTCGCTTCCGTCTTCGACGCTTGGGCGAGGCGCGAGATCTCAGTCGCCGTCAGGACTTCGGTGGGATTGGTGAGCGTCCCCGTGCCGCCGACGATGTAGCCGGCGGGCACGGTCACGTCCATGGTGTAGTCGCCATACTCGAGATAGAACTCGCCCTGGCCCAGGTACGGCTCGGTGTTGAAGCCGCGCTGGTCGTCGAACACGCAGACGCGCGGATACCACTGCGCCAGCTCGTAGAGCGAGCCGTCGCGTCCCATGCGGTCGGCTCCGTGCTCGGGGATGTTGAAGTGCCAGGCCACGTCGAAGCTCGTCGACTGGCCCGGCGCGAGCGGCGTCGAGAGATCGACCTTCATCACGGTGCCTTCGACGCGCGTATGGAGGGGCGTTTTCTTGCCGGCGGTGACCTGATTGAAGCGATCGATCATGTCGCCCCCCTCGAAGTTGCGCGCGCCGAAGCGCGAGTCGGGGGGAAAGACGAACGAATTGAGCGAGCCGCTCTTGAAGGCGTTCTGCTCGACCTGGAACCAGATGAAGCGGAGCGAGTCGGGGGAGTTGTTGGTGTAGCGCAGCGTCATCTCGCCGCGCAGCGCCTTGGCGGCGGTGTCGAGTGTGCCGTGCAGATCGTAGTCGGCGCGCTGCTGCCAGTACTTCGCGCCAGGCGAGCCGTCGGCGCTGCGGTAGACGTTGCCGGCCGGAAGGCCGAGCGGGGCGAAGAGCGACGTATCGGCGACGCCGGTGGTGTCGAAGCCGTTGGCGGCAATCCCGGCTCGCTGCTGGCGCGGCGGCGTGCCTTGCGCGCTGGCCGTGCCGATCACGGTAGTCATCGTGGAAGCTGCCCCGACGCCGAGCAGTGCGGCGGCGAGTCGTCGAGCGATACGATGCATGGTACGGTCTTGGATTCGAGAGATCACGTACGACCGGCGCGGACCGCCGGGGTCGCTGGCATTGATGACAATCGAAATCAAGCGACCTCAGACGATCGAGCAAGAACGACGCCGTAAAGAAGCTGTCAGCGAATGCAGTCGAGCGTCTGCGCGTCGAGCCTAGTCCGACGGCTGCCCGGACCGCCGCCGGCTGATAGTTTCACCCTCGTGCGACTCAAAGCCGCTCTCAACGTTCTGCGCATCGGCGCCGTCGGCGTCGTCCTCGCCGCCGCGACGTACAAAGCGTTCGACCTCGACCGCTACTTCGTGCCGAAAGAGCTGGTGCTTCACTTCTGCGCGACGCTCGCGGCTCTTTTCTGCCTGCGCGGCCGCCGCCGGCTGACGGTGGGCGTGGTCGACTTGCTCCTCGTTGCCTTTCTCATCGCGAGCGTTGCGGCCGCGCTGCTGGCCTGTAATCACTGGGCCGCCGAACGCGCGCTGGCGATCTCGCTTTCGGGGGCGGCGCTGTTTTGGAGCGCCGCCGCGCTGCGCCGAGAAGGGCTCGTGCGACCGCTGCTCGTCGCGCTCGCCGTCGCCGTCGTCGTCGGTGCAGCGACGTCGCTGGCGCAAGCGTACGGCGTGCAGACGGAATTCTTCAGCCTCAATCGCGCACCGGGGGGCACGTTCGGCAACCGCAACTTCGTCGCGCACCTCTGCACCATCGGCACGCCGGTGGTCGTGCTCGTAGCGCTCACCGCCAAGCGCGGCTTCGGCAGCCTGTTCGGCGGAATCGCGATGGCGATCGTCGCGGCGGCGCTCGTTCTCTCTCGCAGTCGTGCCGCGTGGCTGGCGGTGATCGCGCTCGCGGTTCCCGTGGGCGCGCTCGGCTGGATGACATGGAACCGTTGGTGCGAGCCGCGCACCGTTCGCCGCGCTCTCGTGTTGGGTGCGAGCGTCGTGGCTGGCGTCATCGCCGCGGTCGTGCTTCCGAACCATCTCGAGTGGAAGAGCGATTCGCCCTTTCTCGACTCGGCCGCGGGACTCGTCAATTATCGCGAAGGCAGCGGACGCGGTCGACTCGTGCAGTACGGCAACTCGGTTCGCATGACTGCTACCGACCCAGTGCTCGGCGTGGGACCGGGCAACTGGCCGGTGGTCTACCCCAAGTACGCGTCGCGGAACGACCCGTCGATGTCGCAGGAGAGCGGGGTGACGTCCAATCCGTGGCCGAGCAGCGACTGGGTGGCCTATCTCTCGGAGCGCGGTGCGGTCGGGGTGGGGCTGTTGCTGCTCGTGATGCTCGGCCTGGCCTGGCGCGCGCTCCGCGATCTGCGCGCCGGCGGGCGCGATGCGGAACGCACACTGACCGCGATCGCGCTGATCGGAACGCTCGTAGCGACAGCGGTCGTTGGCGCGTTCGACGCCGTGCTGCTGGTGGCCGTGCCGACCTTCTTCGTTTGGACATTGGCTGGCGCGCTCGCGCCGCCGCCGACGGGCGGGGAAACGATCGAGACCGGCGTGCGCGCGCTCGTGCCGATGGTCGCGCTATTGGGTCTCGTCGCCGTCGGTCGGGCCGCGCTTCAGGTGGCGGCGATGAGCGTATACAGCGGGAGCACGCGCGTCGCCGCCGCCGACCGCGCGGCGGCGCTCGACCCGGGGAGCTACCGGATTCTCACGCGCGCCGCGGCGCTACACCTCGCGCGAGGCGATTGCGCGCACGCGCGCCCGCCAGCGCACGCCGCGCACGCACTCTACCCGAATGCCGCCGAGCCGCGGCGGCAGATCGCCGACTGCGGCGGACGGTGAAGGCGGCTGATTCCGGCGTCACTACGCCGAGCGCTCATCACTCCACGCCGGATCGTTGGCCTCGTCCCCCGCGCGGCGGCAGGGCAGGAAGGCCGCCCGGCTTGCCACGCTCGGGGATGAGATATTGCGGCGACGGCGGCTCGTTGTAACCGCGGTGGCAGGTCGCGCAGTCGACGCGCGGCGTGTCGCGCTGGTACAGCTTGGGCAGCGTGACCGTGTTGATGTCGTTGACCAGCTGCTGCATGAAGCGCGCGCGTCGTTTGTCGTTCGACGTATCGCTGGCGAAGTCGCCCCGGGCGGCGAACCGGTGGCAGTTGCTGCAGTTCCAGCTCAACGCGACACCATAGTCCTCGTCCATTTTATGGACGAGCTGCGCGGCGGTGAGACCCTTGAGTACTTGAACATTCTTGAACACCTGCTCGGCGGGCTCGTTCTCACGGCCGGCGATCTGCTGCATGACTTGCGCTACGAAAACGGCGCGGAGCTTGGCGAGGCTGTCGCGCGAGGGCGGCACGCGCCGCGGGGGCACAACCGTCATCTCGTTGCTCGAGGCGGCAGGCGTGCCCGGTACGGGGGCGGGAGTGGCCGGTGCGTGGGTACAGGACAGAACCGTCAGGACACTCGCGGTAAGCGCGATGAAACGTCGATCCACTTCAATGCCTCCATGGGCAGCGCGGGGGGAGGGGGGCGATGCGATCCGAGTTGAAAAATTTACACGCGTGCCAATCAGGGCTTTGCGGGCGTTGCCGGCG
>JBIOHX010000274.1:0-5106 GCA_044449465.1 Gemmatimonadales bacterium | reverse complement strand
GCCGTCGCGGAGGATGCGGATGCTGCGCGCGCCGAACTGCGATCGCGCGCCAAAACCGCGGATGGAGATCCGTGTGTCCTGCGACGGATTCGTGCGGTCGGCCACCGTCACGCCCGGGAGCAGCGAGAGCGTCTGCGCAACGAAAGTGTGGGGCTGTCCCGGCGTAAGGCTGTCGGGCGTCAGCGACGTGATCGCGTACGGGAGATCGAACGGCGACCGGCCAACATCGCGCGTGACCGTTACGACCGTCGGGAGCCGCGGCGGTGGCTTGACGGCCGAGGTGTCTTGCGCGCCTGCGATTGAACCGGCGACAAGCGCTACGGCCGCGAGAATGCCGGGCGCCGCACGATGAACGTGAGAATGAATCGGGCCGCTCCGCTGCGAGTCCTGCTGAATGTATCACCCGCCCGCGCTACTCGCCGCGCTTACTCCATCACCGCGTGCCCGCCTCCCGCGCCTTTGGTCTGACGAATCAGCAGCAGCAGCGGGATCAGGGCTAGAATGAGCAAGGCGCTCAGCATATAGATCTTGCCGTACGACAGCACGCTCGCCTGCGCGTAGAGCTGCCCGTCGAGAAGGGCGAGCGCGCGCTGGTGCGCGGTCCACTGGTCGGCGCCGCGGGCCATCATCCCCTTCGTCAGCATTTGTAGCCGAGCGATGGTGTCGGGGTCACCGCTCGCGAGGTGGTCGCCGAGGACCGATCGAAGCTGCGTCGTGTAGCGGCCCAGCAGCGTGGCGATCGCCGCGATGCCGAACGACCCGCCGAGCTGACGGAAGAAATTGTACAATCCCGTTCCCTGCGCCAGCTCGAGCGGGCTCAACTCGGCGAGCGTCACCGTGGTGAGCGGCACGAACATCAGACCGAGTCCAACGCCGCGATAGATCAACGGCCAGTAGAAGTCTCCGCTGCCGCTCAGGCCCGTGATGCGCGAGAGCTTCCACGCCGCGAGCGCGAAGACCAGCGCTCCCAGCATGATGAGTATTCTCGGGTCAAAGCGGTTGGTGAGCCGGCCGACCACCGCCATCGACAGCGCCGTGGCGATCGCCCCCGGCAACAGCACGATGCCCGTCTGTTCTGCCGTCATCCGCAGATTGCTCTGGAGGAACACCGGCAGCGTGAACGACATGGCGTACAGCCCCACCCCCATCACCACACCGAGCACCGTACCGACCCACATCTGCCGGTGGCGCATCACGCGAAAGTCGATCACCGGATTGTCCGTCGTCAGCTCGCGCCAGACGAGGACGGCGCCGCCGACGACGCCAATCACCGTGAGCCAAATGATCATGCGCGAGTCGAACCAGTCGTCGCGCTGGCCATGCTCGAGCACGTATTGCAGCGCGCCGACGCTCATGGCGAGCAGGGCGATCCCCTGATAGTCGATCGACGGCGGTCGCTTCTGGTATGCTGGGTCGTGCACGTAGCCGGCGATCATGATCGCCGCGAGGATGCCGACCGGCATGTTGATGTAAAAGATCCAGGGCCAGCCGTGGTTGTCGGTGATCCAGCCGCCGAGCGTCGGGCCGATAGTGGGACCGACCATGACACCGAGCCCGAACAGCGCCATCGCCGTGCCGGCCTCACGCCGGGGGAACGATTCGAAGAGCACCGCCTGCGACACGGTCATGAGCGCGCCGCCGCCCAGGCCCTGAACCACGCGCCAGAGCACGAGCGAGCCAAGGGAATGCGACGAGCCGCAGAGAAAGCTCGCCATCGTGAAGATGATGATCGAGCCGACGAAATAGCGTTTGCGTCCGAAGAACGAGCCCAGCCAGCCGGTGAGCGGAATGACGATGACGCTGGCGAGGATGTAACCGGTGGAGACCCAGGCGATCTCGTCGAGCCCGGCGCCGAGCGTCCCCATCATATCGGGAAGCGCCACGTTGACGATCGAGCTGTCGATCACCTGCATCAAGGCGGCGAGCACGACGGCGAAGGCGATGATGTACTTGTGCGGGTCGCCCTCGTCCGGCGCGGCAATCGGCGCCGCGAGCGGGGCCGCAATCGGGGCCGCGAGCGGCGCGCCAATGGTCGCCTCTTCCTGCGCCGGCGGCGCGACGTCCTCGAGCTGAGTGGATTCGGCCATCGAGCCTACGCGCTGCGACGCCGGCGCGACGCCGGCCTCGCGGCCGGCGTTCGAGCGCGCTCCGCCCGTTCCCATTTGTCGAGCGCCGATTCGATCTCCGGAACGACGACGGTGTGAATGTCGTCGATCGATTCGAAGCGGTCACGCACGGTAGCGGGAAGCGACGGCGACGCGTCGCGCATGTCGGCGACGAGCCGCTGGATGCGGCGCCAGCGGGCGACGCGCGCGCGGATGACTTGGGCGAAAAAGTCCGGCGCCAGCTCGTAGTAGTCGCGCCGGTCGCCCGGGATCGACACGCGCTCGACGATGGCGCGCTCGAACAGGTGCCGGGCTTCGGTGCTGACGCTCGCTTTGCTGACGCCGAGGGTGGCGGCCAGCGCGTCGAGCGATTGCGGTCCGTCGCTGAGGAGAAGCGTTGCGAAGAGGCGCCCCGCGATCGGCGAGAGGCCGTCGGCGGCGGCGGCGTGCGCCATGCGATCGGCGAAGGTGTGGGCCGCGCGGTCGGAGATCGTTGCCATGATTCAATACGTTCAGTATGGATTGAACGATAGTCGCCTTCGCGCCGCGCGGCAAGCGGGCCGGCCCGCTAAGTTGCGCCCATGCCTCACCCGACCGCGGCCCCCCGCGAGCCGATCGTCCTCAGCTGGAGCGGAGGCAAGGACAGCAGCCTCGCGCTCGCCGCCCTCCGCGACGATCCCCGCGTCGAGGTCGTCGGGCTCCTCACGTCGGTCACGCGCGGCTATGAGCGTATCAGTATCCACGGCGTCCGCCGCGCGTTGCTCGACGCCCAGGTTCGCGCCCTGACCCTGCCGCTGTACGAGATCGTCCTCGAGCCCGACTGCTCGAACGACGGCTACGATGCCGCCCTCGCTCGCACGCTCGGCGCGTTGCGCCGGCGCGAGCCGAACGTGCGGCGGATCGCCTATGGTGACCTGTTTCTCGATGACGTTCGGCGCTACCGCGAGGACCAGCTCGCCCGCCTGGATTTCGCCGGGCTCTTCCCGTTGTGGGGCCGCCCCACCGGCATGCTCGCCCGCGAGTTCATCGACCGCGGCTTCGAGGCCCGCCTCGTTTGCGTCGACACGACACAGCTCGACGGGCGCTTCGCTGGCCGCGCATTCGACCACGCCCTCCTCGACGAGCTCCCTGACTCGGTCGACCCGTGCGGCGAGCGCGGCGAGTTCCACACCTTCGTGTCTGCCGGCCCAGGCTTCGGCCAGCAAATCAGCTATCGCGTCGGCGAAGTCGTGCTGCGCGATGACCGGTTCGCCTTCTGTGATTTGGAGGACTGCGTGAACCGGTGAGAACGTATCGCGCCGCAACCCCGATGCGTTCTCACCGATTCGCCGCCCTACCGGTCCTGACCCGTCGCCGCCGCTCCATTGTTCCACCACCAGAGCCGGGCGATCTGCTTCTGCCGCGGCCAGACTTCGTTGAGCGTGTTGCCGTCGTAGAGGCGTCCGTTCTTCATGACATACTTGATGGTGTTCGTGTTCTTGATGTCGTCGAGCGGATTCTTGTCGAGCACTTGCAGGTCGGCCAGCTTGCCCGCCTCGAGCGACCCGAGGTCCTTTTCGTGCCCGAGGGCCTCGGCACCGAAGATCGTGGCGACCCGCAGCACGTCGTACCGCGGCATGCCGCCAGACGCGATGTTCCAGATCTCCCATTGCGCGCCGAGCCCTTGCAGCTGGCCGTGGCTGCCCATGCCCACGTGGCCGCCGGCGGCAACGACCTTCGCTGCCTGCTCGGCGAACAGTTGGAACGACCACTGCGACGGCGCCCACCACCCCGGGCGGCGAAGCGCCTTGCGCTCGACGACGTCGCGCGGCGTGAAATGGTTGAGTTTGGGGTCGTCGATGACGTCGGAGTGCTCGTACCAGTAGTTCTCCGCCCACGGGCCGCCATACTGGACGATGAGCGTCGGCGTCCAGGTCGTGCCCGAGTGGGCGTAGAGTTGAAGCACGTCGTTGTACAGCGGCGCGATCGGCAGCGTGTGCTCGCTGCCCGAGTACCCGTCCATCGCCTCGGTGATATTCTTCTTGAAATCGAGGCCGCCCTCGAGCGTCGGCATCAGGTGCTGTTCGCGCGCCGCCATGATCAGCAGTTGGCGCACCCGCCGATCGCCGGTCATGTACTGCTTGATCGTTTCTGTATTGTAGAACTCCGAGTATCGCTTCAGTACGTTGCGCGCGTCATCGAGCGTGCGGATGTTCTCGGCGGCGAAAACCCCAGGCCCCGTGGTCAGAATGCGTGGTCCGATGAACTCGCCCGTCTCCACCATGTCGGAGTACGAGAGCACGTCGGTCGTCGACGTCTGCGGGTCGCGCGTCGTCGTCACCCCGTACGCGAGGTTGACGAGATACTCGAACGGCTGCGAGCGATGCACGCCGAACGCCGGCCAGATATGGGCGTGGATGTCGACGTAGCCGGGCATGATCGTCTTGCCGGAGACGTCGATCACCTTGGCGCCCGACGGAATGCTCACCTTTCCCTGCGGCCCGACGGCCACGATACGATTGTCCTTCACGACGATGTCGCCCTTCGTGATGATCTCGTGCTCCTTCATCGTCAGGATGCGCGCGCCGCGCAGCGCGACGACGCCGCTCGGCTTGTCGCGCGCGACCGTGATCGCGACGTCGTGCCGCGTCGCCTCGTAGATCGGGCGCGCCGCGGCGCCGCCGCGGCCTCCACGTCCGCCGTTGCCACCGCCGCCGTTTCCAGCGCTGTCAGCGCGGGTCTGCGCCTGCGCGACCGAGTCGCGGACCGCTGATGCCGCCGCGGCGAGGTCGTAGGTGAACAGCGAATGGCCGAGCGCGAAGTAGATCTGACGGCCGTCGCGCGACCAGCTCGCGAATTCGCCGCCGATCTGTGTCAGGCCGCGCACCGGCACCTCGGACTGCGCTGGATTCGCGGCGTTGATCGTCGGAGCCGCTCCGGTTCGCGGGATCTCCTCGATGATGTACGGCTTGACGCCGGCCTGCACGAGCACCTTCTCGCCATCCGGCGAGATGGTCATGAT
>JBIOHX010000273.1:0-5156 GCA_044449465.1 Gemmatimonadales bacterium | reverse complement strand
GGCGCCCGTCGGCGACGGTGCTGCCATTGCCGGTGACCCACGAGAGGCTGAGGCCGGCGTCGTCGACGCGAACGATCGACCGGTGGGGTAGGGCGAAGATCTCGATGCCGCGTTCGGGCCGTCGCGCGCGCTCCGGATCGACGCTCTGCTCGAGTTGCGCGGCGAGGGCGTCGAGCTCACGCCGGAGCGCCGATTGGGCGCGCGGCTGGGCGAGAAAGGGGGCGGGCGAGTCTGACCAGCGCGGCGACGGTTCCACGGGCGCGTCCGCGACGCGGGCACGGGCCACGGCGCCGCCGGACGACTCGATGGCGTCGAGCGCGAGCTGGGCCGCGCCGTCCAATCCCGCGGCGGCGAGACCGCACTGCTGGACCGACGCCAGCCAGCGGGGCACGGGCGTGTCGTCGAGGGTAACGACGCGCACCGACTCGGGGTGGGCGCGCACGCGCTCGCGAAGCAATGGCTCGTGGGCCCGCGTCGCGTCGTGGTGCTGCCAGAGTCGCTGATGGATGACGAGGGCCAAGCGCGACTGATCGGCGACGAGGGTCGAGGCGTTCCCCGTCCCCAGCGCGGGCTCGAACCCGTTGCCCGACGCGTGACCTTCCCAGACCGGCTTGGTGACGAGCCGTGGCGCGAGCGTCGCGAACAACTCGCTGACGAACGCCGCGTCGTACGGGACGGCGGAGACCGCGAGGTCATAGGCGAATCCGGTCACGCGACGCCTCCGCTGGCGGAACGATAGTTCATAGATATGAATATGATGGTTGGAATCCTGGATATCATCGATGTCATTCGCGCACCTCGACCGGCGTGGATGCCCGCTCTTCGCCGCGGCTCTTGCGCCGGCTGCTGGCGAGGCTCATCGCCACCTGCAGCATGCGGCCGAGCGGGACCGGCTTGACGAGGAACGCGTCGGCCCCGGCAACGAGCGCCCAGTTGCGGTCTTCGTCGGCGGTATGGTCGGAGACGACGAGAATCTTGACGCGCCTGAGCCCCGGCTCGCGGCGTGCCGCGCGCACCAAGCAGCGCTCGCGACCGCTCGGCAGGTACAGCTCGGTGATGAGCAGGTTGATCTCGGAGCGCATCGCGGTGCGCAGCGCACCGGGGCCGTCGGCACTCTCGCGGATGTCGAAGCCCAATGCGCTGAGGCCGTGACGCCAAGCAGCGCGGAGCCGCGCATCCGGATCCGCGAGTAGGATCGTTCTCGTCTGCTGCACGGCGTCCTCGTAGAACGAGGGAACGCTGGATCGAAGCGACTCTCGAGAGCCAGCTGGCCGTGCTCGGCGCCAGACGACTGGGGAAAGGAGCGGCTTGCGTCCGCTCGCCAGCAGCACGCAAGTTAACCCGAGGACCGGGTCGCCGCTCGAACGGCACGGGTGTCGCATATTCGTGAGGCGTGGCGGCGAGCGAAGCCGCCGAGGCGATGCATTCGGGAGCGGGGAGTGATGCCAGACAGTCGTGACGCGATGGACCGACCGTCGGCGGCCGGGAGCGAACGGAGCGGCCGCTTCAGCAGCGACCCGGTGTTCGATCCCGAGGAGCTATTCGAGGTCGTACAGCGGCAGGACGACGTGGAGCGCGTTCTCGCCGCGATGCGCGAATTCCACCGGTACGGCGACACGAGTCTGTTCGAGCGCGCAGTGGCCGTGTACGTGCGGTCAGCGCGGGCGCGGGGCGAACCGGTGGAGACGGTGCTCGCAACGCTGGAGACCGTCGCGGACGAATTGGAGCGGGATTCTTCGCCCGGCTATATCCAGCGCGACACGCCGCTGAGGCATGTGGTACTTCGGGGTGTGTTGCTCGCGTTCTACGGCGCGGACGTCGTGCGGCAGGAGGAGTCGGCGCGCAAAGAGCGCGTGGATCGCCGAGGGCCCGCGGCCAGCGACGGGCCCGCGGGCGACTCGGGTATCTGAACCCGTGACCCGCTTTCCGCCCGCCCGCCGTTAGCTCTCAAGCGGGTCGCGGGTACGTCGCAGCACCGAGCCATGGAGTCCCATTCGTGATTCGTCGTGCCATCGTGTCCGCCATTCTCGCCGCGCTCGCGACGCTTTCATCAGTGGGTGCGAGCGCTCAGACCCACACCCTCGTGTCGGTGGGCGACCACCGGCTCGATGTCGTAAAAGGCGGAAGCGGGCGACCGGCCATCATCTTCGAGACGGGGCTCGCCGACTCGCTCGACACCTGGCTGCCGACGTGGCGGACGATGATGCAGTCGACGACGGCGATCGACTACTCTCGCGCGGGGTTCGGCCGATCGGAGTCCGGGTCGTCGGATCACTCGGTGCGGGCGGAAGCCGCCGACTTGCATGCTCTGCTACACGCGCTCGCAGTGGCCCCACCGCTCATTCTCGTCGCGCGCTCTTACGGGAGTCTGATCTCCAGGCTGTACACGTCGCTCTACCCGAACGAGGTGGCCGGGCTGGTGTTGGTCGATGGAACGCACGAGCAGCAGGTGAAGCGCTTTGGCGAGATCGACAGCACCTATCCGCGCGCTTTCCGGGTGTACTTCGATTCGGTGATCGCGACGCTTCCGCCGGGCCCGGCCGCCGCCGAAACTCGGGAGACGGTGCGAATACAGGCGGCGGGCACCGTGGCCGGGCTCGAGCCATTGCCGGACATTCCGATCGCCGTGCTGACGAGCATGAAGTCGGACGAGTCTGCGCCGTACGTGAACGGCACCGCTCGCGGCCACGAAGTATGGCGCGCGCTGCACGACGAGTGGTTCCAGCGGTCGCGGAATGGTGTTCACATCGAGACCACGCACAGCGGTCACGACATCCAAGACGACGAGCCGGCGTTGGTCGAGATGGCGATCCGGTTCGTCGTCGATCGCGTGCGCGCCGACGCAGCAAGCGCGCAATCGGCTGTGCCGCTGGAGCGCGAGGCCAAACACCACCTGGTGCTCGCGAACGGTTACGTGCGCGTCTTCGACGTGTCGGTGCCGGCCGGCGACTCGACCCTGTATCACGTGCACGCCAACGATTACGTCTATGTGACGTTTGGGGCCGCAGCGCTTCGGGCCCAAGCCTTGGGCGCCGCCCCGACCCCGCTTTCGCTCGGCGACGGCGAGGTGCGGTTTACGAGGGGGCCGATCACACACCGCGTGATGAATCCGTCAACGGTGGCGTTTCACAATCTCACGATTGAAGTTCTCAAACCCGTTGGCGCGACGCGGGTGTCGCTCGCCCCAGCGGCAGGGCAGCCGGTGCTCGAGAACGATCGCGTGCGCGTCGAACGCGTCGTGCTGGCGCCAGGCGTATCGACTGGACGCCACGAGCTCCTCGGGCCGTGGCTCGACGTCGTCGTGCGATCCGGGGCGGCACGCGTGGAGGAGGAATCGGGCGCGACCAGACGCCTCAACCTGGCGCGTGGCCAGTACGTCTGGCACCGCGACTCCACCGCCCGCACGATCACCAACGTCGGCAGCGACACGCTCGAGCTCATTCAGATCGAGTGGAAGTCGCGGGCGACGGATCGACGATCGGCGCCGACTCACGTTGACTATCGTACACGTCATGCCACCAGCGACGAGTAGTAGTCAGCCGATCGGGCTGCGCGCGGTAGCGCCCGCCGCGGTTCGCGACCTCGATTGGGACGCGGACCGCGCGCGCGCGTTGGGGACGGAGGTGGTCGATCTCTGGGGCGAGCTGCTGGAGCGCCTGCGCTCGATGCCGGTCGGCGGACGCGCGCCGGCGCCGGAGGTCCGCGCTGCGGTGATACGCGACATTCCGCGTGAGCCTGTGAGCCTCGATGATCTCACGGCGACGCTTCGCACGATCGCATTCGAGCATGCCACGTACACCGGGCATCCGGGGTTCATGGCCTACATCACCGGGTCGGGCACGATCCCCGGCGCGGCGGGCGACTTTCTGGCGGCGGCGCTGAATCAAAACGTCGGCGGATGGCGCCTGTCGCCCGCGGCGACCGAGATCGAGCTGCACCTGGGCCGGTGGTTCGCAACGCGCCTGGGCCTGCCGTCGACCGCCGGCGGCTATGTCACGTCGGGCGGGGCTATGGCGGCGTTCGTCGCGCTCAAAGCAGCGCGCGACCGCAAGGCCGGCTGGTCGATTCGCGAGCTCGGTGCTCGCGGCGGCCCACCGCTCGCGCTGTACGCGTCGGCACAGGTGCACGACGTCAACAGCCGGGCCGCCGACATGCTCGGACTCGGACGCGACGCGGTACGCGCGATTCCGGTGGACGGCAGCCTTGCCATGCGGGCCGACGCGCTTCAGGCCGCGATTGCGCGCGATGTTCGAGACGGAGTCAAGCCGATCGCGGTGATCGCGACTGCCGGCACCGTGTCGACCGGCGCCATCGATCCGCTCGACGAGATCGCAGAGATCTGCGGCGAACATAATCTGTGGATGCATGTGGACGGCGCCTACGGCGGTGTGGCAGCTCTGACCGACGCGCTCAAGCCGCTGTTCAGCGGCATCGAGCGCGCCGACTCGGTGGCGCTCGACCCGCACAAGTGGCTGTACACGCCGCACTCCAGCGGATTGATCGTCGTCCGCGACTTTCACCACCTCGGCGACGCCTTCTCGATCGACCCGAGCTACGTGCACGACGACAAGGAGCTTACCGGCCGCGGCATCGACCTCTACGCGCTCGGGCCGCAGTTCTCCCGTGGCTTTCACGCGCTCAAAGTGTGGGTTTCGCTCCTCGCCCACGGCTGGGACGCGTACGAGCGGCGAATCGCCCACGATGTCGCGCTGGCGCGCTATGCGTACGACAGCGCGCGTACGCACCCGGCGCTCGAGACCGTGGGGCCCCCGCCGCGGCTATCGATCGCCTGTTTTCGATACGCGCCTCCCGAACTGCGCGACGACCCCGCGGCGGAGCCGTATCTCAATCGGCTGAACGAGCGGCTGATGGCCGAGCTGCAGCTTGCCGGCCGCGTCTTTCCATCGAACGCGGTGATCGACGGCCGCTTCGCACTCCGTGCCTGCATCGTAAATTTCCGCACGGAAGCCGCAGACATCGACGCGTTGATCGCGCAGGCCACCGAGATGGGTGCCGCGCTGCACACGAGTGGAGAGGTGGGGGGGCCGGCCGGGCCCCGGCCCCCCCCGGCCCCCGCGCCATGTGGGCGCGGGGGCGCGGCGGAGGGGGGGGCGGGGTGCGGGATCAGTCCACGAACCCACACCCGCCCGCGGGGG
>JBIOHX010000272.1:0-5162 GCA_044449465.1 Gemmatimonadales bacterium | reverse complement strand
TGTTGTTCGTGTTCGGCGGGCGTCTCATTCGGAACGACCTGCGACAGGACATGCTGCATCTGCCGCTGCTCAAATCGTCGCCGCTCGCGCCGGCCGACATCGTGCTCGCCGAGGTGGCGTCAGCGGCGCTGCCGATCGCCGCGGTTCAACTGGCGCTCCTGATCATCGCCTTCGTCGGCGCCGTGGTCTGGGGCAACGCACCGCTCAGCGTTCCGAACAGGTTCGCGTTGCTCATCGCGTCTCCGTTCGCGGTGGTGGCGCTCAACAGCGCCGTGTTGACGATTCAGAATGCGATAGCTGTGCTGTTTCCGAGCTGGATTCGGCTGGGCCCCATGGTGACCTCCGGCGTCGAAGCTCTGGGACAGAACCTGCTCTCGACGGTCGCGAACGTGCTTGGCGTGGCGATCGCACTGCTCGTACCGCTGCTGATTGGCTGGACGGTCGTCGCGGTGCTCGGCACGCCACACGCGGTGACGCTAGCGCTCGTGATCGTCACGACGTCGATCGTGCTGGCGTGTGAGACCTACCTGGCCATTCGCTACCTCGGGACGGCGCTCGCGCGCGCGGAGCCGGTGGTGGCGGCGGAGTAGCGGGTTGGACGTGGGACGTTGGACGTTGGACGAGGGTATCAGTGGTCAGCCGTCAGTTAGCAGTTACGTCCCACGTCCCACGTCCCACGCCGTCACGCTACCAGCTTCGCCGTCGTCATCACAATGGTAAGCGCGCGGGCCACGCCGACGGTCCCGTGAAGATTGTCGAACCATTCGCCGTGGGTGTGCGCGTCGCCGCCGCGGCCGCCGGCGCCGATCGCGATCGCGGGAATGCCGCGGCTGATCGGGACGTTGGCGTCGGTCGATGCCAGCGCGAGGTCTGCCTGGCGGCCGACGAGCCTCGTTGCCTCGAGCGCCGACTGCACGAGCTCGTGCTCGGCGGCCGTTTCGCCGCAAGGGCGTGCGCCGATCGACTCGACCGAGACCCGGAGCGGGCGGGTGCCGCCGGCGCGCTTGGAGTTCTCGTCCTCGGCCGCGGCCTGGCTGATCCAGCGAATTGCCGCCTCGAGTTTGTCGAGCTGCTCGGCGGAGGTGGACCGGAGGTCGATCTCGAGCCAGGCGGAGTCGGGGATGGAGTTGACCGACAGGCCGCCGCCGATGCGACCGACCGACAGCGTGGTCCGCGGGGACGTCGGCAGGGTCAGTGCCGCGAGTCGAGCGGCCGCCGCGGCCGCCGCGTGGACGGCGTTGGGCACGCCGAACGCGGCCCACGAATGCCCGCCTGGTCCGGCGTACGCGACGCGGAAGCGCCGGGAGCCGAGCGCACGGTGGATGATGCGCTCGTCGCCGGCGCCATCCAGCGCGACGACGGCACGCGCGTCGCGACCGCGACGGCCGAAGTAATGCTTGGCGCCGCGCAGGTCGCCGAGCCCCTCTTCACCGGTGGTGGCGACGAACTCGATCGGGTGGCGGGCGCGGATGCGGACGCCGTCGATCTCGGCGGCGAGGGCCAGCATCACGGCCAGGCCGCGCCCATTGTCGTTGATCCCCGGTCCGATCAGGCGCTCGCCGTCGCGGCGCACCGAGAGATCGGTGTCGCGCGGAAAGACCGTGTCGAGGTGGGCGCAGATGACGACTGGCGCGAGATCCTCGGCGCCGGGGCGCGAGCCGATGACGTTCCCAGCGTCGTCGGTGTGAATCTCGCTCAGGCCACAGTCGCGAAAGCGGCGGGCGATCCATCCGGCGCGTTCGTGCTCTTCGCCGGTGGGAGCCGCGATCTGAGCGACGGCAATCTGCGCGCGCACGATGGCGTCGTCGTGGGCCGCGAGCCGAGCACGCGCAGCGGCGAGAGATCGAAAGGTCGCAGCCGTGTCGGCGTGCGCCGGCGCGCGCGGAGTCATGCTTAACATTTGGTGACCACGGGGTGGCTGGCGCAAGTGGCTAGGTTGAATTCGCATGGAACGAAGTAGCGCAGCAGCCGACGAGGACGCTCGGCCGCGCAGTCTTGGACGAAATGTTTATGCCCTCGCCGCCGTCAGCTTTTTCACTGACGTGTCGAGCGAAATGATCTATCCGCTGCTCCCCGTGTTCCTCACGGCCGTGCTCGGCGCGAGCGCGGGGTTCATCGGAGCGATCGAGGGTGCCGCGGAATCCACGGCGGCGCTGCTCAAGCTGGCGAGCGGTTGGTGGTCCGACCGCGTTCGCCGACGCAAACCGATGGTCGTCGCGGGCTACACCCTCGCATCGGCCGTGCGCCCGCTGGTCGCCATCGCCCAGTCGGCGACCCAGGTGCTGCTCATCCGGGTGAGCGACCGGATCGGAAAGGGCATCCGCAATTCGCCGCGCGACGCGCTGATCGCGGATTCGGTGCATCCCTCGATCCGCGGACGGGCGTTCGGCTTCCGCAGCGCCGCCGACAACGCCGGGGCGCTCGTTGGACCACTCATCGCGTTCGCGATTCTGTCCTGGTGGCACGTATCGCTACGCACCGTGTTCTGGTGGGCCGCCATCCCAGGTGCGATCGCCGTCGTCGTCGCCTTCGTGGCGGTGAAAGAGGTCGCACGGAGCGACGCCGCCATGGCCAGGAAGGCCGAGCTCCGCGGGTCGATGGGAGCGAGCTTCTGGACGTTCATGTTCATCATTTTCATATTCACGCTCGGCAATTCCACCGACGCGTTTCTTCTGCTCAGAGCAAGACAGTTGGGCGTGCCCGTGGCACTGGCGCCGATCTTGTGGGCGCTTCTCAACGGGGTGAAGTCGATCTCGAACGTGCCGGGCGGATCGTTGTCTGATCGCGTCGGTCGCCGGCCGACGCTGGTCGCCGGCTGGCTCGTCTACGCCCTGGTCTACTTCCTGTTCGCGCGAGCGAGCCACGCCTGGCACGCCTGGGCGCTGTTCGCGGGGTATGGCGTGTTCTTCGGGCTCACGGAAGGGACGGAGCTCGCGCTCGTGGCCGACGTGGTGCCGGCGGCGCGGCGAGGGGCCGCGTACGGCTGGTACTACCTCGCGATCGGCATCGGGGCGCTCCCCGCCTCGCTGCTCTTCGGCCTGCTCTGGGATCGATACGGCTCGGGCGTCGCGTTCACCACCGGCGCCGCGCTGTCGCTCGCGGCGGCGGTTCTGCTGGCGCTGGCGCGGCCAGCCCGCGCGGCGGCCGCGAGATAAAACCACCCGCTCAACAGCAGCGCGCGCCGGGCTTGCTGTACCGATCGTCCAATCGCTGCCGCATGAAAGCGTCGTGCGTGAGCGGTTGTTCGCTGGGGTGATGGGCGCGCATGTGCTCGACGTACCGCTCGTAGTCGGGCACGCCGATGACGCGGCGCACCACGGCCGCAGCTCGCTCGAGAGGCCGGCGCGTCTGACGCATGCGGCGGTTCACCGCCAGCTCTCCACCGCGAGGCCATCGATTCGGCTGAATTCCCGCAGATTGGCGGTGACGATCGCCGCCGTTCCCGCGGCCAGCGTGGTGGCCGCGATGACGAGGTCGTTCGGGCCGACCGTCTTGTGCTTGGTGGCTTCGCGAATGCGCGCGTGAATGCCGGCGGCGCGGCGCGTGAACGGCAGCACGCGAACGACCTCGACGAACCGGCGCACCGCGAGCTCCGACTTGGCCGGATCGTGCGAGCAGCGGGCGCCGAAGAGCAGCTCGGCGAGCGTCATCGACGCGATGGCTACGTCGTCGGGCGACTGGTCGGCGAGCCGCGCGGAAACGCCGTGGCGTCCGCGCAGCACGTCGACCACGGCGTCCGTGTCGAGGACGTAACGAAGGGTCATTCGTCGCTGCGAAAGAGCGATGCGTCGACCGCATCGGCCGATTTGTTCGACGCGGTCCGCGGGGGCGCCTCGAAATCGTTGGGCAACGTTCCGAACGACGACCAAAAACCGGCTGGCCACCGGCGCTTGCTCTTCGGCGCGATCAAGAGCTCGCCGCCGGCGAGCTTGGTGACGTACACGGCCCCTTCGCCGCCCGAATAGATCGGCTTGGGCAGCCGCACGGCGTAGCTGTTCCCAGACCGGAAGACCCGGGTCTCCATCACGGCTTTGCCCGGCATCGCAGCCCCCGCGGCGGACTTCTTTGGTTTGCTCATGATAGCTTCCGCCAGTGGTGTATACGGTATATACAGCAACGAGCCGGCGGTGTCAACCGCCGCTTCTGGGCCGTCAGTCCCCCGCGGCGGCAGGGATTGGCGCGCGGTCGAACGGCACCTCCGACGACACGGCGGCTTTATGCCCGCCGATGACGGCCCACCACTCGCGAAGGCTGTCGGCGAGAATCACGACGACGGCGATCATGAAGAACGCCGCGACTGCCGCGTCGAGATAGTCATTGAACATCATCCGGTGCGCGGTCGCCGCGCCGGCGATCGCCGCCGGCAGCGTACCGCCGGACAGCTGGTCGCCGAGCAGCCGCGCGTGGGAAAGGAAACCGAGCTTCGGATCCGGCGAGAACAGCTTGTCCCATCCTGCGTCCATCGTCACGACGGTGAGCCAGGCCAGCGGCACGATCGTGATCCAACTGTACCGCGCCTTGCCCATCTTGATGAAGACGGTCGTGCCGACGCACAGCGCCACCGCGGCGAGCAACTGATTCGAGATCCCGAACAACGGCCACAGTGAGTTGATGCCGCCGAGCGGATCCATCACGCCTTGGTAGAGAAAATGCCCCCACATGGCGACGATGAGCGCGCTCGAGAGCACGACCGCCGGGTACCACGATACGCGGCCGAACGGCTTCCACACGTGCCCGCCGAGGTCCTGCAGCATGAAGCGGCCCACGCGCGTGCCGGCGTCGAGCGTGGTGAGAATGAACAGCGCCTCGAACATGATCGCGAAGTGGTACCAGAGCGCCATCGCCGCGCCGCTCGAGAACACGCTCGAGAACACGCTCGCCATGCCGAGCGCGAGGCTCGGCGCGCCTCCGGTGCGGGAGAGGAGCGTCTTCTCGCCGACTTGCTGCGCGAGGCGCTGCATCTCCGCCGGGTCGAGCGTGAACCCCCAGTGCTGCACGGCGACGGCTGCGGACGCCGCGGTGGTGCCGATCGCGCTGGCCGGCGCGTTGATCGCGAAGTAGGTGCCGGGCGTGAGCGAGCAGGCGGCGATGAGGGCCAGCACGGCGACCAGCGACTCCATGAGCATGGCGCCGTACCCGATGGGCCGGGCGGCGGGCTCGCG
>JBIOHX010000271.1:0-5198 GCA_044449465.1 Gemmatimonadales bacterium | reverse complement strand
GGGAAGGTGATCGCGGCGCCCCACTCGGGCGCGCCGGGGCCAACCCAATCCTCGAAGCGGCGACGGTCGGGCGCGATCGCGAGCAGGACGTGCTGCGTGGGACGCGGCAGCCCAGGAAAGGAATCCGTGCGCAGCGCCTCGTCGATCAAAGAATGCGCAAGGGTGCGCTCGCTCGGGAAATAGACGGCGGTGAATCGACCGCGGTCCAATCGCTCCGGCGCCGGCTGCGCGTTCGCACGCCCGGCGGCTCCGGCAAACGGAGCGAACGCAGCACAGGCGGCGAACGCGGCACACGCAGCGAACAGCTTGGCGGCGAGCCTTACGGCTCTCCGCCCTTCTCTACCGACTCGAGCACCTCGGCGCAACGCTTTCCCCACGGATTGAACTTGTTCGCGGCGTAGCCGGCCCTCCAGGCCTCGATCGCCTCGTCCCGCTGGCCATTGAACCAATAGGCCCGGCCGAGCTCGTAGTGGGCTTCGATCAGATTCGGTCCGAGCGCGATCGTCTTCTGGAAGAAGGTCTGCGCGTCTTCGAACATGTCCCGTTCGAGATACACCAGCCCGAGGTAGAAGTGCGCGTAGAGCGTCGCCTTGCGGTCGTTGTCGAGGCGAATGGCACGCGACAGATGCTCGATCGCTTCCCCGAAGATGCCCTTGCGCAGGCAGATATAGCCGACGTTGATCCGCGCCAGGGCATTGTGCGGCTCGCGTACGAGCACTTTCTGAAAAGTGAGCAGCGCCGTATCGAACTTGTCCTGCAGCATCAGCGCCCAGCCGAGCAGCGATTCGGCTTGTGGATCGTTGGGCGCGAGCTCGAGCGCTTTGGTCAACTCCCGCTCCGCGCCCTCGTGATCGCCGAGGGCAATCTTGCTCCAGCCTTTCTCGATGAAGGTGGACGCGCCGAGATGGTCCGAGTGGACCGCAGGCCGGTCTATCGGGAGCTGCGGCGCAAGCGAGGGCTCGCCGCCGTCCCGCAGCAGCTTCCATCGGTCGACGAGCTGCAGCACGTCGGCGCGCAGCGTGTTCAGCGACGCGATCTCGTGCTCGACCGCTTTGAACAACCCGCCAATGTCGGTCTTGAGTGCATCGAGCTCCGCCGCGGCGCGTGGGGACGACAGCCGCGCGTCGAGGGCGGCCCGCATCGCGAGCAAGTCGTCGAGAATCCGCTCAGCCACGACCCGCCGGCTCCGCTGGCGCGACCGCGCGCTCGAACACGAGGCGGTCCGTCGTCGAGAGCACGCGATCGACGTTGAGTACGACGACGAGCTGGTCGCGAACGCGGCCGATGCCTTGGATAAACTCCGCGGACAGTCCACGGAACAGCGGCGGCGGCGGCGCGACACCGCCCCCGGACGTCGACGAGACCTCGTGCACCGCGTCGACGATCGCGCCGACCCAGCCGCCGGACGTGTTGAGCACGAGGATGCGCGTCTCCGGCGTGATCGATGCCTCGGCAAGCTCGATGCGGCGCCGCATGTCGACGACGGGGATCACCTGGCCGCGATGCTCGAGGACGCCCTCGATCCACGCGGGGACGTCGGGCACGCTGTTCGGCGGTGTGTAGCGCAGCACGCGCTCGACGGAGAGAACATCGGCGGCGAACAGATCGATGCCGAGCTGGAAGACGACGAGCTTTGCCGCGTCGGATTTCATGTTCGTTGTACCTCGATGGTGGACACCGCGACATCGACGAGCACACGGGCGTCGAGCAGCGCGACAAGCTCAAGCCCGCGGCGGACGACGCCGATGAGCAGCCCGTTCGATGAATCCGCTCCCGGCGCGCCGCGCAACGCGGCCTCTCGGATGACGAAGGCTTCGTCGACATCGCCGACGACGAGGCCGATGCGCCGGTGGGCGCGGCGGAAGAGTAGCGCGGTAGTCCCCGGCTGGCCGTCGACCTCGAGCAGGACGCGCGCGTCGTACATCGTCGCCGGCTCGCCGCGGATCGTCGCCAGACCGAGCACCGCACGAGGCGTATCGGGCATAGCGCGCAGCGACGGCACGTCGATCACCTCGTCGACGCTGGCCAGCTCGACCGCGAAGCGTTCCTCGCCGACATGGAAGGCGACCACCCGCGCCTCGCCGTCACGAAACATGGCGCACCGCGTCGACGAGGTCGGTGATCGCCGCGCTGATGTCGCCGAGCGAGGCCACCCGGTCGGCGCCGGCGACCGCGCGCGCGGCCTGCGGCATGCCGAAGATCGTCGCCGTTTCGCGATCTTGAATGAGCGCGCGCCCTCCAGCCACGCGAACGGCGCGCGTGCCGTCGGCGCCGTCGCGGCCCATCCCAGTGAGCACGACGGCCACCGTCGACGCGCCGAACAGGTCGGCGGCAGAGCGGAAGAGTAGATCGGCGGCCGGCCGTACCCCCCAAAGGGGGGGCGTCTGCTCGAGCGAGATCACAGGACCGGCGCCGTCATCGCGCACGGTCATGTGCGAACCGCCGGGCGCGATGTACACTCGGCCGTGCATCACCGATTCGCCGTCCTGCGCCTCATCGACGCGGATCGGGCTCACCAGGTCGAGCCGCTGGGCGAGGCTCTTGGTGAATCCGGGCGGCATGTGCTGCACGACGAGGACCGCAGCCGGCAGCGTGCGCGGCAAACGCGGCACGATCGCGGCGAGCGCACGTGGGCCGCCGGTCGACGACGCGACGACGACGACATTCGTCGCGCTGCTGGCAATGGCGAGGCGCTCGCTGCCGTCGGTCGCCGCAGGCCGCGTGAGCATGCGCAGCCCGGCGGGATTCGCCGCCGCCGCGGCACGCAGCGCGTCGAGCAGGCGGCTGGCGATCAGCGGCAGATCGAGGCTGATCGAGCCCGACGGCTTGAGCACGAAGTCGACCGCGCCCAGCTCGAGCGCACGGAGCGTGGCCGTCTGACCAGACGCCGTGGTGCCGGCGCTCAGCATGACGACGGGCCGCGGCGTCTCGCTCATGATGTAACCGAGCGCGCTCAGTCCGTCGAGCTCCGGCATGTCGACGTCGAGCGTGACGATTTCGGGCTCGAGCGCATGGACCTGTTTGAGCGCCTCGTAGCCGTTGCGCGCCGTGCCGGCGACGATGAACTCGCCCGACTCGTCGATGATCTGCGACGTCATTCGCCGCATGAACGCGCTGTCGTCGACGACGAGCACGCGACGGGGACTAGAGGACACGCGAGCCTTTTCGCAGCGAGCGAACTTCGACGCGCCCATCGCGCAGGAACAGGTAGACGCTGCGGCCGTAGTCGCTGCCGGTGTCCTGCGCGACGATCGGCACCTTGGCGACGGCGAGGACGTCGCGAACCGCCGTGAGGTTGCGTTCGCCAATGTTGATGCCGCTCGGCGGCAGCAGGTTCCCGAACATGCTCGCGCCACCGACGATCTTGGCGTGAACGCGGTCGGGGACGGCGCCGATGGCGCGCATCTTCTCGAGCAAGAGCGGAACGGCGGTGGTCGGGAATTTGGCGGGATTGGAGCGGTCGCGGGCCATCGACTCGTTGGGGAGCAGCACGTGCGCGAGGCCGCCGACGCGCGCCACCGCATCGTAGAGCACGATGGCGACGCACGACCCGAGACCGATGGTCGAGATCATGCCGGCCGAGGCGACGGCATAGTCCGCGACCTTGACGCGAATCTCGCGCGTCTCGGCGGCCATGGCGTCAGGCGCGGCTGAAGATGCGCTCACGGGCGTCGATGGGTGAGAATTTGGATCGCGCTTCCCCGAGCAGCGTCTCGACCTTGCCGAGCACGAGCACACCGTTCGGAGCGAGGGCGCGGTGAAAACGGTCGAAGAGACGTTCCTGCGTGTCGCGATCAAAGTAGATGAGTGCATTGCGACAGACGATCATCTCGAACGGCCCGGCGGGCTCAGGGTCGGCGAGCAGGTCGCGGCGCTCGAATCGAACCATGGATCGGATGCCCGCCGCGACCGTGTACGGCGGCGCGGCAGTGAAATACCGCTGGCGGAGGTCGTCCGGTGTCTCGGCGAAATCGGCGGCTTCGAACTCGCCGCGCGCCGCGGCCGCGAGCGATGCCCGGTCGATATCGGTGCCGAGGACGCGCACGCGGCCGATCTGCGGCAGCATGCCCGATGTCGCTGCGTGGCGATGGAAGAGGATGGCCAGCGAGTACGGCTCCTCGCCCGACGCGCACCCCGCGCTCCAAACGCGGATCGCCGGCGTATCGCTGTGCCAGAGCGCCGGGACGACGCGCGACGACAGCGCGGCGTAGACGTCCCAGTTTCGGAAGAGCTTCGTGACGTTGATCGTGAGCGCATCGAGCAGCTGGTCGTACTCGACCGCGTCGGCGTCGAGAATGCGCGCGTAGTCCTCGTAGGTGTGCACGCCGCGCGCGCGCATGCGCACAGCGATGCGCCGGCGCAGGCACTTCTCCTTGTAGCTGGCGCAGCCGAATCCGCGATCGGCGGCGATTTTGCGCGTGAGCTGGAGAAAGTCGCCCAGCGGAGGCGGCGGCGAGTCGATCATCAGTAGGCCTGCTTCACCGATTCGATGTTGGTGCGCACGATCGCGTTGCCGGGATCGAGCGCCAGCGCCCGCTCCCAGTTGCGCACCGCTTCGTCGCGCTGCTGCCGGCGAAGGCGAATGTTGCCGAGCTTGAGGTACACGTCGGCTCCGAGCTCCGGGTTGGCCTTGACGGCGCGCGAGTAGGCCTCGAACGCCTCGTCATAGCGACCAGGCCGGTAGTGCAAATCGCCGAGGTTCTTGTGGAGCTGCGCGATGGACGCGTCTTCGTGCAAGCCGTGATCCGCGGCGATGCGCGCGGCCTCGGTCTCACCGATTCGCTCGAGCACGACAGCGAGGTTGTTCGACAGCACCGAAGCGTGCGGATGTGTGGCCACGCCTTCTCTGAGAATCGCGCGCGCGCGTGGCGTGTCGCCAAGCAGCGCGGCGGCAAGGCCCATGTAGTGGTACCACGCCGCGGAGGGCGGCCGGTTGCCGAACAACGGGCGCGCGCCGACGAGCGCCACGTCGGCGGCCTGCAGGTCGCCGGCAAGCAGGTTGACGACGCCGAGCGAGGTCTGGATTCGCGCGTCGCCGGCGCCGCCGCGGCGGACGGCTTCGTCGAGCGCGGCGCGAGCCTCGTCATACTTCTTCTGCTGCTCGAGCGTGTACGCGAGGTTGTGGAACACCGCCGGCTTGGCGCCCGGTTGCTCGGCGATCTCCGAGAAGACCGTGGCCGCTTCGGGCCACTGGTGCT
>JBIOHX010000270.1:0-5201 GCA_044449465.1 Gemmatimonadales bacterium | reverse complement strand
GCGCACGTCGAGCACGCCGGAGAGACGCCCGCCGTATTGCGCGGGCAGGCCCCCGGTGCGCACGTCGACTCGCCCAACCGTCGGGTCGATGAACGTGCTGAACAAGCCGCCGAAGTGAAACGGGCTGTAGATCGGAAATCCGTCCAGCTCGATGAGCGTCTGATCGGACTCGCCGCCGCGCACGTTGAACCCCGCCACATAGTCGCTCCGTGCCGCTATTCCAGGCAGCGTCTGCACCGAGCGAAGCACGTCCGGCTCGACGAACTGCGGCGCGGCGCCGAGCGCGCGCCCCGTGATTGACAGCTCGCCAACGTTCGTGCTCGACTGAAAGGTCTCGCGCTCCCGAGCCGGCGCCTCGGTGCGCACCACGGGAAGCGTTACCGCCGCGCGCGCCGAATCCGAACGTTTCGCATTCACTGCCGTGACGCGTGGCACGAGCGGCTCGACGACCAATTGTCCAGCGCGCGACACGCGCAGACGCAGACGGCTTGCGCTCGCGACTTCGAGGAGCGCTTCCGCTGCGCTGCGGCTGTGTCCGTCGATCGTCACCCTGCGGTCAAGCTCCGGTAGCTCCGCGTCGAGGGTGAGATTGAGTTCGGCGAGCGTCGCGATCATGTGGAGCGCTTGCGACGCTCGCGCTCCATCGAAGCCCAGGATCACGCGCGTGCGCAGGCCGTCGATGCCATTTCCGTCCGGCCTGAGGTCCTCGAAGCTCGTGTCGACGCGCGGCCTTGTCATCGACGCTTGCGCCGCCGCGACTCGTAAGGCGGCGCCGCTCATCACGAGGGCGAGCAGACCGCGTTTCGTCCAGATCAGGAACGCCGGACACGGCCGGATGCGTCGCGTCATCGGGCGGGCTCGCCGGCGCCCGCGGCGCTGGGCGAAATGACGACCGAGCGGCCGGTACGCGTATACTCGGCGTGCAGTGTCGTCGCGAGCGCGCCGAGCACGTCGCCGAGCCGCGCGTCGCGGTAGGTCGCGGTAATGCGTCGCCGGGCGAGAGTGCTATCGGTAATGCGAACGTCCACGTCGAACCAGCGTTCCAGCTCGGCGGCGACGCTGCTCAGTGGCGCGTTGTCGAAGCTCAACCGGCCCTCGACCCACGCGGTGTAGGCGGCCGCGAGCTGGCTTGGGATGCCGCGCACCGAGCCGTCGCGGCCGACGAACCCGACGTCACCCGAGTGTAGCGTAATCGCGGCCCGGTCACTCGACAGGGACACTACGCCATCCGTTACGGCGACCTGCACCGTCGAATCGCCCGGATACGCGCGCACGACGAATCGCGTGCCAAGGTCCGTGGCACGCGCGGTACCCGCCGTCACGACGAATGCCCTTCGGGCGTCGTGCACCACATTGAACTGGGCTTCGCCATCGAGCGCTACGCCGCGACGCTCGCCGCTGGTGCGTACGCGCAGCGTCGTCGCGGGGCCGAGGGTGATGACGCTGCTGTCGCTCAGCCGGACGACGAGTCGCTCGCCGGCTGCCGTGCGCACGGTTCGCTCGTCGACCGCGGTGCGCGATCGCCCCAGACGTGGCAAAACGGTGAGCGCGACGACGGCCGCCGCGAGCGCCGCGGCCGCCCACCGCCAGCGAATCGCGCGCCATGGCCGACGCGGATGCACCGCCTCGGCGGCGATCCGCTCACTCAACCGGTTCCACGCTTCGTCAGTGCGCCAGGCTCGGCGCTCGGTCGGCGATTCGCTCATTGTAACAATGACCCCGACGAACCAAAAACCCCCACCTGCGCGACAACCGTTACTCGGCCGGGGAGTCAGCCTCCGCCGCGAGGAGCTCGCGCAACTTGGAACGCGCCGCCGTCAACAGCTTCTCGACCCCTTTCACGCTGATCCCCATCGCCGTCGCGATATCGGCGTGCGACATCTCGTGCTCCCAGCGCAGTACGAATGCAACGCGTGTGCGGGGGGGAAGCTGCGCGACTGCGCGTTGGATGGCGCGCGATCGCTCATCCGCCTGAAGGGCTTCGTCGGGACCCGGCAGTGGCGCGCCGGTCCCGGCGACCTCGGCGTGTGTGTCCACCCGCGCGGACCACCGTTGCACGACCGCACGATGTCGAAGATGATGCAACGCGCGGTTGCGTGCCGCGGCGAAGAGATAGCCGCGGAAAGAACGCGGCGCGGGGAGCCTATCTCGCGTGGTCCAGAGAACGAAAAAAAGATCCTGCACGATCTCCTCGGCGATCGCTTGCGAGCGTACATAACTGTCGACGACCTCGCAAAGTTGCGCGTGGAGCGAGCGAAACAACTGCTCGAACGCCGCCACGTCGCCGGTGCGAACGCGCTGGGCGAGCTCGCTGAGAGGGTCGGTGCGGGACTCGTGTGTCACGCGTCAAGTATTGGTTGCTTATTGCGAGTTCGCCATCCCTCGCGCCGCTGCCGCGGTGCCACCGTCTCAAATCGCCGCCACGGCAAGAGGCCGGAGCCGCCGGGGTTTACCTTTCCCTCGTGCCATCATTCCCCGCCTACCGCCCCCGCCGTCTACGTCGCACCGACGCGCTTCGTCGCTTCGTTCGCGAGGCGCGCTTCGAGGCGTCACAGCTCGTACTGCCGCTTTTCGTTCGTTCCGGCGAGCGCGTTCGCCAACCTGTCGAATCGATGCCCGGCGTGGCGCAGACCTCCGTCGACGAGTTGCTGCGCGACGCGCGGGCGGCGGCCGACGTTGGTGTAGGAGGTGTGTTGCTGTTCGGCATCCCCGACCGTAAGGACGCCATCGGATCTGAGTCATCGAACGCCGAAGGCCCAGTCCAACGCGCCGTGCGTGCGCTCAAGCGCGAGCTGCCGTCGCTCGTCGTCATCACCGACGTCTGCCTCTGCGAGTACACCGATCACGGTCACTGCGGCATTCTCGAGGGCGACACGGTCGACAATGACGAGACCCTCGTCGTGCTGGCCAAGGAGGCGGTGTCGCATGCCGCCGCAGGGGCCGACATCGTGGCGCCGAGCGACATGATGGACGGCCGTGTCGCCGCGATCCGCAGCGCGCTCGACGCGAACGGCCACGCTGACACCGCGATCCTGAGTTACGCCGCCAAATTTGCTGGACCGTTCTACGGACCGTTTCGCCACGCCGCTGAATCGACACCGACCTTTGGCGACCGCCATTCCTACCAGATGGATTCGGCGAACGCCGACGAAGCCCTTCGCGAAGTCCTGCTCGACATCGAGGAGGGAGCGGACATGGTCATGGTGAAGCCGGCCGGCCCGTTTCTCGACGTTATCCACCGCGTGAAAGCCGAGACCGGCTACCCGCTCGCCGCGTACCAGGTGAGCGGCGAGTTCGCTATGATTCAGGCAGCCGCCGAGCGGGGATGGATCGATCGCGAGCGCGCGATGATGGAGTCGCTGCTGGGAATTCGGCGTGCAGGGGCTGACGTGATCATTACCTATTTCGCGCGTGAGGCGGCCGCGGTGCTGGCCGCGCGCCACAACTCCGGACGCCCATGAAGTTCCGAACCTTTCCCGGCACGTCGATCTTGGTCAGCGAGGTCGGCTTCGGCACCTGGACTATCTCGACCGGCTGGTGGGGCGATAAGTCTGACGCCGAAGCCGTGGCGATGCTTCGTCGGGCGCACGACGACCACGGCGTCACGTTTTTCGACGCCGCCGACGCCTATGGTAACGGCCGCGCCGAGCGGCAGCTTGCCGACGCGTTCCGCGGCCGGCGCAAGGATGTCGTTATCGCGACGAAGGTCGGCTACGACATCTATGATGAGAATGCGCAAAAGGCTCGACGCGGCCAGGCCGAGCTGCCGATGCGAACGGATCCGGCCTTCCTGCGGCTCGCCGTCGACCGCTGCCTGGAGCGCCTCGAGACGGACTACATCGACGTCCTCCAGCTCCACAACGCCAAGATGGACCACGTGCGCGACGCCGAGCTCTGGGGCACGCTGCGCGAGCTGCAGCGGGAAGGGAAGGTGCTCGCTTGGGGCGCGGCCTTCGGCCCGGCCATTGGTTGGTTGTACGAGGCGGTGGAGCTGGTGGAGCGCGAGCCGGAGATCAACACCATCCAGATGATCTGGAACGTCATCGAACAGCACCCCGGGACGGCGATGCTCGAGGCGGCCAAGGCCCACGCGCCCAACTGCTGCTTCAACATCCGGGTGACGCACGCCTCGGGGATGCTCGAGGGAAAGTACACGGAGGACACGGTGTTCCCGGAGAACGACCACCGCCGGCACCGGCCGCGCTCCTGGCTCGTCAACGGCATCAAGAAGGTGAAGACGCTCGACTTCCTCGCGCGGCGCATGACGTTGGGCCAGGCGGCGCTCAAGTGGCTGCTCGCCGAACCGCGTGTGGTGACGGCGCTGCCGAATATCTACGACGACGAGCAGCTCGCCGAGTTCGCCGGGGCGAGCGACGCCCCCGATCTCACCCGAGACGATCTGGTTCGCATCGCCGAGCTCAATGCGAGCAACTTCGGCGTCGTCGAGGAGCCGATGGCGTACAAAGGGACGATGTCGAGCCCGAGCGCGGGTACGCACGCGTCCCCCGCGCGCGCGGGATGACTACACGGCGCCGCGTGGCCGACGAATCGTTATCGTTGCGCCCCGCGCGCCGCGCTTAACGACCCGCACGCTCATGATCAATCTTTGGCGCGATCTCTCCCCTGGTGCCAAGGCGCCGGAGGAGGTGACCGCGGTGATCGAGATTCCGTCAGGCAGCCGCAACAAGTACGAGCTCGACAAGCAGACGGGCATGATGAAGCTCGACCGCGTGCTCTATTCGTCCGTGCACTACCCCGGTGACTACGGTTTCATCCCGCGCACCCTCTACGAGGACGGCGACCCGCTCGACGTGCTCGTGCTGGTCAAGGAGCAGACCTTTCCCGGTTGCGTGATCGACGTGCGCCCGCTTGGCGTGCTGCGCATGCGCGACCGCGGGGAGCCCGACGACAAGATTCTCGCCGCTCCGCTCCATGACCCCTATTACGAGGAATTCTTCGACATCGCTGACATCCCGCGGCATTTGCTGAACGAGGTCGAATACTTCTTCTCGACGTACAAGGCGCTGGAAGGGAAGAAGGTCGACATCGCCGGATGGGAAAAGAGCGACGCCGCGATGCAGGCGATCACCGACTCGATTCGACGCTACGACTCGACGTATATGCGGGTAGGGCCGTAGGGTGGGAGTGGGGCGACGACACGGCGCGGCGCCAGAGATCCTCAATCGTCATCATCGTCATAG
>JBIOHX010000269.1:0-5246 GCA_044449465.1 Gemmatimonadales bacterium | reverse complement strand
TACAGCACCCAGTGAAAGTTCGACACGAGCGCCGATCCGGCCGCGATGAACAGACCGCGCATCATTAGAGCCCCGAGGATGCCGTAGAATAGGACGCGATGCTGGCAGCTCTTTGGCACCCGGAAGTACTCGAAGATCAGCACCATCACGAAGATGTTGTCCGCGCTCAGGGACTCCTCGATCACGTATCCGGTGAGGAAGGTGAGCGCGACGTGGTGTCCGGCGAGGAGATAGAGTCCAAGCGCGAACAGCAGCGCCAGCGCGACCCAGACGGCTGTCCAGACCCCCGCCTCGACGGGGTGCACCTCGTGGGGGCGGCGATGAAACACACCGAGGTCGAGGGCGAGCATCGCCAGCACGAACCCGATGAAGCCGACCCAGAACCAGATGTTGACGGCGAGCATGTGTGCATCAAAGCTAGCCGATGACTGAGCCGTCGCTGGCGGTGGTGAACGCGCGCGTATGGACGGGTGACGCGGCGCGTCCGTGGGCCGAAGCGCTGGTAGTCGACGGCGGGCGGCTCGCACAGGTAGGGTCGACCGCAGAAGCGCGAAAGCGTATCGCCGTCTCGACGCGCGTCGTGGACGCGCGCGGCATGATGGTGACGCCCGGCTTCATCGACGCACACGTGCACTTTCTCCAGGGCGGGTTCGGATTGGCGTCAGTCCAGCTTCGCGACGCAGACACTCCCGAAGAGTTCTCGCGCCGGATCGCGGCGCGAGCGCGTCGCACGCCGCCTGGCGGCTGGATTTTGCACGGAGACTGGGACCACGAGCGTTGGGGCGGCGAGTTGCCTCGCCGCGACTGGATCGACGCCGCTACGCCGGATCACCCGGTGTGGGTCAACCGGCTCGATTCGCACATGTCGCTGGCCAATGGGGCGGCGCTCCGCGCGGCGGGCGTGACGCGTAACACGCCGGAGATCGCCGGCGGCACGATCGTGCGCGACGTCGACGACGAGCCGACCGGGCTCCTCAAGGACAACGCGCGCGCGCTGGTCGACCGAGTGGTGCCGCGCGCGAGCGCGGCGGACGAAGACGCGGCGCTCGATGCCGCGATGCGCCACGTCGCCGCGAACGGCGTCACGGCGGTGCACCACATGGGTACGTGGGAGGATCTCGCCGTCTTCGAGCGCGCGCATGGTGCGGGGCGACTGGGCACGCGCATCTACGCCGCCGTACCGCTCGCCACCTGGGATCGTCTCCGTGATCGCGTCGATGCCGACGGGCGCGGCGACGGATGGCTCCGCGTCGGCGCTCTCAAAGGCTTTGTCGACGGCTCGCTTGGCTCACATACCGCGGCGATGCTCCAGCCGTACGAGGACGCGCCCGACGATCGCGGACTCTTCGTCACGACGCCGGACGATCTCGCCGCCTGGTGTCGGGCGGCGGACGCTGCCGGGCTTCATCTCATCGTCCACGCCATCGGCGACGATGCGATTCGCCTGCAGCTCGACGTCTACGAAGACGTGGCGCGAGAGCGCGGTGCCCGCGATCGGCGATTTCGCATCGAGCATGCGCAGCACGTGGCGCCGCCCGATCTGTCACGCTTCGCCGCGCTTGGCGTGACGGCGAGCATGCAGCCGTACCACGCGATCGATGATGGCCGGTGGGCGGAACGGGTGGTCGGTCGAGAGCGGGCGGGGTACGCCTTTCCGATACGGTCGCTGCTCGACGCCGGCACGCGGGTCGCCTTCGGCAGCGACTGGCCCGTGGCCCCGGCGACCCCGCTGGAGGGTGTCTATGCGGCGGTTACCCGCCGCACGCTCGACGGCGCGCACCCGGGCGGTTGGCACCCCGAGCAGCGCGTCACCGTCGAAGACGCGCTCCGCGCGTACACGAGCGCCGCCGCCTTTGCCGGCTTTGCCGAAGCGGAGACCGGCACGCTCACCCGTGGCAGGCTTGCCGACCTCGCTCTCATCGACCGCGACATCACCCGCGTATCGCCCGAAACAATCGCCGAGGCACGAGTCATGATGACGGTAGTGGGCGGACGTATCGTGCACGAGCGCACCTGACCGGCGAACGACGGTACACAGCGTGATGAACTGGTTCCCGATCGCATTTCTGTCGTCGGCCGCGATCGCGCTCGGCCAGCGGGGGCAATCGAACGTCGGAATTCCAGGGGTGGCCTACACCATCAGCGTGTCGAGCGCACCGGTATCGGGCGCCGGTCTCGCCGCGGTCATCAGCGAAGGCTCTCAATCGTACGTTGGGCACGCCGTGTTCGCCGCCAACCGCGGTCGGCTGGACATCGTGGACGGGAGCTCGTCGTCGTTCTCGAAAGGCGACTACGTCCTGTTTGACACAGCCCAACTGGTAATCGTGCACCCGCGGACCCGCAACTTCACAATCGTGCGCGGCGACTCCGGCTTCGCCGATCTCGACCGCCTCAGCGCGCTCGGCGTCAAGCTGACGCTTTCCGCTGTGAAGGTGCAGCTCGACAGCGTCGGTCCGAGCGACACGGTGGCGGGCTTTCCCACGACGCATTACCGCATGACCACGGCCTTCAACATGTCGGTCGAGGCGGCGTCGATGGCGCAGCGCCTGGGCACGGAGAGCGTGACTGATTACTGGGTCGCTGTGGTACCGGGCCTTCCGAACAACCCTCTGCTGCGGGCGAACGGCGTACCCGGACGGGCCGGCATGGCGGGGTTGTTCCGCGAACTGGCCCGCCGCGTCGATTCGGCGAGCGCGCGCATGGGCGAAGCGGTAGCGCTGCGAAGCAAGACGGTGAGCCGCCTGACCGAAGGACCCGGCGCGACCACGACGGCCGAGCAAACGTCAGAGGTCTCCGGCATTCAGCGCCGGATCGTCGATGAGAATTTGCTCATTCTGCCGGCCGGCTACACGTACAGCCCGCCGCCGGGGGCTCAGGGCGATACGACTCTGGATGTCGGAGCGAGGTGGCGCCGGCCGCCGGGGGCGCCGCGCTAGACTCGCACGCGGAGAGCTACGGTTCCGGCTGCAGATTGGAACCCGAGGACCCCGTCTTCGTGGTCACAGGCGCGCTCACCGCCTGCGGCAGGGATCCGCAATTTGCCATCAGCACCATCGAGTTCCCGACGAGCTGCACCGTGAGGTCATCGAACGTGGCGATTCCATTCACGGCCGCGCGCGTGAGTGTGCCGCCAAGGTTGCTTGCCAGGCCCGGAGGACTGGAGATCGTGACGGCGTCGGTCGACGTCGTCTGGTTGCCGAACGAATCGACGATCATGACCGACACGGGAGCGAGCAGCGGAAGGAGCTCGAACGTCGGCTCGCCGACAAAGCTGAGCGCCACCGGTGTCCCAGCGAGCGCCGCGACGGCAAACGTCACCGCCGACGCGCCGTTCGGGAGCGCCGCTGTCACCGCTGCTGCGCCGGCGCGAGTGCCGAGCGCGAGGGTATTCGACGAGAGCCCGTTGGCGTCGGTCGTAGTCTTTGCGGTCACCGTTCCGTTCGACGCAGTCCACACGACGGTCGTTCCCGAGGCCGCCGTGCCGCTGGCGTCCGTGACCTTGACGACGAGCGGCACTGTGGTGGTCGTACCGACGATGGCGGTTTGCTTGTCGCCGGAAACGATGCTGATGCGCGTCGGGGGGTCGAACAGCGTCTGGAGCGTGAACTGTGCCGAATTGGCGACGCCTGTCACTGAGGCGCTCACCGTCTCGATGCCGGGAACGGTGCCCAACGTGTATTTCATCGTCGCGCGGCCATCGGCGTCGGTGGTCGACGTCGTCGCGCCAAGTGAGGCGAGCGGAGACGACGTCTTCCAGCTGATAGTGACGCCGGGGGTCGGGTTGCCGAATTGATCGGTCACACGGGCGACGAGTGGGGCGACCGTGGCGCGCACGGTGTCGCTCTGACCGCTGCCTGAGAGCGCAACGATTGCCGCAGGCGGGCCGGCCAAGGCGGTCGCGGGAATTGCGACGCTGAGATCGCCAGTCGTCGCCGCGAATGATTGCAGGCCGGCGAGCTTGCCGAGCGTGAGCGCGGCCGACGCGCGGCCGGCGGCGTCGGTTGTCACGGTTGCACTCGCGACGCCGCCCCCCGCCGGCGCCGCGAATACGATGCCGATGCCTGGCACGCCGACGCCGTCCGCGCTGTTGACCTGTACGACGACCGGCGCACCGAGCAGTCCGCCCACTATCCCAGTCTGGCCGCCCCCGCTGACGAGCGCGATGGATGCCGGCGGAAGAATGATCGTGACCGAGGCGTTGTCGGTCGCACCGGATGGCGTCGACGCCGTGATGGTGACGGCGCCGCTGGCGCCGGTCGGCTGGAGGAGGCCGTCAGAAGAGATGGTGGCGACGGCGGGATTGGAGGTAGCCCACGCGATGAGCGCGTCGGGCACGGGCGCATTGTTCGCGTCGAAGGCCGCTGCGGTGAAGGCCTTCGTCTCCGTTCGAACGACGGCGGTGGCGCGCGGCGTGATCACGAGCCGTGTCACGTTGGCGCCGGGGCCGACATACTCAATCGGCAGCTGGGTCGGCGCGGGCGCCGTTTCGTCGGCCGAATGCGCTTGGACGCGCCCGGTGCCGCGAAAGACGACTCGGCCGTCACTCGAGAAGTCGATGGCCGCGTCGAAGGACTCGCCCGGCTCGCGGATGTCGACCGTCAGGTCGAGCGATGCGTCGCTCGATTCAGGGCTGAACGCGATCGTCGTGTCCTTGACGGTGTCGGTCGGCGAGCGAGCGAGCGTCACGCGGACGTGATCGTATCGAATCCCAAAGCTCGCCAGGTCAGCCGCCACCGCCGCCGCCGCGCGCGAAAAGACCGGCGCGAGGGCGATGCGCGCTCCAGCGCCGACCGGCCGAACGGGCGCGTGCGGCGTATCGGAACAGGCCGCGAGGCCTGCGACGACGACCATCGTCCCGATCGAGCGAACAGAGAGGGGCATGCGGGGCCTGGGGGTTACACCCGAGTATCGGCATCCCTGGTGCCACAGTGAAATGGTCCCAACGTGCGAACACGACGATTCTCCAAGGGCCCAAGACGCCAAGGACCGGCGGTTAGCCGGTCCTTTCGGGGGCGGGACAAGCGCCGCGCGGAGGCGGGGGGCTTTAGAAGCGCGCGATCTCCTCGCAGGCCCGCTTGACGTCGTCCGTTTGCGGCAGGGTGGCGTCCTCGAGGCGGGGAGCGTAGCCGACGAAGGTGTCCGCGGATGCCAGGCGTCGCACCGGGGCGTCGAGCCAGGGGAAGCAGTCATCGGCGATCCGCGCCGCGATCTCGGCGCCGTAGCCCCAGGAGATCGAGTCCTCGTAC
>JBIOHX010000268.1:0-5250 GCA_044449465.1 Gemmatimonadales bacterium | reverse complement strand
TCGGCGCTGGGACTCGGCGTCGAACGGTTGGTGCGCACGCGCTTTGGTCCGGTGTATCTCGGTGGTCTCGTCACTGGGACGACGCGCAAGCTGACGCCGCGTGAACGCACGGCGCTCGCTCTCGTCGCGCCGTAGCGCGCGAGCGCGAACCAGCGATCGCCGCAGGCACTTCGTATTCATGGCGGTGTAGGAGCGGGAAGCATCAGGCTGGCTGAGCGGTACTGAAACTGCATGCTCGCCGACGCGTGTTGCGTATGCAGCGCGCACCTCGAGAGCTCAACGACCCCTAACGAACAGATTCGAACGTGGCGACACAAGTCTCAACCGCGGCGGACTCGCGACTCGTTCAAGACGTCGCGCGGCAGGTGGCGCGGCGCGTCGTCGGCCAGGACTACATGGTCGACCGACTGCTCATCAGTCTGCTCACCGGCGGTCACGTGCTGCTCGAGGGCGTGCCGGGCTTGGCGAAAACGCTCACGGTGCGCACGCTCGCCGAGACGATCGACACCACCTTTCACCGCATTCAGTTCACGCCGGATCTGTTGCCGGCCGACGTCGTCGGCACGCAAGTGTACGATCAGTCGACAGGACAGTTTTCGGTGAAGCGCGGACCGATCTTCGCGAACATCATCCTCGCCGACGAGATCAATCGCGCGCCGGCGAAGGTGCAGGCGGCGCTGCTCGAGGCGATGCAGGAGAAGCAGGTGACGATCGGCGGTGTTACGTACAAGCTCGAGGAGCCGTTCCTCGTGCTCGCCACGCAGAACCCGATCGAGCAGGAGGGCACTTATCCGCTGCCCGAGGCGCAGGTCGACCGCTTCATGCTCAAGCTGCGCGTCGGCTACCCGACGCGCGATGAAGAGAAGGAGATCATGCGCCGCATGGCGAGCGGTGAGCCGATCGACATCGACGCGGTCGCGCAGCCGCAGCAGATCCTCGACGCGCGCCACCGGATCACCGAGCTGTACATGGATGACCGCATCATGGACTACATCGTCGACATCGTGCTGGCGACGCGCGAGCCGGCCAAGGCGGGGTTGGCCGACCTCGTGCCGCTGATCGAGTTCGGCGCGAGCCCGCGCGCTACGATCGCGCTCGCGCAAGCGTCGCGCGCGCACGCCTTTTTGCGCGGCCGCGCCTTCGTCACCCCCGACGATGTCAAGGCGATCGCCCCCGACGTCCTCCGCCACCGCGTCCTCACGACGTACGAGGCGGAAGCGGAAGAGGTGACCAGCGATCAGATCGTACAGCGGGTGCTGGCGAAGATCGAGTCTCCTTGATGCGCGGGGCACGAGGCGCGAGGCGCGGGGCACGGAGGTAGTCGATGGCGTTCGCCCTCTTCAAGCGTCGGAAACGGCGAGACACTGGTGATCGGCGCGATGCGCAGCCGCGGCCGACGGTCGTCGCGACGCATCCAACCGCCGCCGTGCCGCCCGAAGTGCTGCGTCAGGTCAAGTTGCTCGAGTTGCGCACCCGCGGACCCGTGAACTCGCTGTTCACCGGCGAATACCGCTCGGTGTTCAAGGGGCAGGGGATGGAGTTCGCCGAGGTGCGCGAGTATCAGGCCGGCGACGAAGTGCGCAGCATCGACTGGAACGTCACGGCGCGCATGCAGCGGCCGTACGTGAAGCGCTACATCGAAGAACGCGAGCTCACGGTCATGCTCGCCGTCGACGTGTCGGGCTCCGAACGCTTCGGCACCCGCCGCCGTTTCAAGAGTGAAGTGGCGTCCGAGCTCGCCGCGGTGCTGGCGATGTCGGCGATCCGCAACAACGATCGCGTCGGCGCCGTGATGTTCACCGAACGGATCGAGCACGTCGTGCCGCCGCGCAAGGGCCGGCGCCATGCGCTCCGGCTCATCCGGGACATCCTCGCCTTCGAGCCGACCGGCCGCGGGACCGACATCGGCGGTGCCACCGAGTACCTGAACAAGATGCTGTCGCACAAGGCGATCATCTTTCTCGTCTCCGACTTCTTCGGCGTCGACATCGAGCGGCCGCTCAAGCTGCTCGCCCAGCGTCATGACGTCGTCGCCGTCACGGTCGAGGATCCGAGCGAGCACGTGCTTCCCGACATCGGCCTCGTGCGCCTCGTCGATCCCGAGACCGGCGACACCCTCGACGTCGACACGAGCAATCCCGTGGTGCGCGCGCAGTTCGGTGTCAACGTGCGCGAGGAGTCCGAGCGCCGTCTCCATCTGCTCCGGCGGCTCGCGATCGACGAGATCCCGGTGAGCACCGCGACCGGGATCATGGACCCGCTCTTGAAGTTCTTTCGCGCCCGCGAAACGAGGCTCCGCAAATGAGCCGTGGTCGCCCGCTCGTTCGCGCCGCGTGCGCCGTGGCTATCTCGACGGCGTCGGGCGGCGCGCTCGCCGCACAGGCGTCGATTCCGGTCAAAGCCGGAATCACCGTCGCGCCCGACTCGGTGCGCATCGGCGATCCGTTCCGCGTCACCGTGGGCATTCGTGCGCCGCGCGGCGCCACGATCGAGTTCCCGCGCGCCACCGACTCGACCTCCACCGTGCAGTCGCTCGATCCCGTCGTGGTGCGCACGGCGGCCGACACGACCGCCGTGGAGCAGTACGCCGACTATCGTGTTGCGGCGTGGGACGTCGGCGTGCAGCGCATCCGGCTCGACGACGCGATCGTCCGCTATAACGGTGTCGATCGGCGCATTCCCTTGAGCGGCGACTCGGTGTTCGTGCGCAGCCTGCTGCCGGCCGACACCGCGCAGCGCATTCCCAAACCGCCGCGCGCTCTATTCGAATCGAAGCTGTTCCCCTGGTGGCTATGGGCCCTCATCGCCGCGGCCGTCGTCGCGGTCGCACTGCTCGTGTGGTGGTGGCTTCGCCGTCGCCGGCGCCCCGCGGCGCCCGTCGTCATTGCTCCGTTCGAGCGTGCGGAGTCGGAGTTTCAGCGTATCGAGGCGCTCGGCCTGCTCGACGCCGGGGAGCGCGGGCGATATGTGACGCTCATGGTCGAAGTGCTCCGTGACTATCTGGCCGCGCGCTACGCCGAAGCGGGCGCGCTCTCGCTCACGAGTACGGAGCTCCAGCACGCAACGCGCGGGATGCCCCATCTGCCGCAGGAGCGGTTGACGCGCCTCCTCACCGACGCCGACCTGATCAAGTTCGCGCGCCGGCCGGTCAGTACGGACCGCGCGCGCGAGCTCGGCCGCGAAGCCCGCGCGATCGTGGGGCACGAGCATGCCGCGTCGCAGCCACCGGTGCCCGCGACGTCCAAGGCCGCCGCATGATCAGCGCCGGCCCGATCCAGTTCGCCTCCGCGTGGGCACTCGTGCTGCTGCTGCTGCTGCCGATCTGGTGGATCGTGCGCCGCCGGCGACGCCCGCCGGCGATCGTCTTCTCCCGGGTGGGCATCCTCGCCGCGGGGCCACGCGCCGGACGGGCCACCACGCTCGTGCTGTTCACGCTGCGCAATCTTCTGCTGGCGTCGCTCATCGTCGCCCTGTCGCGGCCGCGCTCGGGCGCGCACGCCGAGAATGTGACGAGCGAAGGGATCAACATCGTGCTCGCGATTGATCTATCGAGCTCGATGCTCGCCCAGGACTTTCAGCCGCAGAATCGGCTCGAGGTCGCCAAGGACGTCGTCAAACGATTCATCGCCGCCCGCTCGAGCGACCGCATTGGCATCGTGGCGTTCGCCGCGGAAGCGCTGACGCAGGTCCCGCTCACCACGGACTATCCCGTCGTCAACGCGGCGGTCGATAATCTGGCCGCCGGCCAGCTCGAAGACGGCACGGCGATCGGCACGGCGATCGCCACCGCCGCCAATCGTCTGCGGAATGCGCCGGGCCGCTCGCGCGTCATGATCCTGCTCACCGACGGTGAGAACAATCGCGGCTCGATCGATCCGCGCACGGCGGCCAAAGCCGCCGCCGTGTTCGGCATCAAGATCTACACGGTGGGTGTCGGCACGGAAGGAATGGCGCCGGTGCCGGTGGGGCGCGGGCTGTTCGGACTTCGCTACGAGAACCGCCTCGTGCGCATCGACGAGCCGTTGCTGAGCGACATCGCCAAGACGACCGGCGGCCGCTATTACCGCGCGCGCGACGCCGCGGCGCTCCAGCGCATCTACCAGGAGATCAATCAGTTGGAGCGCGAGCCGGTGCGCACGCGATCGTACGTCCGATACACGGAGCTCTTCCGCTGGCCGCTCTACCTTGGCGCGCTTCTGCTCGTCACTGAACTGCTCCTCGCCGCGCGGCGGGGCCCGCTGCCATGAACGACCTGGTATTCGATTATCCGTATCTGCTGGCGCTTGCGGTCGTGCTGCCGGTGCTGGCCGTGGCCGTCGTCGGCCATGCTTACCGACAGCGGCGGGCCCGCCTCGAACGCCTCGGCAACATGGAGGTCGTGTCGCGGCTCATACCGCCCAACACCCTCGCTCGGCCCGGCTGGCGCATGTCCCGGCTCGGCCTCGCCGCCGCGCTCGTCGGCGTCTCCGTCGCCGGACCGCGGTGGGGCGACGCGCGCGACGTGGTCCGCTCGCGCGGCATCGACATGGTGCTCGCGCTCGACGCGTCTCTCTCGATGCTCGCGCGCGACGAACGTCCGAGCCGCCTCGAGCGTATGAAGGAGGAAGTCCGCCGTCTCCGCGCCCTCTCACCCGGCGATCGCATGGGCGTTTTGGCCGTTGCCGGCCGTAGCTACGTGCTGTCGCCGCTCACGATCGACGAGGGCGCGCTCGACCTGTTTCTCGACAACCTCGATCCCTCGGTCGTCGGCCAGGCGGGGAGCTCGCTCGCCCGCACGATTCGTCAGGGTGTGGACCTGTTGACCGTGACTAACAGTGGCGCCGACCGCGCGCTCGTCGTCATGAGCGATGGCGAGGCGTTCGAGCCCGTCGACGACATTACCACCGAGGCCAAGCGCGCGGGCGAGCAAGGCATCAGTCTCGTCACCGTGGGATTCGGCACGACCACCGGAGCAACGATCCCGATCAAGAACCCGGATGGATCGACGAGCCTGAAAAGAGATGAGGCGGGAAACATCGTCGTGACTCAGTATCATCCCGAGGTTCTCAAGGCCGCGGCCGACGCCGCGCACGGCACCTTCATCGAGGCCGATGCGACCGACAAGGCGGCGCGGATCAAGTCCGCGCTCGCCAACTTGCGCACGCAGTCGCGCGCCAGCCTCGGCGGCGAGACGAAGATTCCGCGCTACCAGTGGTTCCTCCTGCCCGCGATCGCGCGTCTGTTGCTCGACACGTTGCTCATCGAGCGCCG
>JBIOHX010000267.1:0-5267 GCA_044449465.1 Gemmatimonadales bacterium | reverse complement strand
GGCGGGAGCAGTTCACATGAAGCTCGGAAGTTCGACCTGGTGGAGGTGGGAAGCAACGGGGCACCCGACCACGCGCGCGGAACGCGTCGTCGACGTCGGTGGTATCGTCGTTCTCGTCGCGTTGGCGATCGGGTGGAGCTGGTCGATCGGCCACGCACGCGAGCCTGGCCGCGTTGGCTTGGGCGCGTCCGCATCGTCGATGATGGCCAGCGCCCTGACGCACGCGGACGCTCCCACCACCGCATACCTCACCAATGCAGCGCTCGACGCCGCGGTCAATCGCATGCTGGCCGGCGCGCGCGGCGCGAGCGGAAAGTTGCGTGTGTCCATTCAGCCGGCGCCGGCGCCGATTCACGTGGACACCACCGTGGCCGGCGCGACGCTGCAATACGAGCAGGGCGGGCAACTAGCGGCGGCGCCGCGTGGCGCTGGCCTCTGGAGCCTGATCGTCGCTATCGGCAACGCCGTGCGTCCGATCTCGAGCTTCAGCGTCATCACGCTCTTGCCGTTCAGCGCGAAGCAGAGCGGGCGGATCGGGGAGTATCACCTCGGAACCTGGCCGAGCGAGCACGGCAAGGTCGGGCCCGCGAAGGCTCCGCCGGGGGAGTACGCGAACCCGGCCGGCTTCATCGAGGTCACCCAGGCGAACGCGGACACTCCGCTCTCCGCGCATTTCAAGCTGCGCGACTTCCTGACGCACGATCAGCCGAACGTCTGGCCAAAGTACATCGTGCTCCAGTCGAAGCTCATCGACAAGCTCGAGCTCGTACTCGCCGATCTGGCGGCGCACGGCGTCGACGTGCACGGCGTGCACGTCATGAGCGGTTTCCGCAGCCCTCAATACAACTACACGGGCGGCAACACGGCCGGTCGCGCCGACCTCAGCCGGCACATGTATGGCGACGCGTCGGACATCTACATCGACGACAACGGCGACGGTCAGATGGACGACCTCAACCATGACGGCCGCATCACGAGCGCTGACGCGGGCGTCATTCTGGCGGCCGTAGATCGCGTCGAGGCGGCGCACCCTGAACTCGTCGGCGGTGCCGGCGTGTATACGGCCGCGCCTGGGCACGGTCCTTTCATTCACATCGACACGCGCGGTTATCGAGCGCGCTGGTCGGGGACTTCAGGAGGCTGACGTGGCGGACCACCGCAGGATGGACGACGGCACGATCGAGGGAGATCGTGAGCTGGCGACCGCGAACGGCGATGGCAAGGCCGAGCGGTTGCAGGATCGAGAGATCCGCGAAGTGCGAGCGACGGACATAGAGCCGTACACCGGCTTGCGCTATCTGTCGAAGCTGTTTCGGTTCATGGCGATCATCATGGTGCTATTGCTGGTCGCTGAAGTGGTTACCGGCATCTACACGCAAGGCTCGGCATCCCTGCCGACCCTCCTGGGCGAATCGAGCCGTCTGATCGTTCTCGCGGGCGTGCTCTGGGGCACGGGCGATCTGGCACTGCTGCTCGTCGACGTAGGGCACGACGTGCGGGCGGCGCGCATTCTCATGGCCCGTGTGGCGCACGCCGCCAAAGTTCCGCCGCTCGTACCGCAGCGAGCCTCAGTGGAGGCGCCGAGCAACGCGCGGGCGGCAGATGTCGCCGTAGTACCGCCGCCGCGTACGATCGCGGACCGCGCGGACGCCGACGGGGAAGGTCCGCCGATTCCATGAACGCAAAGTGCATCGAGCGGGCTGAAGCACCGGACGGCGGTCACGGCATTTCCGCCTGGACCGCTTAGCCCGGTACGACTGTTGCCTTGAGCCGCCGCGTTGCATCGGACGAACTCGCATACGGAGATACGGGACCATGCTGATCACGTTAGCTGTCATTCTCATCATTCTGTGGGCGTTGGGTTTCCTCGCCTTTCACGTGACGAGCGGATTGATCCATCTGCTGCTCGTCGTCGCGCTGATCGTCATCGTGATCCGGCTGGTCACGGGTCGCCGTCCCGTGGTCTGACGGGGATCCCTTGCGCACGACACTCGGCCGCGGCGAATATCGCCGCGGCCGTTTGCGTATGATCCGGTGCGGCCGCGTCGCCATTCCTCCACGCGCTCGTCGCCCGCCATGGATTCGCCGCCACCGCTCGATGTGCACGTCGTCATGCACACCCACTGGGACCGCGAATGGTATCTGCCCTTCGCGCGCTTTCAGCAGCGGCTCGTCGCCCTGATCGACGAGCTGATCGATGATCCGCCCGGTGCGAACGAGAGCTTTTTGCTCGACGGCCAGGCGATCATCCTCCGCGATTATCTCGATGTTCGTCCAGAGCGCACCGAGGCGCTCGCCGAGCTGTTGCGTGCCGGCCGGCTCGAGGCGGGCCCATGGTACGTGCTCGCGGACGAGCTTATCCCCAGCGGCGAGGCGCTGATCCGCAACCTCCTAGCCGGCCGACGGGAGCTCGAACGCTTCGGTGCGGCCGCGCCGCCCGTCCTGTATTGCCCAGATTCGTTCGGGCACCCGGCTGCGCTTCCATCGATCGCCGCAGGATTTGGGTTTCCGCTCATTCTTGCGTGGCGCGGCTATGGCGGCGCGCGTTGGCCCGAGGGCGACACCGCGCGCTGGCTGGCGCCCAACGGCGACGAAGCCATTCTGTTTCATCTGCCGGTCGCCGGCTACGAGCTCGGGTCGAATCTGCCAACCGAGGCTTCTACCGCGGTCGCGCGTTGGCGGGAAATGCGCGGCGGGCTCGCTCCACGTGCCACGACCGGCGCGACTTTGGTACCGAACGGAGCCGATCATCACGCGAGACAGTCGGGTTGGCGCGAGGCGATCGGTGCGTTCGAGTCGGCGGGTGCCGCTGACCGTGTGCACCGAAGCTCGCTCCGCCTGTTCGCACGCGCGGTCGTCGAGCGCGCCGAACGAGTCCATTTGCCAACGATCCGCGGCGAGCTGCGAGACTCTTACGGCTACACCTGGACCCTCGGCGGGACCCTCGCGACGCGGGCGCACGAAAAGCGGCTCAACGCTCGCGCCGAGCGTGCACTCGTTCGTGAAGCCGAGCCCTGGAGCGCGATGGCAATGGTTCGTGACCGGTCCCGGCGGCCGCTGGTCGAAGCGGCATGGCGTACGCTGCTAAGTGCTCACCCGCACGACACCCTTTGCGGCTGCTCGATCGACGACGTTGCCGTTGGAATGGAGCAGCGGTTGCGCGTGTCGATGATACAAGCGCGCGGCGTTCGGGACGATTCCATTGTCGCGCTGGTCGGCCATGACCCCGTTGCGGCGCGTACGGCGCGGGAGAGATGGCAGCCAATCGTCCTCGTCCGCAACGCGTCGCCTCGACCGCGGAGCGGCGTGGCGCTAGTCGACGTCGAGGAGTTCATCGCCGATGTGCGCGTGGGCCCGGGGTCGGCACCGCGTGCCAATGAAGAGCGCCTGGCGACTCCGCGCAGTCGACCGCGCATAGGCGGAACAGGTCCGTTGCAGGTGCTTTCGCGCGATGTGCGACATTCGCGCACTGAGTCGCCTCAGCACTATCCGGACGACGATCTGGTGGCAACGACGCGCGTCGCGACGTGGGTCAGCGAAGTTCCCGCATACGGCATTGCGGGCCTGCCGCTAGGCGCATCCTCGCGCCGTGCAAGCCCGGCGGCCGCGCCGAGCGCTCCGGTTGTTGTCGCGCCGCGTACGATGCACAACGCCTTCATCGCGGTGACGATCGCGGACGACGGATCGATCGCGCTCGAGGATCGGCGCTCGGGTCGGCGTATCGCTCGTCTCGTCGAGCTAGTGGACGAACAGGACACAGGCGATCTGTACACACCGTCCCCGCGGCCGAGCGCGGCGGTGGTTGTGTGGCGCGGTGCGCGGCGGGTGCATCGCGGCCCGATGCGCGGAACGCTGGAGGCTCGATATCGAATTCAACAGCGCGATAATAAACGTGCTCACGCCGACGTTGCGCTCTCGCTGACGCTCGACGCCGACGCGCCGTTTCTCCGCGTTCGAGTGACGGGCGTCAATGACGCCGATGACCATCGCGTGCGAATCGCCTTCGCGTCAGGCGTCACGCCGCCCGCTGGGGTGTGGGCAGACGCGGCGTTCGGCTCGTTGCTCCGTGAGCCCATCGACGTGCCTCCCAGTGACTCGGCGCACGAGCAACCGCCGCCCACCGCGCCACTTCACCGATACGTCTCCGTGTTCGACGGTCGCGCCGGCGCAACGCTTTTCAGCGATGGCCTCGCCGAATACGAAGCTCGCGCTGATGGTGCGATAGTGGTGACGCTGCTGCGTGCGGTGGGTGAGCTGTCGCGCAACGACATCGCCGAGCGGCCGGGACATGCGGGGTGGCCCAGTCGGACTCCGCTCGCGCAGTGCCACGGCCCATTCGAAGCCGAGCTCGCGGTCATGCTGCATGGTGCGCGCGACGCCGCGACGATCGACGCGATCGAACGGGCCGCGGACGACGTCCTTCTCCCGCTGTGCGGCACCACGCTTCGCTCGGCGCTCGCGCTGCCGGATCTGGTGCACGGCGTCGAGCTCGAGGGCGCCGGTCTCGCGTTCAACGCCGCGAAGGAGAGCGAGGACGGCACGTGCCTCGTGCTTCGCTGCACGAACCTGCTCGACCAGCCGGTGAACGGCGCGTGGCGGCTGCCGTTCGACGCACCGCGCGCGGCGTTGGCGCGTCTGGACGAAACGGTCATTCACGGGCTCGACGTGCACGACCGCCGAATCACGATCTCGGCGGCAGCGAGAGCGATCGTCACCGTGCTGGTCTCAATCCCGCTTCGGAGCAGCTAAGCGCGATCGCGGAGGGTGACGCCCGCCTCGCCGGCCACCCGATCTCGGAGCGCGTCGCCGAGGAGCGTGCACGCGAGCACGGTCGCGATGAGCGCGAGTCCGGGGAGAATCGCCACCCAGGGCGCGACGACGATGAGGTCGCGGCCGCCGGAGATCATGTTGCCCCAGCTCGGTCGCGGGGGCTGGATGCCGAGGCCGAGGAAGGAGAGACCACTCTCGAGAAGAATCGCGTTTCCGACTCCAAGCGTCGTGGCGACGATCGCCGGCCCGAGCGCATTTGGCAGCGCGTGTCTCCACAGCACGCGCTGCGACGACGCTCCCATGGCGGTCGCGGCGTCGACGAACGGTTGCGCGCGCACACCGAGTAGCTCGGCGCGCACGAGCCGTGAGACGCCCATCCATCCCGTCGCCACGAGCACGACGACCACCGTGGCGAGCCCAGGCTGCCAAAGCGCCGCGCAGACGAGGAGCAGCACGAGTCGAGGAATCGCGAGCAGGGCGTCGGCCAACGCCATGAG
>JBIOHX010000266.1:0-5267 GCA_044449465.1 Gemmatimonadales bacterium | reverse complement strand
CGTCCCCGACCCCGCCCCCAGCTCCCACGGCGCGGGACCGGGAAAGTGGCGACAGTGGCTCCGGCGACGCCGGCGGTTCGTCGAGCGTGCCCGCATCGAACGATCGATACTCCCAGCCTCCGCGCTATCAGGAAAACCCGCCGCAAGGGGGCGCTCCGAACGGCTACCAGCAGAATCCAAATCCGCCCTACCGCGACCGCGGCGCCGACCGAAGCTCTGACCGCGGCTCCGACCGAAGCTCTGACCGTGGACCGGATCGTGGCTCAGACGGCGGGTTCCACGATCGACGAAACGGCGGGCGGCGTCATCGCCGCGGCCGGGGACGCGCCGGCCCGCGCCGCGAGCATCAGCAGAGCCCAGCCGCCGGCGGCAGCGGCGGCAGCGGCAGCAATGCTCCGCAAGCGCCCGCGCCGCTCGTCGCGACGGGGGAGATGCGCGGCTGGTTCGATCCGGCACGCGATGCAGGCTTCGTCCGTCGTCCCGCGAACAGCTACCTCGCCGAGGCAGGCGACGGGTACGTGCCGCCCAACATCGTGCGGCAGTTCCAGCTTCGACGCGCCGACTTGATCGACGCGTCGATCGGAACGGACCAGCGCGGCCGGCCAACGGTCATCGACATTCGCACCATCAACGACGCCGATCCGCAGCTCGCCGCCAAGCGGCCCGAGTTCAATTCCCTGCCCGCGTCGTATCCCGAGCGCAAGCTGTTCATGGAGACTGGCCGCCCGGCGAAGGGCGGACACGAGCTCACGCGGCGCGCGATCGATCTCATCGCGCCGATTGGCTACGGCCAGCGTGCACTGATCGTGGCGCCGGCGCGCGCGGGCAAGACGACGCTGCTGCACGGAATCACCGAGGGCGTGGCCATCAACCATCCGAACGCGGCGCTGCTCATCCTGCTCGTCGACGAACGTCCCGAGGAAGTGAGCGAGGCGATCTCGTGGGGAGTGGGCGAGGTGATCTCGTCGAGCTTCGACCAGCCCGCGCAGCGCCACGTCGAAGTGACGGAGATGGTCCTCAACCGCGCGCACCGGCTCGTGGAGAGCGGCAAGGACGTGGTGATCGTGCTCGACTCGCTCACGCGCATGGCACGCGCGCACAACACCGCCGAGCGTGGAACCGGACGCACGCTGTCGGGCGGCCTCGATGCGACGGCGATGGCGAAGCCCAAAGCATTTTTCGGCTCGGCGCGTTCGATCCCCGACACCTCGGGCGGCGGCTCGCTGACGATCATCGCCACGGCGCTCGTCGAGACGGGCTCGCGGATGGACGACGTGATCTTCGAGGAGTTCAAGGGCACGGGCAACTGTGAGATCAAGCTCGACCGCGGTCTGGCCGAGAAGCGGATTTACCCGGCGATCGACATCGGCACGAGCGGAACGCGGCGCGAGGAGAAGCTGTTCCGCCCGGACCAGATCGACAGCGTGTACACGCTGCGCCGCGGTCTGAGCCAGATGCCACCGCAGTCGGCGATGGAATGGCTGATCAAGCGGATCGCTGCGACGCCGAGCAATGACGCGTTGTTGGCTGGCCTCTAGCGGAGCGTTGATCGTGGATCGTGGAACGTGGAGCGTGGATCGTAACTGCCGCGCCAGCCACGTCCCACGTCCCACGTCCCACGTCCCACGTCCCACGACCAACGATCCACGACCAACGATCCACGGCCAACGATCCACGACCAACGATCCACGACCAACGATCCACGACCAACGACCAACGCTCAAACCAACCCCAGCCGTAGCGCCCGGCGCCAGGCGGTCTAAGCCTTGCTTGTCTCGGCACCGACATGCATCGCCCCATCTCGCGGCGGGTGCGGGCATGCGCGGTGGTGGCGATGGCGCTCGCGCTGGGTCCACGCTCCGCGCGTGCTCAGAACACCCGCGATCAACAGCGTGCAGCGCCTGAGGTCCGCAAGCTCTCGCTGAGCGGCGTAAAGCACGTCGACCAGACGGATCTCACCAAAAGCTTGTCGACCCAGGCCTCGAAGTGCCGAAGCCTGCTGATCGAGCCGTTCTGCCTGTTCAGCCACTCGCCGCTGTTCGTCGACAAGCACTACTTCAACGAAGCGGAGCTCCGGCGCGACGTGCTGCGCATCCGGCTCTACTACTGGAAGCGTGGCTACCGCGACGTCGTCGTCGACACGGCGGTCACACCCTCCGGACCGCGCCAGGTGCACGTCGCCTTCGGCGTGCACGAGAACGAGCCGACCCGCGTCCGGAAGATCTCGATCATCTACGACTCGACGCTGATCGCACCACACACGCGCGACCGGCTGACGCTGCTGCATGCGAAGGATCCGCTCGACCTCGTGCTGCTCGACTCGATGCGCGTGCTCTTTCAGGACGCGCTTTGGGACAAGGGGTACGGCGACGCGGTCGTCGACACCACGGTCACGGTGAACGACACGGCGCGCTTGGGCGACGTGACCCTGACGCTCACGCCCAACCGGCGAACGACAATCGGGCGCGTCACGGTCACGGGAACCAACCGCGTCGCGGTGCGGACGGTGCTCAATTCGCTCACCTTCACGACCGGCGATCTGTATCGTCAGAGCGACGTCCTCGAGAGCCAGCGCAACCTGTACGAGTCGAACCTGTTCCGGCTCGCGGCGATCGATGTGCCGGTCCAGTACGACAGCGTGAAGAACGTGAACATCGACGTCACCGAGGCGCCGCTCCACGAGGCACGCTTCGGACCCGGACTCAACAACGTCGACTTTCTGCAGTTCCAGGGGCACTACACGAGCTACAATCTGTTTGGCGGCGCGCGCCGGCTGGATATCGATGGCAGCGTCGGCAACCTGCTCTCGTCGTCGCTCCAGGGACGCGGCTTCTTCCGCAACGTGGCCGCCGACGTGCCCGACAGCAACGTGTCGCCGTACCTGCAGCCGACGTACACGGCGAGCATCGATTTCAAGCAGCCGTCCTTTTTGCGCCGGCCGAGCAATTCGGCGGCGGTCGGCGCGTTCGCGCACCGGTCGATCAATCCCGGCGTCTTCATCGATCGCGGCTTCGGCGGACAAACGACCTTCACGCACGAGATCGCGCCGCGCGCCCCGATCAGCCTCAACTATCGCTACGAGCTCAATCGGGTGCAGGCGAGCGACGTCTATTTCTGCGTCGACTTTGGCGTCTGCGACACGCTCACCATCGGCACGCTGCGCTCGCACCAGTCGCTCTCGCCGCTCACGATCACCGGCTTCGTGGACCGCTCGGACGCTCCCTTCTCGCCGACCACAGGGTACGTGGCGCGACTGGACTTCGAGACGGCGTCGTCGTTCACGCTGTCCGACTACCGCTACAACCGGTTGTTCTTCGACGGGGCGTTGTACACGCATCGCAGCGGCACGCAGAACGTTTTCTCGTCGCATCTCCGCTTCGGTTGGGTGGGCGCGCTCGGGAGCGGCGTCGACGCCGGCGTGCTGCACCCGCGCAAGCGCTTCTACGCCGGCGGCGCCAACTCGGTGCGCGGCTACGGGGAAAACCAGCTCGGCCCGCGCATCTTGACGATCGACGGGCCGACGCTGGTCGCGGGCGCGACCAGCACCGGCGGCGGCACCTGCGCACTGACGGTCGAGGCGGTCAAGTTCTGTAACCCGAATTCTCCAAAGCTCGCGCAGAGCGCCTTCATCCCGCAGCCGCTCGGCGGCACGACGCTACTCGAGGGGAGCGTCGAGTACCGCACGCCGCTCCCGCTCGGTCCCAACCTGCGGCATTTCGTCGCCGCGGTGTTCATCGACGGCGGCATCGTCGGCCGCGGGCAGATTCGAGGCATTCAGACCATCGGCGGGATCATCAAAGGCATGGGCGCCGTCACGCCGGGGTTCGGCCTGCGCTACGAGTCCCCCGTCGGGCCGATCCGCGTCGACATCGGCATCAACCCGAGCCGCGCCGAGAACCTCGCCGTGGTCACGGCCGTGCGCGACAGCACCGGCCAGACGCGCATCGTCCCCCTCACGACCTTGCGCAATTTCAGGCAGGGGCGAACGCTGCTCGACAGGCTCGTGCTGCACTTCTCGATCGGAGAGGCGTACTAGTGACCGCGTGGCGGGAGCAGCCCGGCCACAAGGAGCCGGCTCGCCCCCTCGGCGCCGGCACCGCACGCGAGCCGGGCGACCGCGAACACATCGTCGTCGTGCCGCCCGGCGACCGGCTCAACTGGAGGCGGGGCATCCTCGTCGGCGCATCGCTCGTGTCGGCGCTGATCCTCGTCGTGATGATCGCGGTCTGGGTGCTCACCGGAACCGACTGGGGTCACGAGCGCGTCCGGCGCTACGCGCAGACCATGGTCAACGGCATGATCCACGGCCGGGCAACGATCGGCCGGATCTCGGGAAACCTGCTCGTCGGCATGACGGTACACGACCTCACGATCACCGACAGCGCCGGCACGCCGTTCGCCGCCGTGGAGTCGTTCACCGCGCACTACTCGATTCTCGGGTTGCTTCGCAAGCGCATCTGGCTCGATCACGTGGTGGCCGTGCGCCCGCTGATCGTGCTCGACCGTCCGCCCAAGGGCAGCTGGAACTGGCAGCGAATCTTTCCGCGCGACACCACGCCCAAGCCGGCATCGACGCAGACACAGTGGGGTGATTGGCTGCGCTTCACGGACGCGTCGGTGGTCAACGGCCAGCTGATCGTGCGCACACCCTGGTCGCCGAGCTCGCGGCTGTCGCCCGCGGCGCGCGACAGCGTGGTGCGGGACGCGCTGGGCGGGGGCACGCGGCTGATGATCGAGCGGGTGGCGGGCGGATTCCAAAAGCGCGTGCAGCTCGACTCGGTCACGGCGACGATCCCGTTCCTGCGCCTGTCGCAGCCGGGGGACAAAGACCGGCTCCTGCAGGTGTCGGCGCTGTCGATGAACGCGTTCCCGTTCCGGGCGCCGGGCGCAGTGGTGCGCAACCTGATGGGGACGTTCCCATTCACGAACGATTCGGTGTGGTGGAAGGGCGCATACGCCGAGCTGCCGCATTCCAAAGCATCCGGCGACGGCAGCTACGTGTTCAGCAGCGGCGACATGACCCTGCTCGTCCACAGCGATCCGGCGAGCTTCGCCGACATGCGATGGATCTATCCCCGGCTGCCGGCGAACGGGCACGGCAAGCTCGATCTCGCCCTCAGGTGGCGCGGCGCCCTGCAGGATTATCAGATCTCGAATGCCGATATCGCGATGGGGCCGTCGCGCGCCTCGGGCTCGTTCGGCGTCACCCTTGGCGACACGATCACGATCCACGACACCGACCTCCGCTTCTCGGACCTCGACACGCG
>JBIOHX010000265.1:0-5317 GCA_044449465.1 Gemmatimonadales bacterium | reverse complement strand
GGTGGGCGGGGGCCGGCGCCGAGCGGCTGATCTCGTTCGCCGCCCGCTAGTCCGCGCGCAGCGCGACGACCGGCGGGACGCGCGCCGCGCGCAAGGCGGGAATGAAGGCCGCTACGAGGGCGCTCGCCGTCAGCACCACGACGGCGACGGCGATCGACACCGGATCAGTCGTTTCCACGCCATGGAGCTGCGCTCGGAGCAACCGCGCCGATGCGAGCGCCAGCGGTAGTCCGACCACCACGCCGGCAATGACTAGCCGGGCGGCGTCGAACAGGATCAGTCGCATCACGTCGCCACTCTGCGCGCCGAGTGCGACGCGCAGCCCCATCTCGCCGGTGCGGCGCGTGATCGCGTAGGACATCACGCCGTAGAGGCCGATCGCGGCCAGAGAGAGCGCGAGCACGCCGAATGCCGACGCGAGATGCGTGAGCAGGATCTCGCTCTGGATCGACGATTCCATCGTGGTGCGCAGCGGCTCGATGCCGCCGATGGCCAGGAGCGGGTCGATGGCGGCGACGACGCGCCGAACTGGCTGCACGACGGCCGACGGGTCGCCCGCCACGCGCACCTCGAGGCTGAGATCCCCGGGTTGACCGAGTTGCCCGGGCTGCGTGTCGGTCTCCACGTACGGGAAATAGACCCGGCGCGCGACCGGATCGAGGAGGCTGTGGTCGCGGGTGTCTGCCGCGACGCCGACGATGCGCACGGCGATGGAGTCGTTGAAGCGCAGATACTTCCCGACCGCGTTCTCGTTCGGAAAGTAGAATCTCGCCAGCGTTTCGTTGACCAGGGCGACGCGAGGCGGACCGCCTTCGTCGTTCGGCTCCAGGTCGCGGCCGGCGACGATCCGGCCGCCGATCGCGCTGATGTAGTGCGGCCCGACCTGATCGTACGCGGCCATCGTATCGGCCGCGTCGCGCACCGCGAAGCCAGGGACTTCGAACGTCGTATTCGATTCGGAACCGGAAAAAATGCCATTCGCCGAGTAAGTCACCGCGGCGACGCCCGGCAGCGCGGCGATGCGGTCGCGCAACTCGTGGACGACGTTGCCGAGCCGCTCGCGGCTGTACGCACGCGACCCGATGTCGAGATCGACGACGACCAAATGGTCGCGGTCGAGACCGACGTCGGTGGACTGCACGTTCCGGAGGCTGCGCACGAGCATCGCCGCGCCGACGAGCAGCACGACCGAGAGCGCCACCTGGCCGGCGATGAGCAACCGTCCCAGCGGCGCGCGTTGGCCGCGCGTCGCCAGCGCGCTGCCGGTCACCGCGGACGCGCCCGACCGCATCGTCGACGCCAGATCGACTCGGGACGCCCGAATCGCCGGCACGACGCCGAACAACGCGACGGCCAGGATCGACACGGCAGAGGTGAATGCGAGCACCGTTCCGTCGAGGCCAATGTCCACGGTGCCCGGCGCGCTGCCGGAGGCGGTGAGCAGCATGCGAGTGCCCCACCAGGCGAGCGCCAGACCGACGCCGGTGCTCAACAGGGCGAGCAGCGCGCTCTCGGTGAGCAGCTGCCGCACCAGCCGCGCGCGGTTTGCGCCGAGCGCGAGACGCACGGCCATCTCGCGGCCGCGGGCGATGCCGCGCGCCAAGAGCAGATTGGCGACGTTCGCGCAAATGATGCAAAGGAGCAGCGCGACGCCGATCATCAGGGTCACGAGGGGCGCCTCGACCGCCGGCCGCACATGCGAGAAGCCGCGGGCGCCGGACGATACATAGTAGATCTGTGATTGACCGAGGAAGCTTGCGGCGATGGGGGCGGGGTTGTTCGTCGTGATGTCGCGCCGCATGACGCCGCGCACGTCGGCGGCGGCCTGCTGGATCGTCACGCCGGGCCGAAGGCGGCCGAGGAGCAGCAGCCAGTCCGACGTTCGATCGTCGAGGATGCGCCTGGTCGGAACGAGCAGGTCGTGCATGCCGATCGGGAGCCACAGCTCGGTTGGCGCTCCTACAATCTCCCCCATGTAGCCCGCCGGTGCGACACCGACGATGGTGACGCGGGTACCGTTGACGAGGATCGTCCGCCCTACGACCGAGGGGTCATTCTGAAAGCGCCGCGTCCAGTAGCCATAGCTGATCGTCGCGACCGACGCCGCGCCGCGCACGCTATCGGCCGACGCTTCGAACGTGCGGCCTACCGCGGCGCGCAGGCCGAGCACCGAGAAATAGTTGCCCGACACGAAGCGCGCGCGCGGATGCTCGACGCCGCCGTCCGACTTGCTCCCGTCGCTGATGCGGACGTCGAGCCGGCCCGGATAACCGGACGCCAACACGTCGCTGAACACGCGGTTCTGCTCGCGGACGGCGCGGTAGAGCGGATACGATAGGATGTCGACACGGGGCGCCCCCTGCGAGAAGGACCCGATGCGCGTGGGATTGCCGATCGCGACCAGCTGGTTCGGGTGCGCGACCGGCAGCGTGCGCACGAGCACCGCATCGACGAGCGTGAAGATGGCCGTGTTGGCGCCGATGCCCGTGGCGAGCGCGACGACGATCACCGCTGAGACGACGACGTTTCGGCGCAGCGTGCGCACCGCGTAGACGAGATCTTGTTTCAGGCCGGCCAGCAGGTCCGCACGCTGCATTGCTCGCTCCCGTTGTTGGTCCAGCGTCACGCACGATTGCCGGACGCCTTCGACATCTCCAAAGTGCCGCGTCGCCTCGGCGCGAGCGGCATCGATCGACCAGCCGGTGGCGACGAGTCGCGCCGTGCGCTGCTCGAGGTGGAAGGCGAGCTCGTCGTCGATCTCGCGAACGAGCCGCGACCGCGTGAATGGAAGCCGGAAGACGCGCCGCATCGCCGGCTACGCGGTGAGCGGGGCCGTGGCGGCGATCGCCTTGCCGATCGCGCGCGCGTAGCGCTGCCAGGACGAGACTTCGGCGCGCAGTTGCTGGCGGCCGGCGCGGCTCAACTGGTAGTACTTGGCGCGGCGGTTGTTCTCCGAGTAGCCCCACTCGGCGCCGAGCCACCCGTTTCGTTCGAGACGGTGCAACGCGGTGTAGAGCGGCCCCTCCTCGACGAGCACGTCGCCATCGGTGATATGCTCGACCCACTCGGCAATGGCGTAGCCATGGCGCGGTCCCCAGCTCAACGCCTTGAGAATGAGCACGTCGAGCGTGCCGCGAAGCAAACCACCATCTGGATCGACCATCGGGCGCTCCCCATCTGAGTCAGAGGGGAAGCTACATCCTGTGCAGGCGTCCGACAAGACGCCCCTTCGGTCACCCCGGCTTGGCGATCGCCCCGACCTTCGTCCCCAAGCCCCCGAGCAAGTCGAGCGGGAGCGGGAAGACGATGGTCGTGTTCTTCTCCGAGCCGATCTCCACGAGTGTTTGCAGATAGCGCAGCGTCACGGCGATCGGTTCGCGATCGAGCACGGCGGCCGCCTCGGAGAGCTTGGTTGCTGCCTGGTACTCACCTTCGGCAGCGATGATCTTGGCGCGCCGCTCGCGCTCCGCTTCGGCCTGGCGGGCGATCGCGCGCTGCATCTCCTGCGGCAGGTCGACCTGCTTGACCTGCACTTGCGTCACCTTGACGCCCCACGGCTCGGTGTGCTCATCGAGAATGGCCTGGAGCTGCGCGTTCAACTTCGCGCGCTGCGCCAGCAAGTCGTCGAGCTCGACCTCGCCCAGCACGGAGCGCAGGGCGGTCTGCGAGGCCTGTTCGACCGCGTAGCGAAAGTTTTCGACTTCGATGATCGCCCTGGTGGCGTTGACGACGCGGAAATAGACGACGGCGTTGACCTTGAGCGAGACGTTGTCGCGCGTGATCACGTCCTGCGGCGGCACGTCCCAGGTCACCACCCGGAGCGACACGTTCACCAACGTGTCGAACGGCCAGAAGATGAACACCAGCCCGGGGCCCCGCTCGTGCTTCAGGCGCCCGAGGCGGAACACGACGCCGCGCTCGTATTCCCGCAGAATGTTCAGACACTTGAAGAACAGGATGATGACGATCACCGCGATGATGATCGCGTACGACAGCGCCAGATTGGCGTTCATGGTGCACCTTGGGGTGCGAGACAGAGCGATAGCCCGATGATTGAGAACCTATCGCGCCGGGCGGGGCGGTGCATTCGCCGCCCGGCCGCCGCGGCCTTATCATTCGGAGAGCTCCATCACTTCATTGGGATCGATGCCGGCAGACGTTGTCCTCGTCGTCGACGACGAGCCGCAGATCCGCCGCGTCGTGCGCAACGCGCTCGGCGCGGCGCGCGTGCTCGTGGCCTCGAGCGGTCGCGCCGCCATCGACCTCGCGGCCGCCGAGCGTCCGTCGCTGATCGTGCTCGACTTGGGGTTGCCGGACATGGCAGGCATCGACGTCTGTCGTGAGATACGCTCGTGGTCGTCGGCGCCGATCATAGTTTTGTCGGCACGGCACGCCGATCTGGAGAAAGTCGCCCTCCTCGACGCGGGGGCCGACGATTATCTCACCAAACCATTCAGCCCGAGCGAGCTGCAGGCGCGCATCCGCGCACAGCTCCGGCGGTCGCGACTCGCACCGGCGGCGGGCGAAGGGCAGGTGATCACGGTCGGCGCGCTGGCGATCGATCCCGTGAAGCCATTGCTCAAGCGCGGCGGCGTGGCGATTCATCTCACCAAGACGGAGTGGGAGCTCCTGCGGGCGCTGCTCAAGCACACGGGCCGAACGCTCACCCACCGCCAACTTTTCAGCGCGGTCTGGGGCAATTCGTCGGGCGACATGCAGCAGTATCTGCGCGTGCACGTGCGGAGCCTGCGCCGCAAGATCGAGGTGGATCCGGTGCGGCCGGCACTGATCCTCACTGAGCCGGGCGTCGGCTATCGGTTCGAAACGCAGCCATGAGGGGTCACACGTCGGCGCATCGCGGGATTCGCGCCGGAGAGTGGGTCGCGTGGCTGGTGGCGCTTGCGCTCGTAACGTCGGTGTTGGTCGCGTTTCGGTTGCGGCTCAACGAGGCGCACTTCACGCTCGCCTATCTGCTGCTCGTGCAGGGCGCGAGCGCGCGCGGCGGCCGTCCGCTCGGCGTCGCAATGGCGCTCGGGTCATTCGTCTGCTTCGACCTGTTTCTGCTGCCGCCGTACGGCACGCTCACGATTCAGAATCCATTCAACTGGCTCGCCCTGCTCGCCTTCTTGGCGACCAGCCTGATCTCCGCCGAACTGTTGTTCCGCGCTCAGGCCGAGCGCGCGGCGGCGCTCGAGGCGGCGCACCGCGCCAAAGACCAGGTGCTGGCGTCGGTGTCGCACGACCTGCGCACGCCGCTGACGACGATCAAGGCGCTCGCCCACGAGCTGTCAACGCCGGACGATGACCGCGCGGCGGT
>JBIOHX010000264.1:0-5325 GCA_044449465.1 Gemmatimonadales bacterium | reverse complement strand
CGCATCGGCTGGCTTCGCGCCGCTGTGTTGGGCGCGAACGACGGAATCGTCTCGACCGCGAGCCTGATCGTCGGCGTCGCCGCGGCCCAGAGCTCGCGGTCGAATGTTCTCGTCGCGGGGGTCGCCGGGCTCGTGGCCGGCGCGATGTCGATGTCGGCGGGCGAATATGTGTCCGTGAGCTCGCAGGCGGACACGGAGAATGCCGATCTTGCCCGCGAGCGGAAGGAGCTTGCGACGAACCCGGCTGGCGAGCTGAATGAATTGCAGACGATTTACGTCGGCCGAGGACTGGAGCCCGCGCTGGCCCGCCAAGTGGCGGCGCAGTTGATGGCGCACGACGCGCTCGGCGCGCACGCGCGCGACGAGTTGGACATTTCGACGGTGCACGCCGCTCGGCCGATCCAAGCGGCGTTCGCCTCGGCCGGCACCTTCGCCGTAGGCGCCGCGCTGCCGCTGGCGGTCGCCGCTGTGGCGCCGACGTCGCGGATCATAGCGCTGGTCGCGGTCACTTCGCTTCTCTTCCTCGCGCTCCTCGGCGGCGTCGCGGCGCGGGCGGGCGGCGCGAGCATGGTGCGCGGCGCGATCCGCGTCACGTTCTGGGGCGTGGTGGCGCTGGGCGTGACGGCGCTGATCGGCCGGGTGCTCGGCACGGTGGCGTAACGTCGACGGCTTCGAGCTTTGAGGCGTTTCGACGGAGAGAGGGGTGGCAGAAGGGCTTGTGTACGCCTCGCGTCGAAGCCGAACGCCCTTCGCGTCGAGCGCGCCACCGCCATCATCGAGAGCGGCTGGCCCGCCCGCGAGCGTATGCGGGACGGCGAGCAGAGCGGACTGCATGTGGTGCGTTCAATGAGCCTGACGCGGAGCGTCGCTCAGCTGCTGTCTCGCGCATCGACGACGCGCGACGCGGACCATCGCGGATCGCTCAATCGCGGCTTGATGAGGAGGGCGAGCTGATTGTCGACGCTCGTCACGCCCGGTGTCGTCAACGCGGCGCGCTCGAGCGCCTGGTGCTGGCTCCACGAGTGCACGCAGCCGCGCAGAACGGCGCGCGCGCCCCGCACATCGACCGCGAGCAGCGCCTCGTCCACCGGCGAGTGCGCGCCGAGCGCATTGATTATCCGGGCGCGCACGGTTGAGGCAAGCTGGAGATTGTTCGAGACCATCGCGGCATCCTCCCACGCGCAGTTGCGCCGATCGTCGCCTTAGGGTTGCCGATCGGCGACGGGTGGTCAGTCGGGGAGCAGGACCCCGGCTGTCGTCGATCCGCCGACTTGCCAGCCCCGACGCAGCGCGCGAATGGGGCGTTCCGAGAAAGCCGCCGTTTGTATGGAGTCGGCTTCGCGGTTGAGGCGCTTCTATGATGTGTATGGCATCAGGCCACTCGGTCCTGATCTCATCGACCAATTCTCGCCAATCTAGACCCAGCGCCTCGAGGAGAAACGAAGTCCACGACATCGTGAGCGCAATCCAGATCGCCGCTGTCAACACGATGGATGACGCATGAGCACCCTGTCGTCCGGAAAACCCTGGCATTGATCGGCCGATTCCGGATGTCAGGAACCTCCGCGCGGGCGCATGCTGTGAAGGCTCGCGGTCCCGTATGAAGACAAGCCGCGACCGGATGTTCGAGAATCAAATCGATGACAGGTGGTTACGGGCGTGCTTCCCCAATCCGGCGGTTTCGTTTCGGCGTCATCACCGTGCTGCTCGCCGGCGCGAGCATTGCGCTCGCGCACGCCTTTACTCAAGCCCGCCGTGTGGCCGAGCGCGGCGGCGACTCTCGTACCCTTTCCGGATTCGACGCCGCCGCTTTCGGGCGCGTGCTCGAGCTGCTGACCGGCCTGCGCGCCGATGCGGGAAATCGGGTCGACTTGCTCCTCAACGGCGACAATACGTATCCGCGGCTGTTCGCCGACCTGAGTGCCGCCCGAACGACGATCACGATGCAGATGTACTACGCCAGGCCGGGGCGCGTGAGCGACACAGTCGCTACGATCCTCTGTGCACGCGCGCGCGCGGGAGTGCGCGTCCTCCTCCTCGTCGATGCGTTCGGCGGAGTAGCGGCCGAACGTTCCTGGTATGCTCGGATGCGCCGCTGCGGCGTCGAGGCCGCTACGCTGCGCAATCTGCAGTGGTACACCCTGCACAGCGCGGCGGATCGATCGCATGTGCGCGCCGTAGTCGTCGACGGCCGCGTCGGCTATACCGGGGGATTCGGGCTCGCCGATTATTGGCTGGGCGACGGGCGTCATGACGGCCAGTGGCGCGAATCGAACGTGCGATTCGAGGGGCCGGCGGTGGCGGGCCTTCAGGCCGCGTTCGCGACCGCCTGGGCCGAGGCAACTGGCGAGCTGATCGCCGGCGGCGAGTTCTTTCCGGAGGCAGAAGTTCGTGGGAGTACGAAGGCGGGAGTCTTGTTCACCGCACCGACGATCGGCAACACCGCGGCGGAGCGCTTTCTGACGTTCGCGGTCCGAAGCGCGCAGCAGCGGCTCTACGTCACGAACTCGTATTTCGTTCCCCGACCGAGCTTCCGCCGTCAGTTGGAGGAGGCGGCCGACCGGGGCGTCGACGTCCGCATCCTCACCGTGAGTGCCAACACGGACGTCAAGACGCCCTGGTTGGCGGGCCGCGATTCGTACGCCGAGCTCCGTGCCCACGGTGTCCGCGTCTACGAGTATCAACCGGCGATGATGCATGCCAAGACACTGGTCGTCGACGGAGCATGGGGGGCGGTCGGCTCGATGAATTTCGATAACCGGTCTGTGGCCTTCAACGACGAGTCGAATCTCGTCGTGCTGGACACGACGTTCGGCGCACGAATGGACTCGGTCTTCCTGGACGATCTTCGCTACGCGAGAGAGATGACGCCGGCGGTGTTGGCGGGTCGACCCTGGTGGGAACGGCTGCTCGAGCGCGGCGCGATCCTGCTCTCGCACCTTCTCTGAGCGATCAGCCCAGCGCGCGGGCGCGATGAAACAGCGCGATGGACCCCCCGCCCAACAGCGCGATCCAGGCGGCGTAGACGAAGCCGATGAGCAGCCGCTGTGGGCGCGCGTTGCCGTCGAGTGCGACGAGGAAGGCCAACACGGGGGGCAGTATGATAGCCCCAATCACGGCCGCCAGCCGAGCGTCCTTCCAGGTCCACTGCGCCTGCGAGTACCCGTGGGCGGCCCAGCCCGCGCCAATCCCCAGGAGCGCGCCGGGCGCGGCGAAGACGAAGAGCTGGTACACGCCCAATCCCCACGGTTCGGTCGAAACGAGCCAGACGCTCGCGGCCAAGGCGAGCGCTACGGCGATGCGGACGAGGTGACGAGATCGGCCAGTCATCATATCCCCCTTTCCGAGACTTGATTCTTGAGCAACCCGATGAGCAGCGCGAATCTGATGTAGTCCGCGCGATGCAGCAGTCCGATCTTGTCGCGAATCCGATGGCGGTAGGTATCGACTGTCTTGGCGGTGATGCGCAGCAGCCGGCCGATCTCGGGGCCGGTCAACCCCGCGGCGACATGTTCGAGCACCGCGCGCTCGCGCTCGCTGAGCGCTTCGTATTTCGCGCGTGCGGCACGCTCAGGCGGCGACGGCAGTCGCCGGCGCACACTCGCCGTGAGCAGCGAAACGGCGTGAGGTGGGACATAGACCTCGCAGGACGCGGCCGTCCGCAATGCGGCAGCGAAATCAGCTTCAGTGGAGTCCTTCGAAATGAGCGCGCTCGCCCCGGCGCCCAGTGCCTGCAACAGCGTGTCCTTCTCGGCGAGAATCGTCAGCGCGACGACGCGTGGGTGAGACTCGAGTCCCGTCACCTCCCTCGTCGCCGCCAGACCACTGTCGTCCACCGCGTCGATATCCAACAACACGAGGTCGGGAAGCGTCTGTCGAGCAAGACGAACCGCATCGTCGCTCGTCGCGCCTTCTCCGACCAGCTCGACGTCCGGCATCGATTCGAGCACCGCCCGAATTCCGGCTCGAATGAGCGGGTGCGAATCGGCAACAAGCACGCGCACGGGCTGGCGACCCTTGGAGACGATGGCGAGTGGCATCTGTATGTCGACGGAAGGTCCCGGAGCGGCCCTGCGAAAGGTGAATGCCGCAGTATCGGCGTGGCCCAACTACGGGAGTATCAGGAGTTCTTTGACGCTCGTCCGCATTTCCCCGACAGTCCGTGCTGCGTCGCAGCGGGCGATCAAAGAGTCCACCATTCGTTCACGCCAGCAATCGTACCATCAGACATCGTTTCACGAGCTCCATTGCGGCGAGATAAGCGGCAGTCGTTACGGCGACGAACACCAAGAAGGCCGGCGAAAGTCGTGTTGAAGCCGAAGGCACTGCCAAGTGGACTGAACGGAATCACCGCGCCGACGACCAGCGCTCCGAGCACCGCGACGGCCAACGCCGCGCTTGGGCGGTTTCTGAATGGTTTCTCGGTGGTCCGGTTCACTAATAGCACGAGCGTCTGGGTCGTCAGCGACTCGATGAACCCCCCGGTGCGGAATGCCGCTGGCGTCGCGTGCTGCATCAGGAGCAGCACCGCAAAGGTGACGAAGCGTGCGCATGTCCCAGTGATGCGGCGGGCGCAAATACACATCGTCGACGCGATCGCTCGGGGTGGGAAGCTGCGACGCGTCATAGAGAATTGTTGAGGAGCATCTGCGGCTGCGATGACTCAGTTCCAGTTACGACTGATGCAGCCATGTCGGTCGGGTCGATTGATGCAGCGAGCCTCGGCGCGTCGTGCGCCGCCAGGGCGTGGCGCGTCGATCGAAAGCTGATGGGATGAGCGTCATTGGCAGTCAGGTGGTGCGTGCGCCGATGTCGGGCAATTCACTCACGTGAGGAGTTGGCTGACAACGCCTGGCCAGATCACGTACAGACGGCGGCGATCCGGGCACGCATCATGGAGCCAATCATTCCGGAGCACGAATGCGGATGGTGCGACGCGTATCGACCTTTCTCGTTGCCCTGCTGCTGTTACCGAGCGACCGCCTGTATTCGCAGATAGCTCCGCCGGCGATGATCGGCCGTTGGCACGGCGTCGCCGACGTGATTGGTGCGTGGCCGAAGCAGCGGACATTGGACGTCGACGTCATTATCACCCCGGATGATAGCGTCCACGGAATGGTCGGCGACGCGATGCTCGTACAGGGCAGGTTGCTGGCCGATCGACAGAACCTCGTCGTGTCGCCGCGGTGGAACACGGAGTTCGTCGCCGTCGGCATGCTTAGCGGGCCAGTCGTTCGAGCAGGTAACATCTGGCGCACGGGCGTGCAGTTGATGCTCAGTTTGAATGGCGAACTTCTTGAGGGTGGTCTGTCGACGACCGGAGTG
>JBIOHX010000263.1:0-5345 GCA_044449465.1 Gemmatimonadales bacterium | reverse complement strand
GTACTGGAAGGACAAGCACATCTGGGCGTACGACATCGCGGCGAACACGCACACGAACATCACCGCGAACGCGCCGGTGTCGTTCGTCAACGCGGAAGAGGATCACGTCGGCGACAAGCCGCCGTACGGCATCACGGGCTTCAGCAAGGACGGCAAGTCGGTGGTGCTCGACCATCGCTACGACCTGTGGCTCGTGTCGCTCGACGGCAGCGGCGCACCGCGCAATCTGACGAACGGCGTCGGATCGAAGAGTGAGATCCGGTTTCGATACCAGCGCCTCGAGCCGGACGAGAATGGCGGGTCGGGTGGCCCTGGCGGCTTTGGCGGCGGGCGGGGCGGAGCGGGCGCCGCCGGGACTATCGATCTCGCGAAACCGGTGCTGCTCACCGCGTTCAGCGAGCCGGACAAGAAGGCGGGCTTCTACACGCTCGACGCCGGCAAGCTCACGCCGCTCGTGTTCGAAGACCGGATCTTCGGCCGTCCGATCAAGGCGAAGGATGCCGACCGGGTGCTGGTGACGCGTGAGACCTTCGTCGAATTCCCGGACTACTGGGTGACGAACAGCGAGTTCGCGGCGCCGAAGCGGTTGACCGAAGCCAACCCGCAGCAGTCGGAGTTCAACTGGGGGCACCGCATCCTGTTCAGCTACAAGGACAAGGACGGCCACCCTCTGCAAGGGACGCTCGCGATCCCGGATACGTACCGGCCCGGCCAGAAGCTGCCGATGATCGTCGACTACTACGAGAAGAACTCGCAGAACCTGAATCACTACGAGGTGCCGCGGTACGCCACGGCGCCGCAGTACGCCGACTACGTGAGCAACGGCTATCTGGTGATGGTGCCCGACATCTACTATCACACCGGCCGGTCGCACACGGACATGCTCAATTCGATCGAGGCGGCGGTGCGCAAGGTCGAGGAGCTGGGCTACGCCGACCCGAAGGGGGTCGGACTGCACGGCCACAGCTACAGCGGCCAGGGCGCCGCGTACGTGTCGACGCAATCGAAGCTGTTCTCGGCGGTCATCGCCGGGGCGGCGGCCGTGGATCTGATCGCCGACTTCAATCAGCTCTGGAAGACGACCGGTACCAACCAGCACCGGTATGACACCTACGGACAGGGGCGGTTCGGGACGAACCCGTACGACAACCTCGCGCTGTTCGAGGACCAGTCGGCGGTATTCCACGCCAAGACAATGGACACGCCGCTGCTGATCGTGCAGGGCACGAACGACGGCTCGACGGAATGGCTGCAGGGGGTGGAGTTCTACAACGCGCTTCGCTTTCTCCACAAGCCGGTGATCTTTTTGTCGTACGAGGGCGAGTCGCACGGCTTCGTGCGCTACGACAATCAGTACGACGTCGAAGTGCGCATGCATCAGTTCTACGACCATTATCTGAAGGGGCTACCGGCAGCGGACTGGATCGACCACGGCATTCCGTTCATCAAGAAGAAAACGCCGACGGGCGCCGCGGCGCAGCCCGTCCAGCTGATGGGTGGCGGCGCGGGAATTGGGACACCGATGACGGGCGGCGGCGCCGGCAGGCCGGGAGGACCGCCGGCCGGTCCACCGAATCCTTGATTCACGAAGTCTGATCATCGACGGGCGCCGCGGTTCGGCGCCCGTCGTCGTTTCGGGGTTCACCTTGGCGACAAGGCCGCTCGGGATGCTCCACAGCGATTGGACTACTGGTTGTACGGAAGTCGCTGAATGGACGGAAACGGCAGAGCTCTTTGGGATTGCGATGCGCACCGGCGCCCGAGGCGCGTCCCCGGACCCAATCGGATCGCCGTTTCCGTAGAGTCGGTCATCTCCGTCAAATGCGTAGTTCAAACTCGGTGGAGCGTCCCGGGGTTGTTTCACCGGCGGAGCAGGCCGAGCAGCCATTCGCCCCAGGCCCCCAGGCGCGGTTAAATTAGTCGTCAGCCTGGCCGCGCGGCCGCGAGCCCCAGCCAGTGGCTCCGTCTGTCACCCTCGCATCGGCATTCGATGTCGGCCGAACCGAGAGACACGCTTCCCCAATGACAAGCAAGAACAGCTTCGGCAGCCGCTCGACGCTCGACGTCGACGGCAAGTCGTACACGCTTTATCGCCTCGACGCGGTCGAGGAGGTGTCCGGCAAACGCGCCAGCCGGCTGCCGTTCAGCCTCAAGATTCTGCTCGAGAATCTGCTGCGCAACGAGGACGATCAGTTCGTCAAGAAGGACGACATCGTCACGCTCGCCAAGTGGGACCCGAGCGCCGGCGTCGAAAAGGAGATCGCCTTCCGTACGACGCGCGTCTTGCTGCAAGACTTCACCGGCGTCCCCGCCGTGGTCGACCTCGCCGCGATGCGCGACGCGCTGAGATCGCTCGGCGGCGACCCGCAGCGTATCAACCCGCTGCAGCCGGTCGACCTGGTGATCGACCACTCCGTGCAGGTCGACGAGTTCGGCAATCAGGCCGCATTCATGATCAACACCGAGCGCGAGTTCGAGCGGAACAAGGAGCGCTACGTCTTTCTGCGCTGGGGCCAGGGCGCATTCAAGAATTTCCGCGTCGTGCCCCCGGGAACCGGCATCTGCCATCAGGTGAACCTCGAATACCTCGGCAAGACCGTCTTCGTCGACGAATCGACCAACGAGGCGTATCCCGATTCGCTCGTCGGCACCGACTCGCACACGACGATGATCAATGGCTTGGGCGTGCTCGGTTGGGGCGTGGGCGGCATCGAGGCCGAGGCGGCGATGCTCGGCCAGCCGGTGTCGATGCTCATTCCCGAAGTCGTGGGGTTCAGGCTGCACGGAAAGCTTCCGCCCGGCGCCACGGCGACGGATCTCGTGCTCACCGTGACCGAGATGCTGCGCAAGAAGCGAGTCGTGGGGAAGTTCGTGGAGTTTTATGGAACGGGTCTCAGCTCGCTGCCGCTGGCCGACCGGGCGACGATCGCCAACATGGCGCCGGAATACGGCGCGACGATGGGGTTCTTTCCCTGTGATGAAGAAACGCTCAAGTATCTTCGCCTGAGCGGACGCCCGGAGCATCACGTCAAGCTCGTCGAGGCCTACACCAAGCTGCAGGGCCTCTTTCGCACCGACCAGACTCTCGAGCCGGACTTCTCCGACTCTCTCGAACTCGACCTCGCGACGGTCGAGCCGAGTCTGGCCGGCCCCAAGCGCCCGCAGGACCGGGTGCCGCTTTCGAAGTCGAAGGCGATGTACCGGGAGGCGGTCGACGCCGAGCTCGCGAAGATCGGCACGCCGGCGGCGGCGGCCGAGGTGAAGAAGGCGAATACGGTCTCGGGCGAGCCGCAACTCGCCGCGAGCGCCGTGCTCGCCGCCGACGCCGACGCCCCCGACACGGGGGTGAAGGTCGAGTACGACGGACAGACGTTCACGCTGCGCAACGGCGCCGTCGTGATCGCGGCGATCACGAGCTGCACCAACACATCGAACCCGTCGGTGATGCTGGCGTCGGGCCTGCTGGCCAGGAACGCCGTGCGCAAGGGCCTCGCACGAAAGCCCTGGGTGAAAACGTCGCTCGCGCCGGGCTCGAAGGTCGTCACCGACTATTTGCGGCAAGCGGGGCTGCAAGAGTATCTGGACAAGCTCGGCTTCCAGCTCGTCGGCTACGGCTGCACGACGTGCATCGGCAACTCCGGTCCGCTTCCCGATCCAATCGCCCAGGCGATCGAGTCGAGCGCGCTCGTCACCGCAGCCGTGCTGTCGGGCAACCGCAACTTCGAGGGGCGCGTCAATCCGCTCACGCGCTTCAACTATCTCGCCTCACCACCCCTCGTTGTGGCGTACGCGTTGACCGGCCGGATGGATGTCGACTTGACCCGCGAGCCGCTCGGCGTCGGCAAGGACGGGCCGGTCTTTCTGCGCGATATCTGGCCATCGCCGCAGGAGGTGCAGGACGAAGTGCTGCGCAGCGTGAAGGCGGAATTCTTCACCCGGCAGTACGCCGATGTGTTCAAGGGCGACGACGAATGGCGCTCGCTCGATGCCGGCTCGGGCGAGACGTATTCGTGGGACGAGCATTCGACCTACGTGAAGAATCCGCCCTACTTCGACGGGATGACGATGGCGCCGCCGGGCATCCGCCCGATCGCCGGCGCGCGCGCGCTGGCGATGCTCGGAGACTCGATCACCACCGATCATATCTCGCCGGCCGGCAACATCCCGGCATCGGGGCCGGCGGGTAAATGGTTGCTCGCCCACGGCGTGCAGAAGCGCGACTTCAATTCCTTCGGGGCGCGGCGCGGCAACCACGAGGTGATGATGCGCGGCACGTTCGCCAACATCCGCCTCAGAAACGAGATGCTGCCGGGCACCGAGGGCGGCCTGACGACGATGACGGAGGGCGGCGCGCCGGAATTCATCTACGACGTCGCGATGGGGTACGCGAAACAGGGCACGCCGCTCGTCATCATCGCCGGCAAGGAGTATGGCACCGGCTCGAGCCGCGACTGGGCAGCCAAGGGCACGATCCTTCTCGGCGTGCGCGCCGTCATCGCCGAATCGTTCGAGCGTATCCACCGCTCGAACCTCGTCGGCATGGGAGTTCTGCCATTGGAGTTCGCGAATGGCGCCAGTCGGCAGTCGCTCGGACTCAGTGGGTTCGAGACCTTCGACATCGTCGGGCTCGACGCCGGGCTCAAGCCCAAGTCGACGCTGACCATACGCGCCACGGCCAACGGCGCGACGAGGGAGTTCAAGGCCGTAGCGCGCATCGACACGCCCGAAGAGATGCGCTACTACACGAACGGCGGCATCCTGCCGTACGTGCTCAGGCAGCTCGTGACGCGAAAGTAGGGGCCGCGCCGCTACCGCGGAGGTAGCCTGGCGCTCAAGCGCTGAATCGCTTGACCGCCAGGCGCGCCTTCTCGCGCTCGCCCCAGGTCGGCGTGATCTCGCGCGCCGCAGTGATGCAGCGCGACTCCGGGCTCGCTTGATTTGGCGCCCCCATCGGCAGCCAACCCATCACGCAGCGCATCGCCGCTACCGCCTCGTCGGGCGACATGCTGGCGCCCGCGGGCACGATCGGCGCCGGCGTTCCGCCCGGCGTCGGTGCAGCGCCGCTGAGACGCAGCAGCGATTCACGGGCCTCGTTGCGAAAGGTGTCCGTCCGAATGCGCTGCGTATTCTGCCGCACGTCGCCTCGATAGAACGAGTGCACCGAGGCTTCGACGTCGCGGATGAGCTTGTCGAGAATCTGCTCGATTTGCTGTGGCATCATGGTGCGCGCGGTGGCGGGAGGGGAGCCATCGGATCGGCTGTGCAAAGCTATATCGGCGCGCCGCCCCATCAAGAAAAGAATACCGAATCAAAGAGAGGCGGGGGGGGGGGGGGGGGGGGGGGGG
>JBIOHX010000262.1:0-5364 GCA_044449465.1 Gemmatimonadales bacterium | reverse complement strand
TTCGTGCGCAACTATCTCTCGCTCGAGCAGCTCCGCCTCGGCGATCGGCTTCGCGTAGTCGAGCGGATTGATCCAGATGCGCTGGACTGCGCGCTGCCTTCGCTCACGATGCAGCCGCTGGTCGAGAATGCCATCAAGTACGGCGTAGCCCCGCGCGCGGGCGGCGGCACGATCACGATCGGTGCCGCCTGCGCCGCGGACGGTTCGGTGCTCGAGCTCGACGTTGCCGACGACGGACCTGGCGCCCGAGTGGACGTGCTCGACACGGCCGCGGGCGTCGGTTTGCGGGCCGTGCGGCAGCGGCTCGACACGCGGTATCCGACGCGTGCCACGTTCTCGGTCACGACGGAGCCCGGGCATGGCTTCGCCGTGCGACTGACGCTGCCGGCACACACGCTTTCGGCGCCGCTCGCGCTGGCGGTCGGATCGGCCGCTGAGCGATGACGACATGAAGACGCGTGCGGTCATCGTCGAGGACGAACCGATCGCGCGCCGGCAGCTGCGCGAGCTCGTCGCTGCCGTCGATTGGCTCGACTGCGTCGGCGAAGCGGCGGATGGCCGGAGCGCCGTCGAGCTGATCGATACCGTACGGCCCGATCTCGTCTTTCTCGACATCGAGATGCCGGAGCTGAGCGGCCTCGACGTGCTCCGGAGAATCACGCACGATCCGGCGATCGTGTTCACGACTGCGTACGACAAGTTCGCCGTTGCCGCGTTCGAGCTCGAGGCGATCGACTACCTGCTCAAGCCCTTTGGCCGCGACCGGCTTCACGCGGCGCTCGATCGCGTTCGTCGCGCCGTGCGGTCGGACGACACGGTGCCGGTGCTGCACCGCGCCGGCGAGGCGCTCGACCAAATTTCCGGGACCGGCGCACTCGAGCGAATCTTCGTCCGCGACCGCGGCCGCATCGTGCCGATCGCCGTTGGCCAGATCGAGCGCCTCGAGGCGGACGACGACTACGTCGCGGTGCACGTGCACGGCAGGCGCTTTCTCGTCTACCTCGGCATGAACGAGTTCGAGGCCCGCCTCGACGCGCGCAAGTTCCTGCGCATCCACCGCTCACACATCGTGAACCTCGACCATGTCGCGGCGCTCGTACCCTTCGACGGCGCGCGCCTGCAGGTCGAGATGCGCGATGGTACGACGCTCACGGCGAGCCGCACGCGCTCGCGGGAGTTGCGTGGCCTGGCCATCTGACTCAGCTTTTCGAGCATGCCACTCGCCACCGATCTCGAAGCCCACTTCGCCGCGAACCAGTCGCGTGCCCGCGACGAGCTGTTCGATCTCCTCCGGATTCCGAGCGTCAGCGCGCGCTCGGAGCACAACGCCGACACCGCGCGCGCCGCCGAATGGGTCGCGGCCTCGCTGCGCCGGACCGGCCTCACGGCGACAGTGCACCCGACCAAGGGGCACCCGATCGTCGTCGGCGAGTGGCGCAAGGCGCCGAAGGGCGCGAAGACGGTGCTCATCTACGGGCATTACGACGTGCAGCCCGCCGAGCCGCTCGACCTCTGGCACAGCCCCCCGTTCGAGCCGACCGTGCGCGACGGGAAGATCTTCGCACGCGGATCGGTCGACGACAAAGGGCAGCTGTACCTGCACGTCAAAGCGCTCGAGGCGCATCTCGCCACGCGCGGCGCGCTGCCGGTGAACGTGATCGTTCTCGCCGAGGGAGAGGAGGAGGTCGGCAGCGAAAACCTCGCCGAATTCGTGCAGTCGCACGCCAAGGAGCTCGCTTGCGACGCGGTCGTCATCTCAGACTCGTCGATGTTCGCGCCCGGGCTTCCATCGATCCTGTCGTCGCTTCGGGGCCTCGCCTACTTCCAGATCGAGGTGCAAGGTCCGGCGAGCGATCTGCACTCGGGGATCTACGGCGGCGCCGTGCTGAATCCCGCGATGGCGCTCGCCCGCATCCTCGCCACGATGCACGACGCCAACGGCCACATCGCGATCGACGGGTTCTACGACGACGTGCGTGACTGGGGCGACGCCGCGCGCAAGGAGATTCGCTCGCTGCCGTTCGACGAAGGGCGCTTTCGCGACGAAACCGGCGCTCCGGCGTTATTCGGTGAGAAAGGCTATTCAACGCTCGAGCGTCTCTGGATGCGCCCGACCTGCGAGGTGAACGGCATGTTGAGCGGCTACACCGGCGAGGGAGCGAAGACGGTCCTCCCCGCGCGGGCGATGGCGAAGGTGAGCTGCCGCCTCGTCCCGGATCAGACGCCCGACAAGATCGAGAAGCTGATGCGCGCGCACATCGCACGCGTCACACCGGCCGGCGTGCGGGTGACGGTCGAGCAGCTCCACGGCGGCACGCCCTGGCGCGCCAACCTCGAGGGCCCGCTGTTCGACGCCGCCCGGCGCGCGCTCGCCACGGCGTTCGACCGCGAGCCCGTCATCACCGGCGAGGGCGGATCGATCCCCGTGGTCGGCGATTTTCAGAGGATCCTCAAGGCTCCGGTCCTCCTCGTCGGCTTCGGCTTGCCCGGAGAGAACGCGCATGCGCCGAACGAGTGGATGAGCGAGGAGAACTACTTCAAAGGAATGCGCGCGATGGCGGCCCTCTGGGACGAGCTATCGGCTCTCGGCTAACGGGCTATCGGCTAACGGGCTATCGGCTAGCATCGTCCCTTAGCGGGAGGCTATCGAGGCTAACTAGCGACAGCTGGCGGCTATCTGGGCAGATTACCGCTATCGGCGCGGCTATCGGCTATCGGCTGGCGGCGCGGGATTCAATGAATTCCGGCTTCAAACGCGGACCTGCCGACAAATTCTCGCCGTTCGAGCGACGGGAAAGAGGGGCGCATGATAGCACTATGACAAGCCCGCGTTCCGTTCCGAACCGCAGTCGGCTGTCGTCAGCGCCCGGCCGATGGCCGAAGCCGCTAGCCGATAGCCGCGCCGCCAGCCGTCATCTGCCCAGATAGCCGCCAGCTGTCGCTAGTTAGCCCGATAGCCCCTCGCTAAGGGACGATGCTAGCGGCTAGCCGCTATCCGCTATCCGCTAGCCCCTATCCGCTATCCGCCTCCTCACTCAAAATCTCCATTCGCGAATGATGAATCCCCCGTAGGACCTCACCGTCCGAAACGGCTGGGAATTCAGCGTCGGCTCCAGCAGCACCAACCGCGGCTCGATCGTCGCGTTGAACCGCCAGCCGTCGAGCGTGCGGTGCTCGATCGTGCCGCCGAAGTTCACGGCCTGTTCCTGAACGCTCACGAATGTCCGCGGATTGATGTACTTGCCCGCTTCGATGCGCGTCTGCGTGAAGAAATTGCCGATCCCGCGGCCCGATCCAAGCTCGGTGGGCACGTCGGCCGGCGTGATGTCGAAGACGTCGACACCCGTCGCGCGGCCTGCCTGGGTCTGAACCTGTTGCACCGCGACGCCAAGGGCGACGCTCGCCAGCCGTCGCGCCGCGACCTGCGCGCCGACGCCAAACAGGTCGAGCGTCGCCGCCGAACCCGCGACGCTTGACGTCGTCGACGAGACGAGCGTTGTCGTCGATTGGCCGAAGGCGAGCAGGGTCAGCAGCTCCGACTGGGTCTTGGGCGGCTGTGCGTCGCTCTCGAGTGAGAGGTTGGGGTGCTTGAGCGTCCCGCCGATGACGACGCGGATGTTGAGCGCCCCGCGCGACGCGACCTCGACCTGATACTCGCCGGTGATCTGCAGCGTCGGGTTGAGGTCCGGGCTGCCGATGAACATCGCCGACCCGCGCTGGATCTGGAACCGCTTGCTCAGGAAGTCGTACTCGCCGCGGTCGGTCGTGACCACGCCGGTGATCAGGAACGCCTCCTGTTCGTCGCGAATGGACACCGGATCGACGGTGTAGATCTCGACGTTCGCTTCGCGGTTGCGCACCCAGGTGTTGCGCTTGGCGGCGACCGTCACTTCCATGCGGAGGTTCGCGAGAAGCTGCGACTGCGGCGGAAAGAGCTGGCGGTCGGCGTCGAGCGTCGTGTCGAGCACGTTGAATAGCGCCGGGTCGCCGGCGCCGATGAGATGACGCCCGGTCGGCTCCGGCGCGTAGATGACGCCCTGGTCGATCGTCACGGCACCGCTCAGGTAGGCCTGGTCGAATGGCCCGGTCAGGGCCAGCCCGGAGTCGAACCGCAGGTCGCCATACTGGTTGTTCATGAGCCGCGCGCCGTTCGACACGAGATAGAGATTGAGCGTCGGGGTGCGCCAGTTGCCCACCGCCAACGTGCCATGCACGCTCACCGGTCCCTTCGCCGAGCCGGAAAGCGTGTCGAGGTAGACGGTGTCGTTCGCCATGCGCACGCGGCCGACGATGTTGTCGATCACCGCCCCGGTCGAGTTGATCATCGTCGTCGCGCGATCGATCGCCACGGCACCGACGAGCCTCGGGCGCCGGAGCGTGCCTCGCATCGCGAATCTACCGGCCGCGTGTCCGTGCACGTTGGAGACGAGATCGGTGAACTGCGGAATGAGGTCGATCGGCAGGCTATCGCCGACGACGTCGACCGACATCGGAAGTGGCAGCAGCCGGTCGCCGGTCACGCCGCTGAATGCGAGGTTGATCGGCAGGCGCGCGTCGATCGTCATCATCGCGCTGTCGCTGGTCGCGACGACGGTGTGAGTGACCGTGTCGGTGCGGAGCGCCTCCGCGTGCGTCACGAGCTCGCGGTCGGCGTAGCCGAAGCGGGCGCGCAGCGCGGGGACTCGCGTGCCATTGTACGTGCCCTGCACGAGCCCCAGCGCACCGCGGAAGGCGGGGTCGCTCAATGTCCCCGTCATGCTCGCGCGCATGGTGAGGAGGCCGCTCGCCGACACATCCGTCTGCACGATGTCGGCGACGTTCGACACGGGGAAGTTGTCGACTTCGACCATGAAGTCGGCGACGCCGTTGGTCGGCAGCAGGCCGTTGGCGTAGATGCGGCCGTTGCCCCGGTTGCGCAGCTCGAAGTCGGTCACGCGAATGCCGGCACCGCCCCATTGAATCGTGCCCGGGTGCGGCATCGACCAATACGCCGTGTCGAACCGGAACGTCATGTCGGCGAGGCGAAGCTCGTTCCGGTCGGGATCGAGCGCGTAGTCGCCCTTGGCGCCGTACTGCCGGTTGTCGCCTTGCGACACCGCTAGTTCGACGTGTCCGCCGGGCGGCGCATACGTGAGCCGCGCGCTCAGCGTATCGAAGCCGAAACCCATCGCGCTCACGCCGCCGGCGTCGAGCCCGACCGACAGCTTCGCCTGCGGCGTCCGCGCGTCGGTCCATGCGTATTCGCTCATGAAGCTTCGCACGAAGTTGCCGCGCGCGTACACGCTGTCGCCGGCGGCGCGCCCGCGCAGGTCGAAGTCGTAGAGAGTGCCGCTGAGCCGCCCCGCCAGGTGCACGGTGCCGGCG